>JBBIKM010000204.1:0-11053 GCA_037445455.1 bacterium | reverse complement strand
GCAAAAACCCTTAACTTGACACCTATGGGCCGGGGGGGGATGAGTTCAGGCTGAAGAACGTTACCGAACTTGAACGTCAAAACTCATAAGGTGACTGAATCCCTTGGGTGATGAGCCGTCTTCAGACGGCTTCCACCTTTACGCCTGCGATTTCAATTGTAGGCGGGTGTCATACCAAGAAAATCGACTGACAGCAGTTGTCAGGGGTGGTAGCGACATTTATAAAAAATCTTTCAACTAAAATAGGAGCACGAATATGCTTGAAGACATGCGTGCCCTGGCACAAGACTTTTTGTCGGAGGAACTGGGTGGCGAATTGTTTGCTGTTGGTGATTTGTCCCCGGCAGGCATGCCGCGTTTGCACCGCACCCCGGCCCTCAATCGTTATCTCGTCGAAGCTTCCGAAAAAATCAAACGGGCTTATCTGCTGATTCCGGACAAAAAGGAGCATGACCTTGTCCGGCTTGAAGCTTTTGAGCTGGATGAAGAAAGATTGCCGCGGCTGCCTTTTGTCAAGCCGGCAGGCGCACGGTCGCCGGCCATTGGCCCGGTTTTCAAACGCACTTTTCAAGGAAACGAGCCCGGCCCTTCCGAGAGCCACCTGCAAAGCTCGCGCAAAGCCTTCGCAGAGTTGGCGCAGGAGAAAACACCGTGGCAACGCTATTTCCAAAACATCTGCGAAATTCTCGCGCGTCCGAAACTCAAGCTGCCGGGCGGCGAGATTGTGACAACCGGCAGGGGCAGAAAGTATGCGGACGTTCTGGCCGCTGCCGTCCAGATTATCGAAGAGCGACAAACCGTATTTCTGGCGGTTGCGGATGACAAGGGCCGATGGCCGGGCGAGGTGCATGAATACGCAGAATATTTGGCCAACAATCTGGCAATGAACAAATATGCGACACGCGAAGCGCCGCCGCGCGAGAAAAGTGAGTGTGCCCTTTGCCAGCTTCATGACACCACCGTTTTTGCCAACGCCGTCAAGGGCGCCGGCTTGAATCTCATGAACGTTGATCGCGCCGGCGCCTTCCCCGGCGTGGACACGGACAATTCCTGGAAAAGCTTTGCCCTCTGTGTGGATTGCGCCGATTTGCTCTACATTTACAAAAATCACGTTGCCCCGCAGTTTTATTGCTACGTTGCGGGCAGCAAGGCGTTGTTGCTTCCCAGCACCGGCTTCACCGGAGAGCGGCGGCAAAGCTTTATGCGAAAGATGAAAGATTACATGACAGCGCTCGGTCAAGGCGTCGAAAGACGGGAAGAGCGCCTTTTGGACATGATCGCAGAAGCGCCCGATCATGCCGGCGTAACTTCACTCACCTTGATTTGGGCCAAATTCGGGCAGAACATTGAAGACGTGCATGGTGCCATTACCGATATTCTTCCCTCGCGACTGGGCAGGCTTTCCCAAATCAATCGCGAGTTCAATCGCAAGCGCCATCCGCTTTTCCCGACCCTTGAACATCTCAATTATACTCTGGGGATGCAAATTCTGGCTGATATTTTCAGGCGTCCCGGCGGCAGGAAGAATGCTTCGCTCAACGACAGTGAACGACTCTTTCAACTCAAGCGGAATTTGCTTGCCGCACTCTATCATGGCCATGCTTTATCGCGAGCACGTTTTGATGAAGAGCTGCTTATCACCGCGCGTTGTTATCTCGATGAAATTGCCGTCAACAACAATACTTATGGTTTGCAACATGAAACTGAAGAATACAAAGGTTATCTGACTCTAGCCAGTTGGCTGCGCCATCTGGCCAAATTGCTTTTTTATTTTCAAACCACGGAGGTATTTCCCATGCCAGAACAGGAATGGTACCAACCTCAGCTCGAGAAGCTCAAACCTTATTTCGGGCCGGAGAGCGGCATCAACAGCCGCGAGAAGGCTTTTGCATTTTTGTTGGGCATCGTTTATGGCAAGCTGCTCGCCGTGCAAGGCGGCCGCGGCGTCAACGTCAGCAGCAATGCGTTGACCTGGCTCAAACGCTTGACCTTGTCCGGCCGCGACCTGCCGGAGTTCTACGTCAAAGTGCGTGAAAAACTTCTGGCTTATGGCACCGAGCGCAGCGCCCAAGTGCGTGAACTGTTGCACGAAGTCGCGCAGCTCGGAGCCAGGCTGGGCGACCAGATCGATCTCAATGAAACCCAAACTTGCTATTACTTGCTGCTCGGCCAATCTCTTGCTTCAGAAATCCTTCCCAAGAAGAGCGAAGAAGAGGAATAGGCCGGATTTTTAGAGCCAGAGCAGAAAACGAGAGACGGAAAGACTGCCTTTGACATCACACCGGGGAAGTCAATGGCAATCAAATGGAACAGACCTCAACCATGCCACGGTGCGGCATCATCACAAATCCGATCCACTTGCGGATCATGTTTTCTGCCGTTCATTTCTCTGTCACCTGAATCACGCAGTTGATCAACATCCATTTGCCAATCCAAAGGAGCAAAACCATGGCCAAGAAAGCAGATTCTCCCCAATCGATCGCAGCGGCAACGCCCACCCTTCGCGGCCGCCGCGAATTTCTCTTTCTTTATGACATCAAAATGGGCAATCCCAACGGCGACCCGGATGAGAATCGCCCCCGCGTCTTGCCGGACGGCACGCATTATGTCACCGACGTGCGGTTGAAGCGTTTCATCCGCGATTTCTTCAAAATGCAGGGCCGGGAAATTTTGGTGGATTCCATCGAAGGCCGCACCACCAACCTCACCGGCCGCGTGGCCGCCTATCTTGAAAGCATCAACAAGCCCAAAGCCGACGGCCAGGAATTGGTTGATATTTTGCTCGATTCCTTCATCGACGCCCGGTTGTTTGGCAGCTCGCTGGCATTTAAAAAGCAGGAAGGCTGGGAACCCAAGCCGGAGCCGAAAACCCTCACCGGTGCCACGCAAATCAACCACGGCGAAGTTTTGCACCGCGCCCAGGAAGTGGACATTCACGGCACCAGCGTTTTTGCCCGCGCCGAGGGAATAACCCAGGGCACTTTCACCACCTACTTCGGCCTGCGCTACGCGTTGATTGGCTTCTGCGGCGTGGCCAATGAACACTCGGCCAAACTCTCCCGCATGACCGATGGCGATTACGAAGACTTGCTCGTGGCGACGTGGAAAGGCGTGCGCGCCGCCGGCAACACGCGCACCAAAGTCGGCCAGGTGCCCCGCCTGCTGGTCTCGGTGGAATACAAAACCGGCGAGGAATTTCAATTTGGCAATCTCACGGACTATGTCAAATTGCAGGCGGCAAATGGCAGGAAAGAAGAAGAGTGGAGCTCGCCGGCGGATTATCGCCTCGATCTTTCCTTGCTCACGAACCGTCTCGCCGAGCATGTCAACAAGATCGAACGCATTCGCTACTGCGTTTCGCCCGATGTGAGTTTCGCTGAAAACGCCGGCATTCCGGGCAGTTGGCAATTATATGCCATTGATGCCGACGCGCAAAAATGAGGTGATCATGCAACTCACAGTTTTTGAATTCACCGCCAGGTTCGGGCACTTCTTGCGCGCCGAGGCCAATGCCAGTGCGCCCAGCTATCCCGTGCCGCCCCGCACGGCCTTGCTGGGCTTGCTGGGCGCCATACTCGGATTGGAAAAGGATGCGGCGCAAGTCGCGCTCGCCGAAGCGCAAATCGCATTGGCCGGGAAAATTCCCGTCACGCATTGGCACACCGCCAAGTTGCGCAAGGATCCGCCGGCGGCTTTGCCATGGACGGTGAAGGCCGGCCAAAAGGGCAGCGACACCCCGGAGAAAGCCACCTTGATTGCGCAAGAGTGGCTCTTTCAACCGCGCTTTGTGGTTTATGCGGCGCTGCCTGCCACTTACGCCGCGGAGCTTGACGAGCGCCTGCGCCGGCGGCGCTGGCATTTCTCGCCCTGCATGGGCTTGAGTGAAATGCTCGCCAATCTCAATTGGGTGGGCACATTCGACGCCCGCGCCCTGCCGGAAGCGGTTTATCGCATTGCCACGGTGGTTCCTGAAGCCGCGGCACAACTGGACAGCGCCGGCGTGTTCAACAACCAGCTTGCCGTGCGACATCTCCGCCTGCCGCGCGAGGTGACGCCCGGTCGCGTGTTCCGTCACGCCGCCTATTTCATTGAGCGCGACGGCAAACCCATTCCGGTTCGCACCAACGCCGCGTGGGAGGTGGAAGAGAAAGCCATCATGTTTATGTAATCTCGCAGCAAGCGTTGGTGGCGGGATCAAGGTCGGGTTTCATTCGTCCCTGGCGGGACTCATGAGGTGGCTTTGCAATCTGTTTCCCACCAATCAATTGGTGGGCTAATCTCGGGCCGTCCCGTCGGGACGGGCTGCGGTGGAGGCACATCTCCCCCCAAATGAATCAACGGGCATTTTTCAAACGCGCCCATGTCCCGAAGGGACATTTGAAATTAGCCCAGAGATTCATCTCTGGGATGATCCACATGCGCCTCGCGAGTCCCGCAGGGACGGAAGCGCCCATGTCCCAAAGGGACAATTGAAATTAGCCCAGAGATTCATCTCTGGGAAGAAATTAGCCCAGAGATTCATCTCTGGGAAGATCCACATGCACCTCGCGAGTCCCGCAGGGACGGAAGCGCCCATGTCCCGAAGGGACATTTGAAATTAGCCCAGAGATTCATCTCTGGGAAGAAATTAGCCCAGAGATTCATCTCTGGGAAGATCCGCATGCGCCTTGCGAGTCCCGCAGGGACGGAAGAAAAACACCTCTAACCAGGGAGACCCGACCCATGGCCCATTCCTACGTCAGTCTCAAAATCCATTACATCTTCAGCACCAAAAACCGCCAAAAGATCATCACGCCGGAATTGGAGCAACGCCTGTGGCCATACATGGGCGGCATTGCGAGAGAAAACAAGATGATCGCCCTGGCCATTGGCGGCATCGAAGATCATGTCCACCTGCTCCTGGCGTTGCCCTCCACTCTTTCCGTGGCCAAGGCCATTCAACTGATCAAGGGCGGTTCATCGAAATGGGTTTCCGAAACCTTTCCTGCTCATCGAGATTTTGAATGGCAGGAGGGTTACGGCGCTTTTAGCATCAGCATTTCGCATATCGATGACACCATTGCCTACATCAACAATCAAAAGGACCATCATCGCAAGCAATCGTTTGAGGAGGAATACCTGGCCATCTTGCGCAAGCATGGTATCGAATACGACGAGCGTTATGTCTGGGGCTGAGCGCCATTTTCATTCGTGCCCAACGGGGCCCGGCAGGGGAATGGATACGCCCTCCCACCAATGAATTGGTGGGCGAATTTCATGTCGTTCCTCCGGAACGCGATGGGCGATAATACGACAATTCCCATCAATCATAGGCCATCTTTCAACATGCCCCTGTCCCAAAGGGACATTTGAGCTTGGCCCGGAAATTCATTTCTGGGAATACGAGCCCCAAATAACAACCCATGGTCCGGAAGGACGAATGACATCGTAATTCAAAACCATTTGAACCAATAGACATCATTATGCCTCCCCGCCTTCGTTCTCATCCGCATCTCCATCTCGACGAGCATCTCGCGCAGGTGCAGGCCGCCGTCGAGGCCATTTGGGCGCGGCACTCCGCCGCCATTGCCACCGCCGAGCGCTGCCGGCAAATGCGTCGCATTGTGCAAATTCACGATCTCGGCAAGGGCAGCGCCCAATTTCAGCAATACATCGCCGACCCGCAGCACTACCGCGGCCGCAAGCAGGACAAGGCGCACACGCCGCTCTCCGGCCTCTTGGGAACGCTGCTCGCAAAAGTCGAAGACTGGCCAGCCGCAGAAACCATCGTCGCCATTGTCGCGGCGCTCGGCCATCACAGCCGCCTCTTTCTGCGCGACGACAGCATCGGCCGCTTTGCCGATGACGAGATCGCCGCGGTCCTGGAAATGCAACTGGCCAGGCTCGATCTTGCCGCCTTGGAAGCAGCAACCGGCTTGCACCTGACCAACCTGAAATTACCCCCTCGTCCGTGGGCGAAAGCGCAAGATCATCTCGAAACCTGTTGGGAATTTCTCGATGACTTGAATCTGCCCGCCAGACTGCGTTTTCGATTGGAAGCGCAATTGCTCTTCTCCATTCTCCTCGAGGCGGACAAAGCGTTGCTGGCCGTGAAAGAGCCGGCGAAATATTTAACGCCCCAACAGAGCACGCTCAGCTCCGAACTGATTCACCGTTACATTCGCGGCCTGGCCGATACCCCGCTCAATGCAATGCGCCAACAGGCGCAAAATGAAGTGCTGGCAATTTCCAGCCAGAATCAAAACCAGACGCGCTTCACCATCACGCTGCCGACCGGCCTTGGCAAAACCCTCGCAGCCGGCCGCTGGGCGTTGACCGTGCGCGAGCAAATCCCCGCCGGCACGCCGCCGAAAATCATTCTGGTTTTGCCCTTTCTCTCCATTCTCGATCAAACCGAAAACGTCTATCGCGCCTTCCTGCCAAACCGCGAGGACAATGGCGAAGTCGAAACCGCCACCATGCTGCCCTTTCATTCGCTCGCCGACCGGGAATACGACAGCGAAAGCGACGGCAGCACCGCGGACTTCTTTCTCGACACCTGGCGCTCGGAGATCATCGTCACCACCTTCGACCAATTTTTGCTGGCGCTCTTCAGCCCCAAGGGCAAACACCAAATGCGCTTCCACAATCTCTGCGATGCGCTGGTGATCATGGACGAAGTGCAAACCCTGCCCTGCATCTTGTGGGAGCTGCTCGACAAAACCCTGGCCGAATTGGAAAGCTTAGGCAACACCCGCGTGCTCGCCATGTCCGCCACCCAGCCCGGATTTCTCAATGACGCCGTCGAGCTTGTGCCCCAACCGGAAAACTACTTTCGCGAATTTGGCCGCTATCGTTTGATCCTGAACCATCGTAAGCCGCAGCCGCTGGAGGATTTCCTCGCGGAACTGCCGGATTATCTGGCGGGCCGGCCGGAGCAGCGCATTTTGTTGACCTTCAACACCCGGCGCTCGGCGCGGGCCGTGCGCGATTGTTTGGAAACCGCCGGTTTCGCGCCGCTCTATTTCATCAGCGCCGACGTCACCCCCGGCGACCGGCTGGAGCAAATCGAAGAAATTCGCCGCGGCGAACCCTGCTGCGTCGTTTCGACCCAGTGCATCGAAGCCGGCGTTGACATCGACATGGAATTTGTGCTGCGCGACTTTGCGCCGCTGGACAGCCTGGTGCAAATTGCCGGACGCTGCAACCGCAACGGCCGCCGGCCACGCGCCGAAGTCGAAATCCGCCATTTTATCGACGAGCGCGGCGTCGCTTATGACCGCATGATTTACGATGAGATTCATCTCGAGCAAACCCTGGCAGCGCTCGCAGGAAAAACCGAAGTGTTGGAGGAAGAAGTGCGCCAGGTGTGCGCCATCTACTTCGACGGCCTCAAAGCCAAAAAGAACCTCGGCAAAAGCCAGTTGGAAAAATTTGCCAATTGGGAGGAATTGGAACCGATTCGCGAGTTGCTGCGTGGCAGGCAACTGCTGCAGCATGAATTCATCGTGGCGCATCTCGATGAGGGGCTGTTGGACGAAATCCGGAAAATCAACCCAAAGAACATTCCGGACCGTTGGGAGCGCCGGCGCGCCTGGCGCAAGCTGGCCGCTCGCCTCGCCGCGGTACGCGTCGCCGTTTATGCCCGGCCCGATTTTGACCCCGAGGATTATGCCGACCAAATCGGCGAGCTTTACATTCTTCGTCCCCAATTTTACGAAAGGAGAAAAGGCATATGCCTCGAACCGACGTTGATTCCACCAAAGAAAGGCAGCCTGATTCTGTGAGCGCCAAAGAAATTCCGGTCATTCGCGTCGAACTGACGTGGGAAACGCCGCCGCCCGGCAGCAACCACGCGATGGAATTGCGCGGCGCTTTGGCCACGCAATTTCCCGGCAACCCGCTGTTTCATCAGCATCAGGATGACAAGTTCATCTATCGCTATCCGCTCATCCAATACCGCTGGCGCGCGGGCAAGGGCGTCATTGTGGGCTTTCATCAGGGCGCGATGGAGCTGCTCACCCTGCCCTGGTTCGGCCTCGAGCTGCGCCTCGGCGCAACCGCCGTGCGCGTGAGGGATGCGGATTTCTCCTGCAAGATGGAACGCTTTGCCTTTAATGCGAGCCTTCAGCGTTATCGCTTTTGTTCACCATGGCTGCCGTTGAGCCAGCGCAATTACGAAAAATACCTCGACCTTTCGCCGGAAGAACAAACGGTTGAGCGCAATCGCCTGCTGGTTGGCAATCTGCTTTCCGCCGCCAAAGGCCTTGGTGTTTTTTTAAAAGAGCGGGTGCAGGCCCAATTCGATCTGCAGCGCACGCTCTGGTGCCGTTACAAAGAACAGGAACTCCTCGGCTTTTTCGGCGCGTTTGCCACCAACCTCATTTTGCCCGAAGATCTGGCGATCGGGGCAAAGGTGAGCCACGGGTATGGCTGGCTGGTGAAAGAGAAACAAAGGGGCAGTGTCGACCCTGCCCCGTAAAGCCCGCAGCGCGCCTGCGCAAGCTTCAACCACCGGCGACGCGACAGCTTCAGAGGGCATCACCTCCTGGCGTCTCATGAAGGATTGCAGGCTGTTCTTTTGAATCAGAAAGCTTCTCCCAGCACGCCGTGCAATTGCCACACATGATTGGTAATAGAATTTTGGAGTCGGGAATAGGGCGCACTCAATGCAAGGACCGAAACCTGGATGGGATGAAACGACCGAAGACGAATAATCCGTTGGCTTGTTTCTATTCGCTGGAACAGTGAATCAGTCCACCATCTCAATCTGCGATGCAACTCGTCCTCAACACCCCCGGCGCTTACCTGCGCATCCGCGACGGCTGCTTTCACATCAAAGTCGATGACGAAAGCAAGCTCATCTCCCCCAAAAAAGTCGAGAGCATCCTCATCAGCTCCGCGGTCAAGCTCAGCTCCGCCGCCCTCCAACTCGCCGTCGAAAACAACATCGACGTCGTCTTCCTCGACAAATTCGGCGCGCCGTTTGGGCGGCTTTGGCACGCCAAGCTCGGCTCCACCACCCGCATTCGCCGCGGCCAGCTTGTTGCCAGCACCAGCGCCGAAGGCCTCGGCTATGCCCTGCGCTGGGTGCAGCAAAAGCTCGACAACCAAATCGAATTTCTCACCACCCTCGCCAACAAGCGCCCGGCCAAACAGCAACAGCTCGGCGTTTACCTCAGCCAAATCCAAATCATTCGCGACAAGCTGAAAGACCTTGAAACCAGGAAAGAAAGCGCGCCGGAGAACGCCTCCAACTCTTTGCCCTCGGCTCCCGACACCCTGCGCGGCCTCGAAGGCACCGCCGGCCGCATTTACTTCGAAGCCCTCAGCTTCGTGCAACCGGAGCAGTTCCCCTTTAGTGGCCGCTCGCGCCAGCCTGCCAAAGACGAGTTCAACTGCATCCTCAACTACTGCTACGGCGTACTCTACGGCCTGGTCGAGCGCGCCTGCATGCTCTCGGGACTGGAGCCTTATCTCGGCTTTTTTCATGCCGACAATTACAACAAGAAATCGCTGGTCTTCGACCTCATCGAGCCCTATCGCATCTGGGCCGAAGAAACCACCGTTTATCTCTTCAGCCAGCGCCAGGTGAAAAAGGAGATGTTCGATAAAATTCAAAACGGCATGACGCTCAACAAGGAAGGCAAGCAGGTGGTCATCGCCGCATTCAACGAGCGCCTGGACACCGCCATCCGCCACAAAGGCCGCAACATCACCCGGCGCAACATCATCCAGTTGGATTGCCAGGCGTTTGCGCAGGAGCTGCTCAAAATTGATTTGGAACGCGAACCGGAAAGTGAATAGTTAGCAGTAATCAGTGAACAGTGATCAGTTCACTGATTACTGATTACTGATTACTGATTACTGATCACTGATTACTGGTTACTGATTACTGAAATGTTGACTTGGGTCATCTACGACATCGTCAAAGACAAGCCACGCAACATGGTGGCCAAAGCCTGCCAGCGCGCCGGCATCATGCGCGTGCAATATTCAGTCTTTCTCGGCGACTTGAATGCCAACGAAATTGACGAGCTGGGCTTGAAAATCAAATCGCTCATCGACGAGGAAACCGACCGCGTGTACATCTTCCCCATGTGCAAGGAAGATTTTGCCAAGGTGCGGCTGCTGGGCGAGGCCTTTGACAAGAAGCTCATCACCAATGAAATTCGAGAATTGTTTCTTTAGTTGCTGGCGGCTCGCCTTGCAACGAGGCGTGCGCCACAATCCGAGATCCGCAATCACACTTTATGCCCATGGAATTCCCAACCGTTGAGACTGTCACCGTCACCCCTTCCGAAGTGCTGGAGTACCTGTTTTGCCCGCGCTATACTTATTTCGAGAATGTGTTGGGCATACCGGAGCACCAGGAGAAGCGCTTCAAAGTGGTGCAGGGCCGGCAGGTGCATCGCGAGAAGCAGATGCGCAATCGGGCTTACCTGCGCCAGAAGCTCGGCGTCGTCAAGCGCGAGTTCGAGGTGTATCTGTCGGCGCCGCGCCACCATCTGCGCGGCCAGGTGGATGAGATACTGACGCTGGCCGACGGCAGCATGGCGCCGCTGGATTACAAGTTTGCCGAGTGGAAAGACCGCCTGTACGCCGGTTACCGGATGCAATTGGTGCTCTACGGCCTGTTGATTCGCGAGAATTATGGCAAGCCGGTGCACCGCGGCTTTTTGGTCTACACCCGCAGCCAGAATTTCGTGCTGCCGGTGGAACTGAAGGAGACAGATTTCAAAAAAGCGATTGACATTCTGGAGATGATTATGGATATTTCGCGCACCGGATACCTGCCGCGGCGCACGCCGCACAAGCGCCGTTGCATCGATTGCTGCTACAAGAATATCTGCGTGTAGCCTGACAGCCGGCGGCAAGCTGAGACAGAATTAGGAGATAGACCCAATGCAATTGCTGCAAGCAGGAAGAATTGAAGGTATTTTTCTGACAAAATGGCGGAGCAAAGACCGGCATTTGCTGGCGCGGGAAAAGAGGTTTAGTGGCGACAAAACAGGGAATTGGTTGAGGCAGAGCGTCGGGGGGAATGATCCATCAAAACAAGGATTGAAACACA
>JBBIKM010000203.1:0-11184 GCA_037445455.1 bacterium | reverse complement strand
GCCGTTCATGGGCGTGCGGATTTCGTGGCTCATGTTGGCGACGAACTGGCTTTGGTGCGGCTGGCAATCTCCGCCACTTCCTTGGCTTGATGCAATTGTTCCTGGGCGCGCTCGCGTTCGAGGGCAATCTCGGCGAGCTGGCTGGCGATTTCAATCAACTCGAAGTCGCGGGCGGTGGGCGGCCGCGGCACGGCGAAGTACAAATCCAGCGTGCCCAGCACTTCACCGCCGGCCGTGAGTATGGGGGTGGACCAGCAGGCGTGGGCCGCAAGCTTGCCGTT
This sequence comes from bacterium, assembly GCA_037445455.1. Taxonomy (GTDB): domain Bacteria; phylum Zhuqueibacterota; class Zhuqueibacteria; order Zhuqueibacterales; family Zhuqueibacteraceae; genus Coneutiohabitans. The sequence continues at coordinate 10,903 of JBBIKM010000203.1, read as the reverse complement.
GGCGGCAGAGGAGGCGGGCGGCGTGCCGGGCGGAAGTACGGGGAGGCCGGCAGCAGCAGTCAATTCGGCGGAGATGATCTGCTTTTTGTGAAAGACCGCGGCGGCGCACACGCTGAGTTTCGGGTTGATGGGCAGGTTGTCCAGGGCCGCTGCCAGCGCGGCCGGCAGGTTGGGTCCGGCGCCAAATTGCAGACAGGCGCGCTTGGTGTCATAGCGCATGACGGCACAGCGGGCATCCGGCACTTCTGCTTCGGCAAACTGCGCCAGCTCACGCAAGACCTCGGGCAGAGGCTTGCCGCGCGCAATGAGTTCGAGAATGTGTTTCTGGCCGGTAAGCAGCCGTTCCGCGGCTTTGCGGCCGGTGATGTCACGAATGAGCACCTGGGTGGCGGGACGGCCCTGGTAGGTAATGGCCACCGCCACGACTTCGGCGGCGATGACGCGGCCATCGAGACGCACCAGGGTTTCCTCAGTCAATTCGGCGACCTGGCCGGCGCCGGGCGTTTGATAAACGCGGGACTTCACTTTTTCCCAGGAATCCGGATGCACGTAATCCTGCAGCAGGCGGCCGATCAGCGCTTGCGGGCTGGCAGCGCCAAAGAGCCGGGCGCCGGCATCGTTGACGTAGACAACGCGGCCTTCACTGTGCACGATCACGGTCTCGGGAGAGAAATCGACCAGGCAGCGATAACGTTCTTCGCTCTCCATCAGCGCCTGCTTGGCGCGTATGCGTTCAGTGATGTCGCGGCCAAACACCGAGACACCGGTGATTTTGCCGTCGGCTCCAAGAATGGGATTGAAGGAAACTTCGAAATCGACGGAGGAATCGGCAAAGTCGTAATGTTGTTCGACGGTGAAATGTTCGCCGGCGAGGGCGCGGTCATAGAGCGCCCGCCAGGTTTGCGCCAGGGGCGGCGAAACCGTGGCGAGAATGTTCATGCCCTTCTGCAACTCGATGCCGAACGCCTGGCGGAAGCGCCGGCGGAAGGTGGAGTTCAGGATGACCACGGCATAATCGCGGTCCACCGACCAGATCGAGTCGTGGGAATTTTCGATCAAAGCCAGGAGATTGGCCTCGCTGTGCGCCAACTCGCGGGCGTGGCGGCTGAGCGCCAGCAAGTGCCGGCGGCGCAACACCAGAATCGCGATGCCGATGCCGCAGGCGATCACCACCAGAATGAACGGAATGTGCAGGAGAAGCATGGCGCAAGTATGCAAGTGCGTGAGCCAACCAAGCGGACGTTGCTGCGGTAGAATAGCGTCATTGCCGCACGATTGCGCTTGCCGGGCAGTGGCGAGCGGCGAAAGCGTCAGGCTGTTCGCCGGGATTGTCAGGCCAGCCTGCCGCCGCGGTGGGGCTGCGAAGTTGATGAAGAAAGGAGGGATTCAGTTCCAGCAAGAGAGGAGGCGCCACCCACCTGCAATCATTTTGTCCCCCATCATTTTGCCACAGCCAGGCCCACCGCGCGGCACGCGCAGGATGAACCGGATTGGCAGGATTTGCGAGTTATCGTCCAGTGTCTTGTTGCTTTGATATGTGTCAGTCATCCCGCGGGTCATGCTGCAGGAATCTTGAGACGGGCCTGGCGCCGTGCTCAAATCTGCACGGGATCCTTGCTGGATGATATTGGAAGTGGCAGCACATATCGAGGTAAGGGACAAGTGATTGGACTGATCTTGAAGCCAATCCCGCAAATCCTGACAATCGAGTCGCAGACACCTTCTGAGCTTTGGCGGGTTGAGTCGAGAATGACGCTGGCTGGCGCGCAGAAAAGATTTGCCTGTAGAGAAAGGAAATGCCCTATCCCCTCTCCCCTATCCCCCATCCCCTATCCCCTATCACCCATCACCTCTGCCCGCCATCTCCCTCTCATCATTCCGCCAAAAAGAAATTCTCCCCTCACTCTGCCAGCCAGGGCCGTTGCGCGGCGCAGCCGAGTTCGAGCTGGGGATCCTGGGCGCGGCAATACTCGCAGCAGCCTTGTTCGCGCAGTTGCCGGCGCGTGCGATGCTGGCGGTTGCTGATCTGAATCACGATCGGATGCTCTCCGGCGGCGCGGCGCAGGCGATGGCGCTGCCGGCGGCGTTGCGCTTGATCCCACCACTCAAAACGAAAGCGTCCGGGCGCGATCAGCCAAAGCTGGCGATAGAGCGCCACGCTGTAGTCAAACCAGGCAGCCGCGTTTTCAGGACTGCCGGCCGGCATGATCTGCAGCAGTGCGAGCGGCAGAATCTGATGCAGCCGGCGTTCATAGTCCGCCGGCGACCAGCGATTGTCGCGCAGCAAATCGCGAGTGTATCGCCGCACGCCAAACAAGCGGCTGAGCGCAAACCGGCGATTGTGACAGGTGATATTCTTGAAGTATTCGAGGTTGAGCAGCCATTCTTCGGCAGCCGGAGAGTCGCGGTCGCCGCGGTTCTGCAGTCCCGCAAACCGCCGGAAATTGAGCAGATTGAGCACCAGGGCAATCATGCCGGGATCGTTGCGTTCGGTGTGGCAGCAGCAGAAGAGACGGGCATAACGCGGCAGGGCTTCGGCGTAAGGCGGCAGCGCGGCGGCGCGGGCAGTGATCCGGCCGCAACTGTAATGGGGCGCATGCTGCAATTCACGGTTTTGACCGTGCGCGCGCCAATCCGCAATGGCCTCACGATTGGAGGCCACGATGTAATGTTGATAGGAAGCGATCGGGCAATTGGTCATGCCCGGGCAGAAATTCGGGCCGGCCGCTTGCTCTGCCGGCGCGCCCAGGAGAAGCTCGAGAAATTCACCGGCCTTGAGTTGTGGCTGCGGATTGCCGGTGGCCAACTGCAACAGGCGCGGCACCGGCAGGTTGGCGGACTCGGCGGGAGCAGCCGGGGCGTTGCGATAATCGTGGCCGTCGCTGGCATAAGCGCGGGCGGCGAAGAGACTGCCTTCTTCCTGCTCCTGCTGCAAATCAGCGATCGTGCTGCTGTGCAAATCAGCATAGCCACTCAAGCCGAAGCCGCGGCCGGCCACCGCGAGTTTGAGATGGCGCAAATAGTGAAACACGGGCCGCGCGATTTCCGTGGCGCCGGCAGGCAGAATTTTGTGCAGCGGCGCCTGCGCCGTGGGCGCGAAGGTGAGTCCTGCCAGCCGGCTGCACAAATCCGGCAGCGCGTTGGGCAAACTGGGCAGGCAGGCATTCAGCTCCACGGATTCCCCCCAGCCCTGTTCATGAGAATCGGTGTTCCGGCCTGCCAGCAGACTCACCGGCACTTCGGCGGCCAGGTCCCAATTATCGCGGATGCCCGAGATGATCTCTTCAGTGTCGGCGAGGGCATCCTGCGCGCTGTCGCCGAGCAGGCGGCGCGGCGGCTGCCGGCGAAAATGGGCATAGCGCGGATGGCCGGCCGCCGGCGGCTCGTGATACAGCCGCGCCAGCGCCTCATAGAATTGAAAGGCGTCACCGATGTCTTTGCGGGCGGCGTCATCGCCGTGTGCACCGCCCATCAGAATCAGCGGCAGGCGATAGCCGGCGCGGCCGTATTTGAAGCGCTCCAGACTGTTGAGCAGCTTCAGGAAATACATGTGCGACTTGTCGATTTCATCGTCGTTGATCACCACGAGGTCGGGCTGGAACTCATGCAGGCAGTGTTCGAGGATGCCGGATTCATTGCTCTGCATCAGGCAGGTGGGCACGGGAAAGTAAAGCGGCCGCTCTGTGCCCGGCGCGGTGTAGTAGCGCGCGCCGGTGAGATAGTTGCAGCGCCACCACCAGTTGAAAAATGTTTGCCTCTCGCCGGCCTCAGGTGCCGGCACCACACCGGCAGGATCGTCGCGGTGCGGCGCCGGCCGCGGCAGCGGATGAACCGACTCGTGGCCGGAGAGGATGAAGCGCAGCATCTGCGAAAAAAGCGCGGCCTTCTGCGTAAGGTCCGCGCCTGGCCAGGCATGCCACAGCGTCTCCAGCATGTAGTGATTGGCCTTGTTCAAGCCCACCACCAGGATGCGCGGATGGCGGCGTCCGGCGGGCAATTGCGGCAGCGTCTTCAATACTGCGGCAACCAGCCGCTGGCCGAGCGCCACGCCGCTGTCTTGTTTGGGATAAACAAACGTGATGGGAAAGCGCGTGGCTTTATAGGTCAGATTCACCATCTGATCGCTGCGGCTGACGCAAATGATCGCACGCAAGCCGGCGCCGGCGGCGCGGTCAAACACCTCGCGAATGCGCTCCTCCTGCGACACGGTGCTGATGAGAAAACCGGCGCGCTCGAAATTCACGCGCGACATGGTGAACGGCTCGGTCACATCGCCCTGCACGATGGGCACGAGAATGCGGCGGCGGTGGCTGGCGTCATGGCGGTGGGGCGCGGCGCCGAATTCCTCCCGCCGGTCTTCCAGCGCCGCCACCACGCCGAAATTGCCGAGAAAATCGTTGTGCGCGGAAAACAGCAGCTTGCTCAGATCGCGGTCGACGATCATGAAGGCGGGGCACAAGTCTTCGAGATCCAGCTCGGGCGAGATGATCTTCTCGAAACGCGCGCGGCGGCCGGCGGCAACCTGGCGGCGAATTTTCCCCAGCTCGCGATCGACCACGCGCTGGCCCAGGTGGCCGTAGCCGAAGACCACCAGATGGCCGCGCATGTCGAGAATGAGATTCGCCAGCTTGGTGTTGAAATAGGTCGTGAAAGTGCGGTCGACGTACACGCCGGCATACACCAGCGGACTGACCCAGGCGGCGAGCAGCGTGAAGGCAAACAGAATCTGATCGGCGCCCACCATCGCATGCAGCAGCATGGGCTTGCCCACCAGGTCGACAATCAGCGGCATGGCGATGAGAAAGAGCCACACCAGCAGGCCGGCGATCGTGAACATGGGGTTTTGCGCGAGCACGGCGAGATAGAACTGGCTGGCATACGCGGGCACGCTCAGCAGGCGGCGGCAATAAAGCGCATCGTTGTGCCACACCGGCGGCAGAATCAGACTCATCAAACGCAGCGGCATGATGCCGTTGAGAAACAGCAGGAACGCGCCGGCGAGCGCGATGCTGATCAACGGCAGGCGCTCCCCGATCAAGCCCGGAATCTCACTCTCCAGCACGCGGCCGGGCAAGGTGAGGAAGCGATAAGGCTGCAGCAGGCCGGGGAGGTTGAGCGGATTGCCGCCCTCGCAACTGAGCCAGCGCCGCACGACTTCGGCGAAAGTCAATTCGCCGGCATGCGCGGCATTGCCGACCGCAAAGACGAGGTTGACGGCCCACCACTCGAACAGCACCACGAGATAAAGACCGATGAAAAAACTCAGGGCGCCGAGCAGCACGCGCGGCAGCAGCAGATGCGAACGCAGCGGCAATTCGGTGAGTGCGCGGCGCTGTTGCGGGTTGCGTTGCAGCCGGCGCAGCGCGCGTTTGAGCAGCCGGTAGCGCCGCCGGCCCGGCAATACCACCGCGGTGTCGAGACGCAAGTTGCGCAGATTGCGCAGGAAAACATAAACGCTGGCCGCATGAAAGATCGCCACGCCCGCGATCAGCACCACCGGACTGGTGCGGGCCACGAGCAGCTTGCGAAACAACTCATAGGGGAAAATCAAACCCAGAATGGCCGTGAGGACGAGGGTGAGGAGGAGCGCGAGGGTCAAGGCATAACGGGGATAGAGAAGCTGCTTGCGGCACCAGGTGAGCGGCAGCCAGAGCAATTCGAGCAGCACATACGCGCAGGCGAAGTGGCCGAGCAGCAAGCCGGCGTAGACGCCGTAGTGCCCGACGCCGTCGATGGTCCACGCGCTTAACACCGTGGTCACCGCCGCGGCCGGCAACGCGGCCATGAGATTGGGGCGCCAGGACAGCCGCAGGTTGGTGCGCAAGGTTTGCCACATGGCAATCAGGCGGTGCGTTTGATGATGACAAAGGTGGTATCATCGCGCATATCGGCGCCGCGCCGAAACTGCGTCAGTTCCTGCAACAGCGCCTCCCGGATGGCCTCGGCTGGGGCGTGATGGTGGTGCAGCAATACCCGGCGCAGGCGTTCTTCGCCAAACTCCTGGCGGTCGGGATTGCAGGTCTCGCTCACCCCGTCGGTATAAAGCAGCAACACATCACCTGCGGCCAGCGAGGTCTGAATGACTTGCAGGTTGTCGCGAAAAACGCTGTTCTGCTGGCCGGCGTTTTCGCGGGCGGCGTTCCGCTCCGGTGCCAGGCCAATGGCCAGGCCGTTGGGCTTGAGCCAGAAACAATCCTGGCGCCGGGATTCGAAGCACAGCGCCGGCGTGTGGCCGGCCCGGCAAAATTGCATGTCCCCGTTCGGCTGCAGCCGCACGATCGCCAGCGTGAGAAAGTAGCTGCGCTTGAGCTCACGCAGCAGATGTTCGTTCAGCCGCACCATCAATTCGCGGGGGTCCTGGGACTCGCGCGCGCAGAGTTGCAGGAGCGTTTGCACCTTGGCGGTGTAAAGCGCCGCGGAAATGCCCTTACCGGACACATCGCCGATGACCACCAGGCAGCCGCCGTCCGGCAGGGCGATGAAGTCGTAGTAATCACCGCCCACGCTGAGCGCGGCATCGCTGAAACCCACCGCGGTGAGGCCATTCATCTGCAGCTTGTGCCGCGGCAGCAGACTCAGTTGAATCTCGCGCGCGACGGCCAGCTCGTCTTTCGCCACCAGTTTATCCGCCAGCTCGAGTGCGAGCAGGAAATTCATCACCAAAAAGGCGTTGAACAGCCAGGACAATTCGCGGTACCAAAAGGCCAGGATCACAAAAAGCAGGGAGAGGGCATACAGCAGGCGCCGCGCCGGCGTCAACTTCAGCAGAAAGGCGAGAAAGAGATTCCGGCTGAACAGCAGAAGACGGCGCAACGGTTTTTGCGCGGCGGGGGCGCGCGGCATCTGGCGCGCGTAGAATTCATACATGCCGCGCGTGTCAACCTTGATCAGCCGCTCGATCTCAGCGGCGGTCAGGCCGCTGGCAAACAATTCATAGAATCGGTGCAAAGCTTGCTGGGGACGTTTGAGCATGCGTGCAGGCGGCGGTTGATTGCGGTGCAGGTTTGCTGATTCGAGTCCGTCCGAAATTCTGACCTTCTGAGAAAAGGTTCCGGCAATGGCCTGGCCGTCGCATCACAATTCTCTGAGTGTTCACGACGCGCAAAGTCTCGGCTACTTCGCGGCGGCCGCGATTGGAACATTCCCGGACAAACACTGATTCGACCCAAACGCAACGGGAGAGTGCCACAGCCCCGGCTGTGAATCGCGGGCAAACCTACACAGCACCGCCAGCAAAGTCAAGGCTTTCTTCCCGAAGACGAATGGCGTGGAATGGGACGAAACGTCAAGTACACTCCATCTTCTTCAGAAGGCCGGCTTTGACCCCAACGGCGTCGCAGGTAACAGCCCGCGGGCAACGCCCTGGGAACCGACAAAATCCATCATGCCTTTCCCCAAAGAGGCGGTATTCCTGCCGCAGCTTAATGGCGCACCGGTGGGGCTTGATGATATCGCATGATTACCGACTTGCCGTTGGGGCAGTCTGCCTGTGCTTTGAATTCGACAAAGTTGCAGGCATGGTCGTTCAGCAATGACGCAACTGCGGGCACGCGGCCCCGCAGCGTGCGCAAGGCAAAAGTAACGCGCTCTGGCTCAAGACGCAGCGCTCGGGCGTTGATGCTTTTGGAGAAACATGCAACGGCAGCGCGCGGGAGAGGGCGGCGGCAGAAAAGACGGGTGGTGCTCAACCGGCGGCGGCCACGGTGCCCGGCTCAATGTGCACAGTGACATCGACGATGTCCAGGCCGGCGGCGCACAGGTGGCTCTTGACTTCATGGGCAATTTCGTGGCCGTGGCGCACGGTGGCCTCGCCATCGACGATGACGTGAATGTCCACCTGATAAGTGAAACCGCTTTTGCGCACACGGCATTTTTCGATATCCAGGACGCCGGCCACGGTTTTGCTCAAGGTGCGGACTTTTGCCACCAGCGCGGGCGGGGGCGCGGTGTCCATGACTTCGCGGATGGCCTCGCGCAACAGGCGTGCGCCGTTGAAGCCAATGATGCCGCACGCCAGCAGCGCGGCCCAATCATCCGCACTCTCATAGCCGGGGCCGCCGAACAGGGCAATTGCAATGCCGATGAATGCCGCCGCCGAGGTGATGGCATCGGAACGATGATGCCAGGCGTCCGAGCGCACCGCCGTGCTCTTGATCGCGTCGCCCACCCGAAAGACAAAACGAAAGAGCAACTCCTTGCTCGCCACCACCAGCAGCAACACCAGCAGCGTGAACGGCGCCGGTGAATGATGCGGTGTGAGAATCTCGCGAATGCTCTGAATCACCAGGCCGAGCGCCGCGCCCAACAGGGCCAACGCCACCACCAGCGCGGCCAGCGGCTCGGCTTTGCCGTGGCCGAAGGGATGATTGGCATCGGGCGGCCGCGCCGCAATTTTCAGCCCGCTCATCACCACCGTGGTGCTGAAGATGTCGAGCGTGGACTCGATGCCGTCGGCGATCAGCGCATAGGAATTGCCGGCCACGCCGGAAATGATCTTCACAATCGCCAAACCGGCATTCACCAGCACGCCGGTGAGGGCGGCGCGCATGCCCTGGCCGGCGCGATCGCTGACTTCCGCGTACGGTTGTGGTTTCATCATCCTGCCTCGCTGCTGCGCTCGATTTCCCAATGGCAGGACCGTGCAGGCCTTGCCGGTAACACTCATGACGTGTCGTGTGAAAAACAAATCCATCGCCACTGCCATCATTCATGAAGAGCGTGACCGGATTATATCAAAATCATCCTTCTCGAAAAAGGAAAATATCCGCCGGGTGAAACGACGCGCCTGGCTGGAAAGCCGCCGTGGTCCGCGGCTTGACATGGCTGGGATTTGTCGCTATCTTGCCGCCGGTCGATGCTGGCGATCGACGTTGCTGGCGGTGTTGCTGGTTGGTGTGAGAGGAGGAAACGGAAAATGGATCGTGCAGTGGCATCCTACTGGTCGGGAAAGACCATGTTGCTTACCGGCGCCTCTTCCGGCCTGGGCGCCGCGGTGGTCGAGGCCCTTGCCCCCCTGGGCCTCACCTTCGGATTGCTCAGCCGGCGGGTGGAGTTGTTGCAGGCGCTGGCCGGCAGGCTGGCACACACCGGCAGCAGGTTTTGGCTGCGCGGCTGCGACGTGCGCGAGCGGCAGCAGGTTTTCGCGGCGGTGCGCGCGTTTCATCAGCACGCCGGCCGCCTGGATGCGGCGTGGGTAAACAGCGGCGTGAGCCTGGATACTTCCTTCCGCAACTGGACCTGGCAGGCCGCGGACACGGTGCTCGGCACCAATCTGCACGGCGCGCTGCACACGATCATTGCTGCGCTGGAAATCATGGTGCCGCAGCGCGCCGGGGTGATTGTCGGCATCGGCTCCGCGGCCTCGATGCGCGGCCTGCCCTATCGCGGCTTGTACAGCGTGAGCAAGATCAGCCTGGCGTATGTGCTCGAAAGCCTGGCGGTCGAGCTGCCGGAAATCCAATTCACCATGATTCATCCCGGATTTGTGGACACGGACATCAACCGCGGCAATCCCAACCGCTTTTGGCTGATGCAACCGCCGCAAGCCGCGCGCTTGATGATCACGGCCGTGGCGAAGCGCAGGCGGTTGTACATCTATCCGCGGCGCATGAGCCTGTTGTATCACCTGACGCAGGCGCTGCCCACGGCGCTGTATGTACCGCTGCTGCGGCGGCTGATGCACTTGAGCAAGCCGGGGCAGTGAAATCCAGTTTTCTCACCCATGAACTCCTCCCTGCTCCAGCCAGCCGAGCGCTGGCTCGATGAACTCTTCTGCCTGGGCATGCAGACCATTGCGCGCCGCCAGCTACGCAAGTTCCCGCCGCTTTCTCCCACGGCTGCCGGCACGGCGCAATCTGCCTCCTTGTTTTCGCCAGTGCCTGCCTGCCGCAGTGAAGAAGTGCGGGGCACGGCCTGGCAGCGGCAGGGCCAATTCTGGCGCCAGGATTTGAGTTTTCCTTCCGCGCTGGTTTCCGCCTGGCCGAAGAACAACACGGTGTTCGTTCGTACCTTTGCCCCGGAACGCCAGCTCCACCGGCCGGCGGTGATCGTGCTGCACGGGTTGATGAGCATCTCGACACTGGCGTATCGACCCTTTTTGCAGGCAATTGTAGCGGCGGGCGCCTCCGCCTATTTCCTCGAACTGCCCTATCATCATCGCCGCACGCCGCCGGGTTGCTTTTCCGGCGATCTCTTCTACACCGCGAATTTCGAACTCACCTGGCAGGCAGCGCGCCAGGCCATCGCGGATGTTCGCCGCCTTGCGCTTCACCTGCGCGCCAACGCAGCGCCGGTGATCGGCATTCTCGGATTCAGCCTGGGCGCGTGGCTGGCGGCCCTGACCATTTGCGGCGAGCCGGGGCTTGATTTTGCCATGCTCGCCATGCCGCCGGCTTCATTCAATGATTTGGTCTGGGATTCGGTGCTGGGGCACCACTTGCGCGCGCAGCTCGAGCGCGCGCAGTGGTCCCGGCCGCAAACCGCGGCGCTGACCGCGCGCCTGGATCCGCTCGGCTACCGGCCGCTGCTGCCGCCGGAACGCCTCGAGATTTTTGCTGCGGCGCACGATGCGATCGTCCCCCTCACGCACGTGCGGGCGCTGCAGCAGGCCTGGTCGGTCGCGCGCATGCATGAATACGACGCCGGTCACCTCACAGTCATGCTCTCGCCGCAGTTCAAACGCGACGCGGCCAACGCGTTGCAAGGGCAATTGCAGCAGGGGCCGCAGGCCGCGCCGGAACCGGCCGGCGCAACAGCGTTGCCAGCCTCGCCACCGCGCTCTGCTACGCGGCCTTCGGCGGATTAGCTTTTCAAACCTAAAATAGAATTCCAACTTTCCACCAACAGATAGATTGAGGCCAACTAATGAAAAGGCTGTTATCAGTTGGGTCGTTTCTATCGGTTG
>JBBIKM010000202.1:8857-11185 GCA_037445455.1 bacterium | reverse complement strand
AGAGCAACGGACTGAAAATCCGTGTGTCCGCAGTTCGATTCTGCGCCTGGCCACGACCTCACAGCAAAGCCGCGCGGTTTTGCTGTTTTGTTTTGGCCAACCGTTCTTTGCCTGCGATCTTTGCCAAGCTGGTGTAGCTCAGCCGGTAGAGCGGCGCACTCGTAATGCGCAGGTCAGCGGTTCGATCCCGCTCACCAGCTCTGTTCTTCACATCATTGCATCGTTCCTTTGAACCGCCGATCCCTTCGATCACCATTTCATCATGAGAAAACTTCTTTCCCTGTTTGCCGCTCTCTCGCTCCCCACCCTGGTTTTGGCGCAGTCTGCGGGCTATACTTTTCTGCGCACGCCGGTGGGCGCACGCCCGGCTGCCATGGCCGCCAGTTTTGTCTCCGTCTCAAAGGATGCGCACAGCATTTACTACAATCCCGCCGGTCTGGCGGACTTGTCACAGCGCGCCGCGACTTTCGGCTATATCAACAATATTCTTGATGTGCAGGACTTTTTCGGCGCCTATGTCATGCCGCACAAGCAGGGCAGCTACGGCTTCGCGCTGCAGTACACCGACTACGGTGATTTCACCCGCACCAATGAATTCGGTGAAGAACTGGGCAGTTTCGGCGCCAACAACCTGGTCGCGTATTTCAGCTACTCCCGCACGCCTGCCGAGCGCCTGCTGCTGGGCGGCAATGTGAAATACATTCGCTCGACGCTGGCGGATTTCTCCTCCGACGCCGTTGCCCTCGATCTCGGCGCGATCTATCATTCCAGCTTGTTCGACAATCTCAGTTTCGGCGCGGGCATTTTCAACCTCGGCCGCGTGCGCAAGGCGTTTGACGGCCGCAAGGAAGACCTGCCGCTGACTTTTCAGTTCGGCGTCTCCAAGCGCCTGGCGCATTTGCCGCTGCTGTACAGCCTGACCCTGGTGGGCGATCCCGATGAGAATCTGCAATTCCGCGCCGGCGGCGAATTCAGCCTCTCGCCCAACGCCTTCTTGCGCCTGGGCTACAATACCCTCGGCCGCGACCAGAAAGTCGGCACTGACAGCGACCGTTTTGCCGGGCTGTCGATCGGCCTGGGACTCGATTATCGCCAATACAAGTTCGACTACGGCATGTCTTCCTTCGGCGAAATCGGAAATCTCAACCGGCTCAGCGTGTCGATCATTTTCTGAAACCGCGAGACCGCGGTCATCATGTTCCAAGATTCCAGCCAATGAGGTCGTGCTCATTGGCTTTTTTATTGCACCGGAGGAAACAGCATGCAAATTGGATTCATTGGCCTCGGCATTATGGGGCGGCCCATGGCCGAGCATCTGCTCAAGGCGGGTTATCGCTTGACGGTATTCAACCGCACCGCCAGCAAGACCAAAGCGCTGGTTGACCAGGGCGCGGAGACCGCCGGTTCGCCGGCGGAGCTGGCCGCCGCCTGCGAGGTGATCATTACGATGGTGTCGGATACTCCTGATGTGGAAGAAGTGTTGTTCGGCCAGGCCGGGGTGAGCAAGGGGCTGGCGGTGGGCAAGATCGTCATCGACATGAGCACGATTTCGCCCGCCGCCACGGAGAAATTTGCCGAGCGCCTGCGCGCCGCAAGCTGCGAGATGCTCGATGCGCCGGTGAGTGGAGGCGAGCCGGGCGCCCGAGCCGCCACCCTGACGATCATGGTCGGCGGCAAGCGGGAGGTTTTTGAGAAGTGCCAGCCGATTTTTGCTGCGCTGGGCAGGAATATCGTCTATTGCGGCAGGAACGGCAATGGCCAGCGCACCAAGCTGGTGAATCAAGTCATCTGCGCTTTGAACATTCTCGCGATGACCGAAGGCTTGCGCCTGGCCAGGCTTGCCCGGCTCGATTTGCAAACCACACTGCAAGCGGTGAGCGGCGGCGCGGCCGGCTCCTGGATGTTGAGCAATCTCGCACCGCGCATTTTAAAAAACGATTTTGCGCCGGGATTCACCATGCGTCTGCAGAGCAAGGATTTGCGCCTGGCCACGGAATGGATGCAAAGCCTGGGCAAGGAATTTCCGGGAACGGCCCTGACCCATCAACTCTTTCAACAAGCCGTGGAAAAGGGGTTGGGCGAACAGGGCACGCAGGGGTTGATTAATTTGTTTGCAGCGTCGTGAGTCGGTGTTGCAAAAGCTTGTTTTGTCGCGTCAGTCACTCCTCCAATACCGTGTAGTGAATGGTGATTTTGGGCGCGTGCTCGCGCGGGAAAGCCACTTGATTTTCCGGCAGCGCCTTTTCACTTCTCGCGCGATGGGAAACCAACAGCAGCCCGTGATTCGGCACGCCCTGGTGCAGCCACACTCTCACGATTTGGGTGATA
>JBBIKM010000202.1:0-8847 GCA_037445455.1 bacterium | reverse complement strand
CCGGTGCGGTTCTGGCGTATTCGTGCGGTAACGGGATTGAGATTGTAGTTCAACCCCGCCAATGGCGCAGATTTGTTTTCTCCGGCAGCGAGTATTTCAAGCGCGCCAAAATCTGACTCTGCTGCCATCTTCACCAGGACTCCCAGCTCCAAAACGGCGTAGTCGATGTTTATCTGTTCCATGGGAACACGGTCAAAATCCGGCAGCTTGAATTCCGCGTGCAATTGAAACTCGCCATCACGCAGCGGTTGACGGGAGATTTGAGTCTCATCGACTGCAACTTGCTGCGCAGCAACTGTTCTTGTGAACGCAAGCAGGAAAAGAGCAATCGCGATGTGCAACCAACGAAATAAAATCCTCATGGCCAAGTTTCCCTTTTGTGAAATCCCGATCGTTATTCTTTTTGCAGCAACAGCAGGCGATGCGTCTGCACAAAGCTTTCGTTGGATTCCAGATTGCGGCCGGCCAGGCGATAAAAGTGCTGTAGTCTGGCAAAAACGACTCTTCAAGATTTGAGGTGGAAACTTCCGGGTATTATACTTTGTCATTAAGAAATCCAGTACCGGAGATTTCCACATTTTCAAGATAGTCGCGGCGACGCAGGCAGTCACCAAGTTTCTGCTGTTGCTCCAGTTGAACTTGAGTAAACCGCAATAGCAACACCTCGTGAACTTCGTCGAGGCCTTGCTGGCCTGTAAGGGCACGAAAACCATCGCCAAGCTCAATCACTTGATCTTGGACCCCACCGATCAATCAGCATTCACCGACTTCTTCACCTATGGTCCGTCAGACAATCATGAGCTTCGCCACGCCATGCTGCGCGCTCTCGTGCCTTGGGTGTTGGAAGACAATCGCGGCGCGCCGATTCCGAACGCGCTGATGATCAGCATCGACGATTCCAAAAGCCCCAACCCCAAAACCTGTATGCACTTCGAGGTGACCTCGTGGCACTTTGATACGACCGAAGGTCGGGGGTTTGCATACGGCGTGGTTTTTCTCGGCATGCACCTGGCGTGCGGCACGCGATCCGTCCCGCTGGCACTGCCCTTGTATTTGCGCCAGAGCACGGTTCGCAAATTGAATCGCGCCCGCGCCAAGGGCGAGTGCTTTCCGTTCAAGTCGAAGCTCACCCTGGTGAAGGAGCTCTTAAAAGAACTTGCTGCGGTAATCCCGGAGAACACCCCGGTTTATGTGTTATTTGACGGTTGGTATGCGAGCAAAAAGCTCATCGCCCTGTGTCGCCGTTTTGGATTTCATGTGATCTGTGCGCTCAAACACAATCGGCGTTTCAGAAAAAGCGGTGCTTCAAGAACCCGTCGACTTTCGCACCTGGCTCGTTATGTGAGGCCCCGAGAGTTCAAGGCTATAACCGTGAACGCTTCAGACTCGTCCACCCGCTATTGGGTGCATGCCCTGCGTGGCTTTCTGACTGGCATCAAAGACGAAGTCTGCCTCATCATTTCAAAACGGAACCAGCGGGACAAATGTCCCGCGCTCGGCTGATCAAATCAACCGATTCTTAACAAAGAAATGGAAAATTTGCCAAACTACGGTACATTAAGAAGCGCCATCGCAATTCCCTTGGAAATTCCCTCCCCACCGCGCATCGGTTGTCCATGCCTTTTTCCCACAATTTCGCTCCTCGGGCATCGAAAAGGATCAAGCGAATTTCATCTCCAAGTGCAAATAATGTGGCCAAAACTTTTTGCCCTGGCAAAGTGTGTGACAGAAATTGCAAGAGGCAGCAGCAAATCTTGAGAAGGAAGGAATCTTGTCCAGCGCCGGAGGTTGTTTCAACGCCCGGGTAGGGAGTTCTTGTCAGAACCTCGCCCCGCACTTCTTCAGCAGCCGTGTCATCTCTCAGAGGTCTTTGCAGGCAAGCGGTGAGTCGCAAAGTCCACTATGGTCGTGCCGCACGCGCAAGAGGGGACATCCCGCGAGACACGCCAGAGGGGTTGAGGCTTCGCCGAACCTCGTCGAAGCCTTTGCGGAGATTGTTGTGCCGGAGTTGGGCTTGGATACACCAGCCAGCGGGGCCACGCGGAATTTCAATTTGCATTTCCTCGCTTTTCTGATTATTTTGGCCGCGTCTGAATCGTGAGAAAACCATGCTCGTCTGTCGCGTTGTGGGAGACGTGGTCTCCACCATCAAGAACGAACATCTGCGCGGTCACAAGCTGCTGCTGGTGCAGCCGGTTGAACTCGACGGCAAAACGGAAAAGGGTGAAACCTTGATTGCCGTCGATAAAGTCGATGCCGGACCGCACGATTTGGTGCTGGTGAACCGCGAAGGCGGCGGCGCGCGCCTGCTGCTCAACAACCCCAAGATTCCCGTGCAAGCGGTGATCGTTGGCGTGATTGACGCCATTGATGTTCCGAATCGTTGACCATGCCAACTGCGTTTCGCAACCCCATCGACCCGGACTTCGCTTCCTGCGCAATGGTGATTCATGATGAACCTCAACGCCCGCATCGACCGCCTTATCGCTGAAGAGCTGGCCAGGCATCAGCACACGCCGCATTGCAACTGGTGCTGGGTGTGCCCGGATTGCAAGAGCGAGCTGGTCTCGCAAATGGTGAATCACGGTGCCTGCCGGGTCGGCGCGGATCCCGGCATCGCGCCGGTGAAGGAACTCGCGGCACGCTACATCGATCACACGCTGCTCAAGCCGGAAGCAACGCGACCGCAGATCGAAAAGCTTTGCCAGGAAGCCGCGGACTTCGAGTTTGCCAGCGTGTGCGTGAATCCCACCTGGGTTTCGTACTGCAGTCATTTGCTGCGCGGCACGAAAGTACTGGTGTGTACCGTGGTTGGCTTCCCGCTCGGCGCGAACACCACCGAGGTCAAAGCCCATGAAACGAAGCAATGCGTTGAGCAGGGCGCTTGTGAAATCGATATGGTGATCAACATTGGCCGCCTCAAATCCGGGGAGTATGATTTTGTTACGCACGACATCCACGCCGTCGTCGCAGCCGCGCATCCGGCTCATGTCAAAGTGATTCTGGAGAACTGTTATCTCAGCGACGAAGAAAAGATCAAAGCCTGCCTGCTCTCGCGCGATGCGGGCGCGCATTTCGTGAAAACCTCCACGGGCTTCGGCCCGAGCGGCGCCAGGATCGAAGACGTGGCCTTGATGCGGCGCGTGGTGGGAGAACAGCTTGGCGTGAAAGCCGCGGGCGGCATTCGGGAATATGAGACCGCCAGCAAAATGATTGCGGCCGGCGCGTCGCGCCTGGGTGCCTCGGCCAGCATCGCCATTCTCCAACACCGAAAGGCCGCCTGAGATGAATGCAGTTGAGATCATTGCCAGGAAGCGTGACGGCCTGGCCCTCACCGACGAGGAGATCGAGTTCGCCCTTGCGGCTTATCTCGATGACAGGATTCCCGACTATCAAATGTCCGCG
Organism: bacterium; assembly: GCA_037445455.1. Classification (GTDB taxonomy): domain Bacteria; phylum Zhuqueibacterota; class Zhuqueibacteria; order Zhuqueibacterales; family Zhuqueibacteraceae; genus Coneutiohabitans. The sequence continues at coordinate 5,442 of JBBIKM010000202.1, read as the reverse complement.
CTGCTGATGGCGATCTATTTTCGCGGCATGGATGATCGCGAGACGGTGACGCTGACGCGGCTGATGCGCGACTCCGGCGTGGTGCTGCGACATTCCGGCATTGCCCATCCCAAAGTTGACAAGCACAGCACCGGCGGCGTGGGCGACAAGGTTTCCCTCATCCTCGCACCGCTGATGGCTGCGGCCGGCATCGCCGTGCCGATGATCTCCGGCCGCAGCCTGGCGCACACCGGTGGCACGCTCGACAAACTCGAAGCCATCCCCGGCTTTCAAACACAACTCTCCCTCGCAGAATTTCAACGGCTGACCGCAAGCGTGGGCGCGTGTTTGATCGGACAAACCGAGAACATCTGCCCGGCCGATCGGCGCCTGTATGCCCTGCGCGATGTCACCGGCACCGTGCCTTCGATGCCGTTGATTTGCGCCAGCATCCTGAGCAAAAAGCTTGCGGAGGGCATCGACGCACTGGTGTTGGATGTGAAAACCGGCAACGGCGCGATTTTCTCGGAAGCGGCGGCTGCCGAAGAATTGGCGGCGCGCTTGATTCGCACCGCCCGGCATTTCGATTTGCCCACCATCGCGTTGCTCACCGACATGTCGCAGCCGCTGGGCAACACCATTGGCAATTGGGTGGAGGTGGGCGAGGCGATCGCGGTGTTGCAGGGCGGCGGCCCGCGGGATACGCGCCGTGTCACGCTGGCGCTGGGCGCCGCGATGCTGAAAGCGGCAGGGCAGACCCTTGATCTGCACGCCGGCATGCGGCAACTCGAAGGTGTGCTGGACAGCGGTGCGGCGTGGCGGAAATTTGTGGAAATCGTCAAGGCCCAGCATGGGCAGGTGGAATACGTGGAGGAGCCCGGCCGCTATCCCAAGCCCCGGCACACTCTGGCAGTCACGGCGAACGCCCAGGGCCATGTTGCGCAGATCGATGCCCGCGGCCTGGGCCAGCTCGCAATGGCGCTGGGCGCCGGCCGCGTGAGCGTCAATCAGAAGGTCGATCCGCTGGCCGGCATCACGCTGCACAAGAAAGTCGGTGAGGCCGTGCGCGCAGGCGAAACCCTGGCGATTCTGCAAAGTTCAACCGTGGCAATCACAGCGGAAATGGCAGCCGGCGCGCAACGCAGTTTTGTCATTGTCGATCATGCCGTGACGCCGCCTCCTTTGCTGATTGCCCGCCTGGATGGCGACGGCCGCCACGCCATCGCGGACATGTGAGTCCGGCCGGGAGCTGAAAAATTCCGCGTGGAGCTTTCACCTCCGTATTTGAGCTGCTGCATGCCCGAGCATTCCTCACAACCCTCCTTTGCCGGCGTCTCCGCCAACGGCCATGGCGATTCCGCCCCCTTTGAGATTGACCTTTTCACCGCCCTGGCGATCGTGCTGGCACAGCGCCGCATGCTCCTGCGCAATGTCGCGCTGGCCGCGGTTTTTTTTCTCGTGCTCGGGCTGGTTTGGCCGCCCACCTATTCCGCGCGCGCCACGCTGCTGCCGCCGGACAGGCAGGATCAGCAGGACTGGCTGAGCCTGCTCAACAATTCGCCGTTGGCGCGTCTGGCCATGCCGCAAGCGCGTTCGACCTCGGAATTGTTCGTGGAGGTGTTGAGCAGCCGCAGCGTCGGGGCGGGCGTGCTGCATCATCCGATCGTGATTGATTCAACCCGGAAGACGCTGGCAGAGCTCTGGGAGATCGAAAGTGAAGAGAAGGCCCTGCGCAAGCTTTATCGCCGCACGACCTTGTCGACCACCGAGCAGGGCATTATCGAAATCATCGTCGAGATGGAATCGCCGGAGCTGGCCGCGGCGATTGCCAACGCCTTTGTAGCGGAGTTGGACCGGGTCAATCAGGAAAAAAGCGTGTCGGCGGCGCGCAACTCCCGCCGGTATATCGAGGCACAGTTGGAAAGCACCTCGCGGCAAATGGCGGTGCTGGCCGACAGTCTGACCCGGTTTCAAACGCGCTACGGCGCCATCGGTTTGGATGAACAAATGCGTGCGGTGATGGAACAGGCCGGCGCGCTCAAGGGCAGTGTGATCGCCAAACAGGTTCAGCTCGATCTCATGCGGCGCAGCATGACGCCGGACAACCCCGCGCTCGCTGCGCTGCAAGCCGAGGTGGCCGCATTGGAAAAACAGTATCAGCGTCTGCAGGCCGGCAAGCCTGCGCCGGCACAACCGGAATACTTGATTCCGTTTGCGGAAATGCCGGCATTGGGCCGGCGGCTGGCGGAATTGACCCGTGAGTTGAAAGTGCAGGAAACGGTTTGGCAATTGCTCACGCAACAATATCATCAAGCAAAGATTCAAGAGGCGCGCGACACGCCCACGGTGCAAGTGCTGGATCGCGCTGTGCCGCCGGAGTTTCGCTCGCAGCCCAAGCGGCTGCTGCTGTTGTTGATTGGCACGGGCGTGGTTTTCATTCTGAGCGTGCTGGCGGTATTTATTGGGCATTATGTCCGCAGTCTGCGTCTGCACGATGCGGAAATGCAGAAATGGCGGAACCTGTGGCGCTCCGGCCAGCCGCAGGCCTCACGCGAGGTGGCGACTTGATGCCCTGCACCGGCCGGCCCCGGCCCAGCCGTGGTTTGATCTCATGATCGAACAATTCTGGCAACGGCCCAAGCCGCGCACCGGTGGCGACCGAGCGCCGCAGTGCAGCGGCCGGCACCTGTGGCTGTTGGTGCTGTTTTGTTTGAGTGCAATGCCGGCGCTGCAGGCGCAGACCATCGAGGTGGCATTGACGCACTGGTCGTATCGCCTGCTCGACCGGTTGCGCACGCGCGGCTTCGCGGAGGTTGGTGTGACCGGCAGCCGGCCGCTGACCCGCGAGGCGATGACGCGCGCTCTGCTCACCGCCTACTTCACGCACGGCGACCGCCTGGATCGCAGTGAACGCGAGGCGCTGGAATTTGCGTTCTTTGAATTCTCCGAAGAAGTCGAACGTCTCGGCCGCAGGGATGCCGTGCGCGCCGGTGTTGACCGGCAACGTGCCCTGCAGGCGAAGTGGGTCGACTGGCTGCCCGGCCCGCTGTATGCCAACCGCCGCAATTTGCTCAGCCTGGAAAGCGGCGCCTTGCGGTTTTTCTTTGATCCGATTTTCTATCGCGATGGCCGGTTCAACGACCCGGACACGCTGGCGCGCCAGGAGCGCGTTTTTCAAAACACCGGAGGGTTCGTGTTTTGGGGAACGCTCGGCCGGCATCTCGGATTTCATCTCAGCAGCCGCGACACCAAAGAACACGGCACGCGCAGCTATCCCACCTCGTCCCGGCTGGCCTGGCCGCGTTATGGCTTCGCGCGCGGCCACGGCACGCATGTCTATCATGATGAAACGGTGGCATATCTTTATCTCACGCTGCCGCATTTCAGCGTGGCGTTCGGCAAGAATTTCAACCGCTGGGGGCCGGGCCATACCGGCGCGCTGGCCTTGAGTGATTACGCGACGTCCTATGATCAACTCAAACTCAGCATGCAGGTCTGGCGGGTGCAATTCACTTATGTGCATGCGGCGCTGCGCCAGCATCCGCCGCTGATCGTTTCCTCTTATCTCTCGAACGGGGTGCAGCGGCAGATTTTCGCGCACAAGTATCTCGCCGGCCATCGCCTGGAAATCGCACCGGCGGCGTGGTGCCGGCTGGGCGTGCATGAGACCGTGATCTACGGCGAGCGCGGCCTGGAACCGGCGTATTTAAATCCCATCATGTTTTACCGCAGTGCCGAGCATTATCTCGGCGATCGCGACAATGCCACGCTGGGGTTCGATTTTGAAGTGCGTCCGCGCTGCGGCGTGCGGCTTTACGGCGAATGGTTTGTCGACGATTTCTCGGTGGCGCGCGTGGGTGAAAACTGGTATGGCAACAAAGTCGCGTGGCTGGCCGGTGTGCATGCGGCGAATCCGCTGGGTGTGCCGCGCAGCGACTGGCGCGTGGAATACGTTCGCCTCGAGCCGTACGTCTACTCGCACACGTTTCCGATCAACGTTTACAAAAACTATGGCACAATTCTGGGCCATGGCGCGGGCCCGAATGCCGATCTGCTGTACGTGGAATGGCTTTTTTGGGGCAATCGGCGGTGGCAGGTTCAGGTGTCGGGGGAGCGCTACCGGCATGGCGCCAATCCGGCCGATCGCAACGTCGGCGGCGATGTTGACCGGCCGTTTCATGTGAACGACCGGCAAACGGCTTATTTTCTCGACGGCATCGTGGAACAGCGCACCGTCTTCCGTTTGCAGGCGAGCCATGAGTTGTGGCGCAATCTGCGGCTGCAAGCGGCGCTGGAGACGACCCGCTGGAAGAATGCCCCGGCAGCCGGCGGGCGGCGGGAGGTGCAGACGCATTCACTCTTTTTGGCCGTGGGATGGAACGCTGACGAATGAGCCTGCGCTGTCGCGGAAATCGGGGGGACAGGGATGGTCTTGCAACCCGCAAATCTTGTGAATCTGTGTAATCATGCACCACATACAGATCACCACGCGTGGCATCGCATCATCAAATGAGGAGATTCAGCCATGGATGAAGATTTTTTGAACGAGTTTCGGCAAACCATCGAGTCCGCAGAAAAGAAGCTGCTGGCCATTTCAGAAGCGCAGAGTGAGATGCGCCTGGCGCCGGAGAAGTGGTCGGCACGGGAACTGCTCGGCCATCTGATCGATTCCGCCAGCAACAATCACCATCGTTTCGTGCTGGCGCAGCTTTCGGAAGATCTGGTGTTTCCGAGCTATGATCAGGACAAGTGGGTGGAGGTGCAAAAGTATCAGCAGGCTTCCTGGCCGCTGCTGATCCAGCTCTGGAAGGCCTACAACCTGCACCTGCTGCATGTGATCGCGGTGACGCCCGATGAAACGCTGCGCAAGCGAAGAAGCAAGCACAACCTGTATGAGATCGCCTGGCGGCCGGTGGAAAAGCGCGTGCCGATCAGCCTGAAATATCTCATGCGGGACTATCTGTATCACCTGCAGCATCATCTCAATCAAATCTTCGCGCTCAGCGCCGCGCACTCCTGAGCATGATTCGCCTGGCGCAAATCGGCGCGGGCTACTGGGGCCGCCATCTGCTGCGCAACTTTTTGGAGGCGGAAGGCGCGCAGGTCACGATGGTGTGCGATCACAACCCGCAGGCCCTGGCCGCGGTCGCCAAACGACATCCCGGGCTGATTTGCTGCCGCGAGGCACGCGAGGTATTTGCGGCCGCGGAACTCGAAGCCGTGGCGATTGCCACCCCGCCCGATTCGCATTTTGCGCTCGCCCGGCAGGCGCTGGCGGCCGGTTTGCATGTGTTCGTGGAAAAGCCGCTGGCGCCTTCCGTGCCCGAGTGCGAGACCCTCGTGGAACTGGCGCAGTCCCGGCAGCGCGTGTTGATGGTGGGGCATACCTTTCTCTATGATGCGGCGGTGCAGCGCATCAAAGCTTATTTGCAGGAGGGACTGGCCGGTGAGGTTTACTACATC
>JBBIKM010000201.1:0-11220 GCA_037445455.1 bacterium | reverse complement strand
GTCTGGTTTGTCTTTTCTCCAGTCTGGTTTGTCTTTTCTCCAGTCTGGTTTGTCTCTTCTCCAGTCTTTGAAGGCTGATCTTCAGAGATTTTTGACCGCTTGTCAGACTCCGAAAGCCCTGTTCAACGCGGCGACTCAGGCGTTTCAGCTCGCGTTGGATGGGATCATTTTGCTTGGTCTTTTTCTGCGGCCGGGCTGGCATGGTATTCTCCCCGTGTCCAAATTTGAAAACCGACGAAGCATACGAATCCCGGCGCAAACATGCAAAGCCTTTTTTGAACTTTGCCAGCCTGACCTGACTCACCCGGCAATCATGGTCAATCGCCGTGTTGGCAAGTCGAAGCTGTGGTATTTTACTGCAACATTTGCGAGCCCGACATCATGTTGAATGCGCAGCGCAAGAGGGTTTTCTCATCGGGGAAAGCTCTTGGCCTGGTTTACTTGACTCTGCTGGTGCTCTCGCATGGCGTGCGCCTGTTTGCGCCGGCGGAAACACCGGCGCGGCCGGAACAAAAGCTGATGACGCTGCGTGCAGTCGCGCGGGATCAGGTGCTGCCGCAACAGGTGAAGCTGGCCTATGAAGACCTGCCGCCGGCTCAGCCAGTGAATCCACCCGTCGTCCTGCTGCTGCACGGCAGTCCGGTGGCCTCGATCACCTTTACCGGCTTCGCGCCGCTGCTGGGCCGCAATTGTCGCGTGCTGGTGCCGGATCTGCCCGGCTTCGGCCATTCGACACTCCGCCTGCCTGATTATTCGATTCGCAGTCACGCCGAATATGTCCTGCAAATGCTGGACACGCTCGGCATTGCCCGCGTTCATGTCATTGCCTACAGCATGGGCGGCGGCGTGGCTCTGCATCTTGCCGGCCGCGCACCGGAGCGCGTGCAGTCTTTGACCATGGTGTCCAGCATCGGCGTGCAGGAGTTGGAGTTGCTCGGCGACTATCATCTCAATCATGCGGTGCACGGGCTGCAACTCGGACTTTTGTGGCTGCTTCAGGAGGGTGTACCGCATTTCGGCTACCTCGACGACGCTTTCTTGAATGTGTCGTATGCCCGCAATTTCTTCGACTCGGATCAGCGGCCGCTGCGCGGCCTGCTCTCCCAGTATCAAGGCCCGATGCTGATCGTGCATGGCCACGACGATCCGCTCGTGCCGCTGGCCGCGGCGCGCGAACATCATCGCATTGTGCCGCAAAGTGAATTGCAGATACTGAACGGCGGGCACGAGTTGATCTTTCGCAGGCCGGAGTTGCTCGCCGGTCTAATCGACCCGTTCATTCAGCAGGTCGAGCAGGGAGGAGGCCTCACTCGCGCACAGGCGGCGCCCGAGCGTTTGGCGCTCGCGCGGCAATCATTCGACGCCGCGCAAACTCCGCCGCAAGGCCTCGGGCTGGTGACGCTGGTGCTGCTGCTGGCGCTGGCAACGTTCGTCAGCGAAGATTTGACCTGCATCAGCGCGGGGCTGCTGGTGGCGCGCGGCACACTGGGATACTTCTCAGCAACGCTGGGATGTTTTGCCGGCATTGTGTGCGGCGATTTTCTGTTGTTTTTTGCCGGCAAACTGCTGGGCCGCCATGCGCTGTCGCGGCCACCGCTGCGATGGTTCGTCAAAGCCAGCGCCATTGCTCGCGGCCGCCAGTGGTTCGAGCGGGAGGGCGCACGCGTGATCTTGCTGAGCCGCTTTCTACCCGGCAGCCGGCTGCCGACGTATGTGGCCGCCGGTTCGCTCAATTTGAGCTTCTGGAAATTCGCCGGCTATTTTCTGCTCGCCGCGGCATTGTGGACGCCGGCGCTGGTTTGGCTTTCAGCCCTGCTCGGCGGCAAAGTGATGGCTGGGCTCGCGCTCTACGAAAAATACTCCTGGCGGATTGTGCTGACTTCGGCGGTGGTCTTGTGGCTGTCGGCGCGGCTGGTGATTCCGCTGTTCAGCTTTCGCGGCCGGCGGCTCCTCTTGTCCAAATGGCGCCGGCTGACGCGGTGGGAATTCTGGCCGCTCTGGGCATTCTATCCGCCGGTGGTGGCCTATTGTCTCTATTTGGCCTGCAAGCACCGGTCGCTCACCGTGTTCACCGCAGCCAATCCTGCGATTTCCGCGGGCGGTGTCATCGGTGAATCCAAGTCTGCCATCCTCGCCGGCCTGGCCAACGCGGAGGGTTACGTGGCGCGCTATCGCTTGATTCCCGGCACGGCGCCGCTGGAACAGCGCCTGCAGGGCGTGTGCGCTTTCATGCGCGAACTCAATCTCACCTTTCCCCTCGTGCTCAAACCCGATGTCGGCCAACGCGGCGCCGGCGTGGCCGTGATCCGATCGGAAGAAGAAGTTCGTGATTACCTGCGTCAGGCCGCCGGTGATACCATCGTGCAGGAATACGTTGCGGGACACGAATTCGGCGTGTTCTACTATCGCTATCCTGATCAACCACAAGGCACAGTCTTCGCGATCACCGACAAGCGGTTCTTGACGCTGCAAGGTGACGGCCGGCGCACGCTGGAAGAACTGATCCTCCGTGACAATCGTGCGGTGTGCATGGCGCCTTTTCATTTGGAGAAACACCAGCAGCGCCTGTTTGAAACTCCGCCAGCAGATGAGCCGGTGGCATTGGTCGAATTGGGTACGCATTGCCGCGGCGCCGTTTTCCATGATGGCAGACAGGTCAAAACACCGCAACTCGAAATGGCGATCGACCGCATCAGCCGCAGCTTTGCCGGCTTCTATTTCGGTCGCTACGACATCCGCACGCCCTCACTCGCGGATTTCAAAGCCGGCAGGAATTTCAAGGTGATCGAGTTGAACGGCGTCACCTCGGAGGCGACGAGCATTTATGATCCCTCCAACAGTCTCTGGCGCGCCTATCGCGTTCTGTGGCAGCAATGGCGTATCGCGTTCGAGATCGGCGCACAAAACCGCGCCCGCGGCGTGAAGCCGGCAAGTCTGCGCGAGCTGTTGCGGCTGTTGTTGAATGCCAGGGCACCGGCATGAGAAGCCGGGCCTTGCGCCTGCAGAGCAATGGCGATCTCCCAATGCCGCGTTGCTTTGCGCGTGCTCGCCGCGCTGCGACCAGTCGCGCCGGCAAATACGCGGCGCACCAGAAAGCCTTTCTGCAAAGGCTTTGCTTGCATGGTAGAAAAAGCTGCGGCAAGACCTTCATGGACTGGGGCCGGCGCGCAAAAAATCCTCTGCTCAACCATCGTTCACGAACTCGGCGTTGACTCTCCGGTATGGCATCTGTCACTGCGAATCAAAACCCCGTTGTCTCCTCTCGCGCCGGCCGGGCTGCACGCCTGCCGAAGCTGCTGGCCGTTCTCGCGCTTCTTGCCGCGATAATGATTGGTCTGCTGTGGAATTCTTCCGCTGCGATTCGACTGCAGCGCCTCCGTATTGAACACCCTGCCTTTGTTGAGGTGTTATCCGGCCGGAAAATCGTCCAGCTCAGTGATTTGCATTTCGACCGGCACAGCGGCAAAACCGTGCAACATGTTCTATCCCGGCTCCAAGAAATTCAGCCGGACATGATTCTCCTCACCGGTGACTACGTGAAGTGGTACGGCAGTCGCGACGATTACCAACGCGCGCTCTCGTTTCTCGGACAATTGCGCGCACCGCTCGGCGTGTACGCGGTGATGGGCGATGCCGATTACTCCTTCTCCCGCGCAAGCTGCCAGTTTTGCCATCGCGCAGGCTCTGCCGATCCGCCCGATCTGCATCAGGTCGTTTTCTTGCGTGATCGGTTTGTCGATCTCGAGATCGCCGGCCGGCGATTGCGGCTGGCGGGATTGGATTGCTGGCCACCGCTGGAACCGAATCTCGCATTGGTTGATTCCCTGGTCGCCGCGGATCATCCCACCCTCTTGCTGTCGCACACTTCGCTGGCTTATGCCCGCGTACCCGCGCCCGCGCCAACACTGGTGTTGAGCGGCGACACCCACGGCGGCCAGATTCTCCTGCCCGGCCTGGTTTGGCGTTTGACGAGGCGCAAGCCCGATCCGGATCATCTTTACGGCTTTTTTCAAGAGGGAAATAAAATGCTGTATGTCTCCAGCGGCATCGGCACAACTGATCTGCCCTTTCGCCTGGGCGTGGCCCCGGAGATTGTGGTTTTCGAATTTGGAGCAGCGGAGTAAATGTCTGACGTGAACCAGCGGAAACGCAAGTGGAGGAGAGGGTTGGCGAGGCTGACCGGCCTGGCAATGATCGGTTTGCTTGCATTTGCCTGCCAGCGCAGCCGGCCTTTTTTCTTCGACTTTGAGAATGAGGCGGAGCTCGATCAGCTTTATTGGGAGTGCCGCGAGCTGCTCGCGCTGGCTGATGAGCCGGTGGCGCACGGCGAGCGCAGCCTTCGCCTGCAGATGTTTTCCGGGAATTATCCCGGCCTCAAAATCACCAAGTTCGATCCGGATTGGTCGGCTTTCCGCAGCCTGCACGCTGCCATTTACAACCCGCAGCCGGACACCCTGCAATTGCATTTCCGCCTCGATGACAGCCGCGAGCGCCCAGCCTATGCCGACCGCTATAATCGTCGCATGCGGCTGCCGCCGGGCTGGACACAATTTGCGCTGCCACTGGATTCGCTCATCACCAACGGCACGCGGCGCCGCATGCAACGCTCAAGCATCGAATCGGTGTACTTCTTTCTGGTGCAACCGCCCAAGCCGGTGACTTTATATTTTGATCATCTGCATCTGGAATAAACCGGCAACCGGTGGGCGGGAGAACAAAGGACACCTTCGGCCATTGTGCCGTCACTCGAGTCGGGCCCGGCAGCTTCAGAAATCGAATCGCAGCGTGTGCGCCTTGCCGTCATCGCGCAGGCGAACCGTGACTGTGCCAGCCGCGGCAGCGAAGGTGACATCTCCAGCGGTGACTTTGCCTGCGTCGAGGCTTGTGAGTTTCGGCGCGCTGCTCTGGCCGTGCAGAATGATGCGGTAGTCGCGTGCCGGCGGCGCATACTTTCCCTGGCGACCCCCGAGGCTGAGCGTCACCTGCTTCGCTCTGGTCGTGACTTTGAAAGAAGTCAGGCTCGTCATGCCATCGGCATATTCAAAGGAGCGGCCATCGTCCTCATAAAGCACGGACGTTCGCTCCGCGCCGGGATAGACATGCAGATCGATTTGCGTCAGCGGCTTTTCCTCGACATACTGCAGCACTTCGCCCATCGGAATCACGGCGCCGGCACGCACAAACAGGGGCAGTTTTTCCAGCGGCGCATCCACGTAAATATAGTTCCCGCCCGCGTAAGTCCTGTTCTCCCAGAAATCATACCACGTGCCCGCCGGCAGATAGACTTTGCGAAGGCGTTCGCCCGCGCGGGTCACCGGCGCCACCAGAATGTCATTGCCCCACAGATACGTCGTGTGATTGTGACCTTGATAGGTTTCCGCCTCCTCCGGAAATTCCAGAAACAACGGTCGCATGATGGGCACGCCCTCCACCGCGGCCTGATGAAATGCCGTGTAGGTGTAGGGCAGCAGGCGGTAGCGCAGTTCAATATACTGGCGATTCACCTCCTCCGCCCATTCGCCAAAACTCCACGGCTCCTGATCCGGGGAATTAATATGCGTATGCGTGCGGAAGAAGGGCGTGAATGCGCCCACTTGCATCCAGCGCACGAACAGCTCGGTTGTCGGCGTTTCCGCGAAGCCGCCGACGTCCGCGCCGACAAACGGAATGCCGCTCAAGCTCATGGACTGGCACATGCGAATGGCGATTTCGAGATGCTCGAAGGAGGCAACGTTATCCCCGGTCCAGCTTGCGGCCCAGCGCTGCGTGCCGGCAAAGCCCGCGCGGGTGAGAATGAAGGGCCGTTCCTGCGGCCGCAAGCGGCGCAAGCCCTCATAAGTCGCCTGCGCCATGAGATGGCCGTAGACATTGTGAATTTTCTTGATCGAGACTTTGCGGCCGTTCTCGTCGAATTCCACCAGCAGGGGCGCCTCGCGGCCCCACACGGCCGGTTCGTTCATGTCATTCCAAAAACCGGCGATGCCTTGGTCGAGAAAATCTTTGTGGAGATCACCCCACCATACGCGCGACGCGGGTCTGGTGTAGTTGGTGAAATGGCTCGGGCCGGGCCACACGTCGCCGATGTAAGGCTGGCCGTCAGGGAACTTGATGAAATGATCGCCCTGTAAGCCGCTTTCATAAACAGCATAGCCGGGGTCGACCTTGATGCCGGGATCGATGATGGTCACGACTTTAAATCCCTGTTGCCGCAAATCGGCCAGCAGCCTGGCGGGATCGGGAAAGCGCTGGGCATCGAACGTGAAGCAGCGATAGCCGTCCATGTGATGAATGTCGAGATAAATCACATCCGCCGGGATCTTTTTCTCGCGAAAGGTGCGGGCCAGGTTCCGCACTTCACTCTCGGGAAAATAGCTCCAGCGGCACTGTTGATAGCCCAGCGCCCACTTCGGCGGCAGGGGCATGCGCCCCACCAGCTCGGAATAGCGGCGGATGATGTCCCTCATCGTGGCGCCGGCGATAAAGAAATAGTCCAGCGCGCCACCTTCTGCACGAAACGAATAGACGCGATGGTTGCCGGCGCCCAGGTTGAAAAAGCTGCGATGGGTGTTGTTGAAGAAAATGCCATAGCTGCGGCCTGCGCGCAGGCCGATGAAGAAGGGGTGGGATTGATACAGCGGATCGGTGCGATCACTGTAGGCAGGAATATCCGAATTCCACATTTGCCACTCGCTGCCGCGCCGGTCGAGGCCGCCGGTTTTTTCGCCCAGGCCGTAGAAACGTTCGCCCGCCAGCAGGGATTTGAACACCGCAACCTCTCTGCCCTCCCATGCCATGCCAAACGCCTCCTCATCTTGATTCAGCAGATTGCCCCCGGCGTCGTAAAAAGCCAGGCGGCAGGGCGACCGCAGGATGCGAATCTCGAGCGCCGTGGTTTTGAGGATGACGTGAGTGGCGTTTTCCGTCACCGTGAACGTGGCGCCCGGCCACTCCGCCCGGGCGAGGGCGTAATCCGGCCCGCTTTGCCAGCGGCCTTCCGGTGCCAGGGTGATGCGCGCCAAATCCGGCGCGAGCAGCGTGAGGCGCACGAGATCATCGCCGCAGCGCAGCAGCGCACCATCCTTTTGAAAATCGATTCCGGTGAGATTGCCCAGGAAATGGTACTGGCTCATCGCCTTTTCTCCCAACAGCAGCAGAGTTGCCAACAGCGCCGATACGAAACGCAGTCTCATGGCTTCATCCTTTCATATATTACCCTGCATCCAGGACATATTGCATGCCATCGCCCGCCGCGATCACGGCCACGCCGGTTTCTTGCGAGAGTTGCCCGGCCAGCACCCAGGGCTTGGCACGCACCATCGACATGCCGAAGTGGGTCAGAATCGCGGTTTCCGGTTTGATGGCTGCGATCAAGCGCCGGGCGTCTGCCAGGCAAAGATGCTGAATGGGGTTTTCTTCACGCTGTTTGAGCAGCACAACATTCAGCACCAGCACCCGCGCGCCGGCATACCATTCAATCAGGTCGGGGAAGAATTCGGTGTCGATCAAGAACGCGATCCGGCCCGCGCTGCTGTCGAAAACGAAGCCATACGTCTCCGCGCCGTGGCGATGCGGGCCGCGAGTTTGAAAGCGCAGGCCCGCGAGAGTGTAACTGGTGAAGGGTTGCAGCCGCTCGATGCCGGCAATGTATTGCCGCACATAGCGCAACACCACCGGGTCGTCGCCCTCCAGGCATTCCTCGGGCGCGAAGAGAAGCCCGCGTTTTTGACGGCCGCCGTCGGACATGGCTTCCATCATGACATTGATGTCAGTGGAATGGTCGACGTGGCGGTGGCTCAGCAGAATGCCGTCGAGCGCGCGGCCGTCGACCTTGGGCCGGCTGGCGGCGCAACGGCTGAGCGTGCCCGGTCCGGGATCCAGCAGAATCGTGCGGCCGTCCAGGCTCACAATGGTGCCGGCGGAAGAACGCAATTGCTCGATCATCACGAAGCGGGCGCCGGCAGTCCCGAGAAATTTGATGTAATTCGACATGGACCTATCTGCCAGTTGGTTGTGCTTCTGCCACGGCAGAGGTGTGCCATGACGGCAATCTTCCAAAACGGCTCATTCTGCCTGCTCGGCAAGCGAATCCAGTGAATGGCTGGGCGCCTTGCCCAAAACCTCACGAAACTCCTGCCAAATGGCAGGCCATCAGGGGGAGCCAATTGCACCAGCGTTCTGCATAGAATTTTTGGACAAGTTGAGATTCGAAGCTCGGCGTGCAGCAAGGAGTCTGACAATTCGCGAACCTCGTGATCCCGCAAGCATGCTGTGATGATTGGCGCACGGTGCCGGGTGCCTCACAAGTTTCCTCTCAGGAGATTTGGAATCATTCATGCAAATGATGGTCACCAGATACTAGGCCGGTGGTGCGCTGGACAGGCGCAGGTGCTGCACCTCTGCGGCGCCCTGTTTTTCATCGACAAAATAGAGCAACAGCCCGCCGAGCAGAAACAGCACGGCGATGGAGGCGATTCCCAGGCGCGGGCTGTCGGAGATCAGCCCGGTTACGCCAATCAGGATCGGTCCGAAAATCACGGCGAATTTGCCGAGGAGATTGTAGAAGCCATAAAATTCCGCGGTCTGATCCTTCGGAATCAAGCGCGAATAGAGCGAGCGGCTCAGCGCTTGTATGCCGCCCTGCACCAGCCCGATCACGATGGCGAGCGCGTAGAATTCCTGCTTGGCATTCATCTGCACCGCCCAGACGACGACGAGCAGGTAGACGACGATTGCGAGGTAGATCGCGCGCTTGGCGCCGAGGCGTTCCCCCAGCTTGCCGTAGACAATGGCGCTGGGAAAGCCGACGAATTGCGTGATCATCAACGCGACGATCAGGTCCTTGGATTCGAATCCGATGGACAGGCCGTAATCCACCGCCATGCGGACGATGGTGTCGACGCCATCGATGTAGAGCCAGTAGGCCGCCAGAAAGATTCCGATGGTTTTGAGATGGCGGATCTTGCGAAAAGTGTGCGCCAATTGGCGGCCGCCCTCCCTCACCGCTTGCCGCAGGCTGCGTGCCGTGGCCGGCTGTGCCTCCGGCACGAAGATAATGATCGGCAGGGTGAAGACGCCCCACCACACGCCCGCGCTGATGAAGGAAATTCGCACGGCTTCCCCGGCATCAGCCAGGCCAAAGGTCGAGGGACTGAGCGTCATCCACACGTTGATGGCGAAGAGCAAGCCGCCGCCGAGATAGCCCATGGCATAACCCAGCGCCGAGACGAAGTCGATCCTTTTTTCATCGACGATGGCAGGCAGCAGCGCGTCGTAAAAAATGTTGCCGCCGGAGAATCCAATGGTACCCAGGACGTAGATGAACGCCGCCAGCGGCCAGTCCCCGCGGGCGACGAAAAACAGCGCGAGGGTCGACAGTGCGCCCAGGAAGGCAAAGAAGACCAGAAATTTCTTCTTGCGGCTGCCACGATCAGCAACCGCGCCGAGCACCGGCGCGAGCAGCGCCACGATCAAGCCGGCAACAGAATTGGCCAGGCCCAGCTTGGCCGTGCTTGTCGTCGCGGCCACGCCCTGACTCCAATACTCTTTGAAAAAGACGGGAAAGAAGCCAGCCATCACGGTGGTGGCAAACGCGGAATTGCCCCAGTCATACAAGCACCAGCCCAGTTCCTGTTTGTTCTTGAAGAGCGGCATGCAGTCTCCGTTATTGGTGGCAATGGTAGTGACGTGATGATCAGCCGGCGTTCAGTGTTTCCGGCGCGGCGGGCGGGCAGACTGGTTGGGCCGCCAGCCGCCGGGATCAGACGTGACGTCGAGAGATCCCATGAAGTCGGCGACGTGGCGCAGCATGTCTGCGACAGGCATCGGCTTCGGCTTGCCCGTGCGCCAGCCGGCTCGTTGCACGGTGCCAAGTACGAGGTCATCGCTGCCGATGACGCGCGCGTCAACCTGCTCAACAAGATCGGCCATCAGATTTTCGATTTCAAGCTGATCCGCGACGATCATCTCGAATTTCTCGCAGGAGCGGCAGGTCTTGCCCAGCGCAACCATGCCTGCTTTCTTGAGGTGGATCCGCAGGGCGAACTTCCGCGCTCGTGTGAGACCGCCGCACTGTGGGCAGCGCGTGCAGCGGTGCTCGCTCTGTGGATTCAGAAAGAAGTGACAGCGGGGCGGTGGCATGCCGAGAGTTGGTCGAGGTTTTTTCATGGGGCCGGCCGTCTTGTCGGTGGGGTTCGAAACCAAATGCCGACCAGAAAGGTCACGACACTGCCGAACATGATGTACCAGGTGAAGGCAATCTCCGGCACCGGAATTGTGCCCAGGCCCAGCCAGCCCAGGACTTTGTTCGCCAGCCCGCTGAGCACAAACACGGTGAGGAAGCCGCAGAGCATGGCGATGAGATTGCCGTGATCATTGCCGCGGTTGCGGGTCAACATGCCGATCAGGAAGATGCCGAGCAGCGAGCCATAGGTGTAGCCGATAATGCCCAGCGCAATTGGAATGATGGTGAGGGTGGGATCGTGCAGCACCGAGTAGGCCGCCAGGCCGGCGACCACGATCATCAAGATCGCAAAGATGAAGGTGAAGAGGCGGGCGGCGGAGACATAATGGCGGTCGTCGGCATGCTTCCTGAAATAAGGCGTGTAGAAGTCCTTCACGAAGCTGGTGGCGAGCGCGTTGAGCGCCGCGCTCAACGAGCCCATGGCGGTGGCAAACACGCCGGCAATGATCAAGCCGCGCAGGCCCACCGGCATCTTGTTGATGATGAAGTAGGCGAAGATTTCGTTGTGCGCTGCCGGCAGGTTGGGGTCGGGCACGATTTGAAAATAAGCATAGAGGAAAATCCCGATCATGACAAATGCCAGGGCGATGGGAATATCCGCGATGCCGGAGAGAATGAGGGAGAAGCGGCTGCGCTGGTAATCGGTGGCGGTGAGCATGCGCTGCACCATGTCCTGATCGGTGCCGTGCGTGGCCATCACCAGAAAAATGTAACCGGTGAAAGCCGCCCAAATGGTGTACTCCTGGCGGAAGATGCTGAGCAGGGCGTCGTAGAGGCTGGTTTCGCCGTGCACGCCCGTGTCAAAAATGCGGAAGTTGGCGAAGTTGTCGGTCCCGGCCTTGATGCCTTCCCAGCCGCCGGGGATGAGCGCGACGATGACATAAAGCGAGAGCAGGGCACCGCCAAACATGATGCTGGCTTGAATCAAGTCCGTCCAGATCACCGCCTTGATGCCGCCCAGCATGGTGTAGATCGTGGTG
>JBBIKM010000200.1:0-11361 GCA_037445455.1 bacterium | reverse complement strand
CAGTCGGCGTGCCGGCAAAGCGGCCGTTGACATGGCACTGGCCGCAGTCAGTCGCAGCATGCGCGCCCTGCAGCGGAAAGCGCGTGCGGTTGTGATCGAATCCACTGAGATTACCCCGGCCGGCGGAGACCCAGCCGATGATCATGGTGCTGTGGCACTGTTCACAGCGCAGCGAGAATCCCGCCAGGCGGTGATTGGGATCAGTCGTGGCCTCGTAGTCGGATTGATGGCAGAGGCCGCATTGCAGCGGCAGATTCACGAACTGGCTGGGGCCCTGCCGGCTGTGGCAATTCTCACAAGCCACGCTCTGATGCCGGCCAAGCAGCGGAAAGCGCGAGGCCTGATGCACCGCATTGATTTTGGAGAATTCCCGCCAGGCTTGAAAACTGTGGCAGCGTGTGCACTCTCTGCCGAGGGTGCCGTCATGCACATCGGTGTGGCAGGCCGTGCATTCGCGCGCAGCCCCGGTGAATTTGAGCGAGGCATGGCAGCGCTTGCAATCCACTGCCGCATGCTGCCCTGCCAGCGCAAAGCCGGTGGTTTCATGTTTGAACTTGAGATCGAGACGCAGCGGCGACCAGGCCCTGGCAGTGTGGCAATCACTGCAGGCGAGGTTGATCCTGCCGTGCGGTTGATTCACCGTGGCGACCTGCGCGCCGGCGTCGAGAACAAGCCCCAGCCCGGCAAGCAGCAGCCAGCGGGAGGCGAGCTTCCTGCTCAGCGATGACATGCAGCGCACTCCTGCTTGAGAGGTTTGTATTTGATGACGACGGTGCGATCCGCCCGCGTGACCGGGAAGTGACATTTCTCACAGGCCACCCGCGCGTGTGCACCCTCGAGTTTGAAAGCACTGTCGCGATTATGGCGGAACAGCAAGTCCTGCCACTGCGAGGTTTGGTGGCACTTCTCGCAGCGCACCTGCTCCGGCTTGCCGAACTGGCCGCGGTGCACATCGGTATGGCAGCCCGCGCAGCGCAGCGGCCGCGGCCGGTAGCGCACGCGTTCGGTGACCACCGGCCCGGCCCTGACCAGCCGCGTTGTGGCGGTGCCGGCGTTCGTTTCCGCCGCGATTTTCTCACGCGGATGGCACTCGCCGCACGCCACGCTCACGTGAGCGCCGGTCAATGCAAAGCGCGCGCTGGCATGATCGAACTTCGTCTGCCGCCAGCTCTCGTTGCGGTGGCAGCTTTCGCAGCCGCCGCTGGCGACGCGATCCGCGAACTGGCTGCCGTGCACCTCCTCATGACAGGCGGGGCAGCGTTGATCGGGAAACACAAAGAGCAATTTCCCGGCCTGGGCACCGGCGGGCTGCCGGAGGTGGCACAGGCCGCACGGCGTCGCGAGATGCGCGCCGGCCAACGGAAAAGCCGATTGTTGATGGCGCGCCAGCGTGAAGAGCGACGGCGTAAACCCCTCGACGCTGTGGCAGCTTTCACAGCGGCCGCGATCCGGCCGCCGGGCAAACTGGCCGGCGTGCGCATCCTGATGGCAATCGCGGCAGGACGCGTGCGCGATCTGCCTTTTGAAATCGAGGCCGGCGTGACAGCGTTCACAGGCCAGCGCCCGATGCCGGCCGCGCAGCGGAAAATCCGTCAAATCATGATTGAATACGCCGGCGGGAATTTTCCTCCAATTCTCCGTGGTGTGGCACCGGCTGCACTCCTTGCCGAATTCGCCGCGGTGGGGATCCTGATGGCAGGGCGTGCAATTCGAAAACGGCAGGTTGGTGAATTGCACGAATGCCGCCACCGTCTCCCTGCCGACGCGCCCGCGCGCGGGTTTCTCGACGTGGCATTTGGCGCAGGGCACCTGCCGGTGGCTGCCCGTGAGTTGGAAGCGGGCGCGCTCGTGTGAAAACTTCGGAGCCGGTTGCCAGCCGTTGAAATCATGGCACTGCTCGCAGGCGGCGGCTAGCTGGCCGCGGTGTTCATCGCCGTGGCAGGGAAGACAGGCCGGCGACAATCCCAGAAAGGTTTTGCGCAACTGCACGCTGGGATCGTCGGCGAATTTCTCCTGAATATTCTCCTGCCGATGACACTCGCGGCAGGCGACCTTGCTGTGCCGGCCCTGCAAGACATAACCGGCCTGGCGGTGGTCGAAGTTTGCCTCGCCTGATGGCCACATGATCAACTGAAAATTCACGCCATTGTGATCACTGTGACAGTGCGCGCACAACTGGCCGGAGGCTTCCGGCCCCGACACCTGCGCGGTGGTTACCGTGGGATGAAAGCCGCGTTTGGTCTCCAGCCGCTGCGCGATTGCCACATGGCACGCCAGGCATTTGGCATTGCTCAGGCGCTCGCCAATTTCATGACATGACAGACACTTGGTCAAACCCTCGAGCGGCGCGTGCGGCCGCGCGAGCGGTCCCGGGGAAATCTGGGCAAACGCTGCACAGACAGAGAGCGCAAGCCATGCGCACGTGGCGCGGCCGAGACGACGGTGGTAGTTGGCGACAAAAATGGTCAGACTGTTATCTCCTCATATCACTCCTTGCTTCACTGAGCGGAAAAATCCGCGGCACAGGAGCCGGCAGCAATCAAAGATGATGCCACCGGCGAGTGGTTCTGATTTTGCAGACAAGGGCAGCAGCAAGCGGGATTCCCCGATATCCCGGCCGCAAGCCCTGTCGTTCAACTCCATTTTTGTAATCCGCATTACATCTCGGTGAAAGATATGATGGAATTTCTCTTCATCTTCGCATGGGCGGTCTTCGTGGTGGTGTGGCAGGCACAGCGCCGGTTGCGCCGCGATCGCCGGAATCAGGCGCGCCTCGAACAGAACCAACGCGAGGAAATCAAGGCGCCGCCGTCCTTGCATCCCGTCATCGATCCTGATCGCTGCATCGGCTGCGGCAGTTGTGTGCTCGCCTGCCCGGAAGGAGAAGTGCTGGGCCTGGTGCGCATGAAAGCGGCGCTGCTGCAGCCGGACCATTGCGTCGGCCATGGCCGCTGCGAGGCGGCATGCCCGACCGGTGCCATCGCGCTGGTGCTTGGCGAAAAAGACAGCGGCGTGGAAGTGCCGGTCATGGATGAGAATTTTCAGACGCGCGTGCCCGGCGTTTATGTGGTCGGCGAGTTGGGCGGCATTGGCTTGATTCGCAATGCCATGCTGCAGGGCCTGCAATGCCTGGAGGCCATCGCGGCCCAGCCGCGCCGCCGCGGCGCCGACTATGATGTGATCATCGTGGGTGCCGGCCCGGCCGGCCTGGCCGCCACGCTGCAGGCTGCAGCGAAGGGGCTGCGCTACTTGACCCTCGAACAAAACGACATCGGCGGAACCATCTTGAAGTATCCGCGCAACAAGATCGTCATGACCGCGCCGCTCACTTTGCCCGGCTACGGCCGGATTCATTTCAAGGACGTGCGCAAGGAAGAGTTGCTGGCGGAATGGGAGAGGATTATTGCCAGGACCGGCATCACGATTCAGGTGAGAAAGCGGGTCGAACAAGTGGTGCGGCGGGAGGGGCTGCTGGAGGTTTTTGCCGCCGGCGAAAGCTACACCACCTTTCATCTCGTGCTGGCGCTCGGCCGGCGCGGCATTGCCCGCCAGCTCGAGGTGCCCGGCGAGCATTTGCCCAAAGTGCACTATGAACTCGATGACCCGCGCGCCTTTGCCAATCGTGATTGTCTGGTGGTGGGCGGCGGCGACAGCGCACTGGAATGCGCGTTGATGCTGGTGGAAGCCGGCGCGCGCGTCTCCTGGTCATACCGGCAACCTCATCTGACGCGCGCCAAACCGCGCAACCGCCAGGCCGTGGCGGCCGCGGTGCGCCGCGGAGAGATTCAAGCCTTCCTGCCGAGCGTTGTCAGGGAAATCACCACGCCGGCCGTCGTGCTCGACTGCGAAGGGACGGATAAAGTCATTCCCAATGACACCGTCTTCATCATGGCCGGCGGCGTTCTGCCTTTCGAATTTCTGAAGGAGATTGGCATCGAAATGCGCACGCTCTATGGCGAGCCGGTTGCCCGCCGGAGGGCGGCGTGAACGCGCCGGAGGGGCAGGGTGCGCTCGCGCCTGCTGCGCCCCGCCGCCGTGCCGCGCGGCTGCCGCAGCGCGGCGAGCGGCAGGCGTATGCAATCTTTGCGCTGATCTTCGCCACCGCCTTTGTCTTCTTTGCGGCCTTGCGCTATGGCGGAGAGTACTATTTCACCGCGCTGTCGCAGCGGCCGCTGCACCCGCTGCATGCCTTGCTCAAACCCAGCGGCCTGATCGGCCAGGGATTCGGAGTGGTGGGCGGCACGCTGTGTTTCCTGACCCTGCTTTATCCGTTGCGCAAACGGTGGCGCCGGCTGGACAGTTGGGGCACGCCGCGCCGGTGGTTTGAATTCCACATGTATTGCGGCATCGCCGGGCCGCTGTTTGCCACGCTGCACACCGCCTTCAAGTTCGGTGGGCTGGCTTCGATTTGTTATTCTGCGATGATGATTGTGATGGCGAGCGGCCTGGTCGGACGCTTCCTGTTTGCCCTGCTGCCGCGCAATCAACGCGGCGTGTTGCTGTCGCTGCGGGAAATTGATGCGGAGATCATTGCAGTACAGCGTTCACTCGCGGCGGCCGGACTGACTGCTGAGCATTTTCGCGTCGGCGCGTTGCGGCAACCCACCCGCCCGGCACGCGTCGGCTGGCTGCAGGTGGCGAGGCTCTGGCACCGCCGCCGGCGCGAGCTGCGTGCCTGGCAGCGGCGGCTCACCGCCTCAGGTCTTGGGACCGTGCGCAACCGCAGCCTGCTGGCACTCCTGTCCCGCAAGCTCTTCCTCGAAAGCAGCCGCGCAACCCTGGCTTTGACCACCCGCGCCTTCGCGCTGTGGCACGCCTTTCACCTGCCCTTTACCTATTTGATGTTCCTCACCCTCATCATCCATGTGAGTCTGGCGCTCTTGCTGGGCTACACCTGGATCTTTTGATGACGGCACGCCCGGACTGCAGCGTTGAATCGAATTCTGCGGCACAAGAGATTGCCGCAAAGACGGTGTGCCTCCCTCACTGCCATGGCCGGCGCATAGTTGCCGTCAAAGGCATGCCCTCACCCCTGCCATCCCGCTGTCATCCCATGGGATCCGGTGAATAACTCTGAACAATGCCCGGTTCTTCACCGGATCCGTGCAGGATGTCACTTGCGGCCACCGGCGGTTTGCCGCTCATGCGCTGGCGCACGGCACCGAGCGCACCCAGCAGCCGAAGTGTTTCAACTCTTCCATGCGGCAGGACCAGACCAGCTCGCCGTTCCACAGCGTCATGTCCGGGCAGCCGTCACACATGTTCTGCAAACCGTTGGGCAGAAAATCCACGGGCTGGATGATCATGAGGGATTGATAATGCAGGCCTCTGAAAAGCCGCAGCGGATTGCTGAGCACCGCGCTGAGATAATGGCCGGCCGCACGGCGCACGCCGCGGTCGATCACCGAGAGCAGGAGCATCGCGCGGCCCAGGTTGGTGTGCGCCGGTTTGGTGTAGGCGAGATAGCGGCCCCGCGTCAGATGATGCATCGTCTGAATCGTTTCCATGAATTTCGGGCCGACGTAGCCGTAGATTTTTCCCTTTGACCCCAGGCGGCCGCTGAGCAGCCATTTGAAGGAATCCGGCCTTTCCGTGCCATTCAAGTAAGCGCACGGCGTGAACTCGGGAAAGCGCTTCCGGATCTCGGCAACAACATCTGTTGATTTCAGATCGACCTTGCGCTCCTTCGTTTCCGAATAGGCCAGCACCCCCAAATCGATCTTTCGCCCACCCGCATACCACTCAAAGGGAAGCTGGGGCACCGCGGCGCGATACAGAATGAACACCATCACGTGCACGATGTCGATGTGCTTGGCGGCCCAGTCGACAAGCTCCGGCGTATGGGCCAGCGTGTCTTCATACACCGTCGAGTTGAAGGCGCACGACAGGCCGCCCACTTCCGCCAGCATCTCGGCGTAATGCAGCCGCAATTCGTTCAGCTCGACTTCGTTCTTGTTCTTCCATTTTGGCCGGCCCTGCTTGCTGTCAATGTGAAAAGTGAAGCCCGCTGCGCCGGCGGCCTTCAGCTCGCGCAACAGCCCGGGCGTGAGCATGGCGCCGTTGGTGTTGATCACCGGCTTGAAACCCAGCTCCGCGATCATGCGCACGATTGCCACGATCTCCGGATGCATGAGCGGATCACCGCCGGCGATCGAGATGCCGTCCGAGTTGCGCAGCGCACGGAACGTTTCCACTTCCTGCCGGATGACCGCCAGCGGTTTGTGGCTCTGGGCGACGTTTTCACGATAGCAACCGTCGCATGCCAGATTGCAGGCCGAGGTCGGCTCCAGCCAGGAGATGGCGTTGTCGGGCAGCGACCAGGGCAAACGATACAATTCACGATGATTGATGGAGCGAGGGGTTAACATATTGCCTCCTTCCCGAATTTATGTTCGCCCGAATGGGGTTCATCTCTCGCCAGGAATCGGTCGGAGCGGGAAGCCGGGCTCACACAACCCTGGCCGCTCGGACGGGCCACGGCCGGCGGGCGCACGCTGACGCCACCGTCGTGAGGTACCCGTCTTTTTCACACCTCGTCGATCCGGCAATTTCCCGCAGCTCCACGGTTCCGCCTCAGGATGCTGTGTCGCTCTCACTCCCACACCTGATTCCTGACCATCTTGCTCATGTCGTACGGCGCGGGCGGGCCGCCAAGATATTTGTGAAACCAGTCCAGGTGTGCGTTGTAATAGAATGGCATCGATTTGACATGGCTCGGCCAGTGGCCGTCGTTCTTGAACACGATCAAACGCGAGGGCACGCGCCGGCGTTGCAGAGCGGTGAAGAATTCCAGGCTCTGTGTATACGGTACGCGATAATCGCGCTCACCGGTGATTACCAGGCACGGCGTTTTGAAATTTTTCACAAATTGATTGGGCGACCATTTCTGATAAAGCTCGGACTCCCACGGCGCGCCGCCCAAATCCCATTCCGGAAACCACAACTCCTCGGTGGCGCCGTGCATTGCCGTGAGATTGTAGACGCCCATCATGGCCGCCAGCGCTTTGAAGCGGTCGGTATGTCCCTCCAGCCACATCATCATGTAACCGCCATACGACCAGCCCATCGCGCCCATGCGGTCGGCATCCACCCACGAGATTCCTGCCAGTGAATCCGTGACGGCCATGACGTCTTCATACACTTTCCCGCCCCAGTCTCGGGAAATTGCCGCCGTGAATTCCTGACCGTAACCCGTTGAGCCGTGCGGATTCGGAAACGCCACGATGTAACCCGCGCCCGGATACACCTGCCAGTCGCCGCGGAACGCATCGGCCCATTGCGATTGCGGCCCGCCATGCACATTGAGAATGAGCGGATATTTCCTGGCCGGATCGAAAGCGTGCGGCTTTACGATGAACGTGTGAATCTTCCGGCCGGTCGGCGACGCGATCCACATTTCCTCCGCCGGGCGAATATCGACACTATCGGCCAGCGCCTGGTTGAACGTCGTCAAGCGGGTGAGTTTGCCCGCGGCGAAACGCCATACCTCGCGCGGCTCACCGACCGAACGCCGCACCAGCGTCACCGCTTTGCCATCCGGCGCAATCGAGAAGCTGTCAATCGTCTTGGCATCGACAACCAGATCGATGCGCTTGCTGCTCACCTCGACTTTGTAGAGTGGCACATGCCCCTGCACGTCGGCGGTGAAATAGATGCTTTTGGAATCCGGCGCCCAGATCATCTCATTCACCCAGTTGTCGAACCCCCCGGTGAGCACGGTTTTCTGTTTGGTGGCGCGATCGTAGAGGCCGATGCGGAAGCGGTCGGATTCATAACGCGGAATGGTTTGAAAACGGTAGGCGAGATAACGGCCATCCGGCGAATAGGCGGGAGAACCATCGTACGCTTCGTTTTCCTCGGTGAGGTTCACCGCCGTGCCGCCCGCAGTGGGAACCAGCCACAGGTCTTTATTGGTGGACTCGGCTTCGTGCTCGTCGCGATTTGACACGAAGCAAAGCTCCTTCCCATCCGGCGAGACGGCGAATCCGGTTTCGCCCAGCGAAAACGCCGGCGCATCATAATCACCCGGGGTCAAATCGACGAGCGCGGCGTTGTCGATATTGAATGAAAAAATGTGCGAGCGCCTGCCTTCCTTCCAGCTCGTCCAGTGGCGATAGAGCAGCTTGTCGGCCAGGTACGCCTGCAGCGGCCCCGCGCTTGCGGCTTTGTCGATCGTGCTGTTGCACTCATCGTTCGCCCCGCACTCCGGATAAACGTCGCTGGTGAAAATGAGATGCTTGCCGTCAGGCAGCCACAGGGGATCGCCCACGCCGGTGGAAATGTTGGTGAGCTGGCGCGCCTCGCCGCCCGCCGCTGCAATCAGCCACGCCTGGCTGCCGTTATTTCTGGTTGAAACGAAAAGAATCGACTTGCCATCCGGCGACCAGCGCGGATGATTGTCGGCCGCGGGGTTGTTGGTCATTTGTTTGAGATTCGTGCCGTCGGCGTTGATGACATAAATCTCGGCATTGGATTTCCCCTTGTGGAGCTCGTGCGTGGTCAGCACGAAAGCAATGTGCCGGCCGTCCGGCGAGAACTGCGGGTCAGAGACGTCTTTGATTCGATAGAGATCGACAATGGTGAAGGCGCGCTTCTGCGCCCAGGCCGGCAGCGCCAGGAACAGGCATAATGAAAACAGCATCAGCTTTTGCATAATGGACTCCGAATGTTCATTTAGGATAAGCTGTTGGCACGCCGCCTCCTGACGGGAGGACAGCAGTGGCGAAGAGAGGCCCCGGGGGTAACGTGTGCGGCTTGCGCTTCTGCAAGCCAGTGCACTTCATTGCTTGATGGTCAGCATGATGCTGGTCCCTGTGCCGGCAGGCCGACGGTGATGGCCGGGTGCTGCGCCGCCACATGGTCCCGAACGGCACGGGTCTTTTCCCACCAGTCGTAAAAGGCTGCGCTGGTCCGGCGGCAGCCGGATTCATTCCGCCGCGGGCTGCTGTTGCGTCAGGCAGTGCAAGGTGCCAAAGCCCCAAACCAAATCCACCGCGTGAATGCCGATCACCGGGCGGTCGGTGATCAGCTCCGCCAAAATGCCGAGCGCGATGCGATCATGGGGATCATTGAAGGTGGGAACGAGTACCGCGGCGTTGCCGACGTAAAAATTGGCGTAACTCGCCGGCAGCCGCGTTCCCTTGAAGTAAAGCGGCTCCGGCATGGGCAACGCGACCACCTCCAGCCTGCCACCGTCTTCCAGGCGCATGTGCTGCAGGCGTTCGCGGTTTTCCTGCAGCGGCGCATAGTTGGGATCGTGGCGGTTGCGCTCGCTGGCCAGCACCACCGTGCGTTCATTCACAAAGCGGCAGAGATCATCGATGTGGCCGTGCGTGTCATCGCCGGCAATGCCCCGGCCCAACCACAAGATGTTGGTGACGCCGAGATAAGCGCGCAACAGGTGTTCGATCGCGGCGCGGCTCATGCCGGGGTTGCGCACCTGGGTGACGGGATCGAGCAGGCATTCTTCCGTGGTGAGCAGCGTGCCGCGGCCATTGACTTCGATGCTGCCGCCTTCCAGCACGAACGGCCGGCCCTGCTGTTGCGCGGTAAAGATCCGGCAGCCCAGCGCCCGCGCAGCGCGCTGCGGCACGGCATTGTCTTTTTGCCAATCCGGATAGCGCGCCCAGGCGTTGAAACCGAAATTGACAACGGCGATTTCACCGCGGCGCCGGACGAACATGGGGCCGGAGTCGCGCGTCCAGCCGCGATTGGTGGGAAAGCGGAAGAATTGCACGCGCTCCCGATCGACCCCGACGGCGCGCAACACCCGGTGGGCCTGGGCCTCATGGCTTTGCGATGCGACGAGGATGTGCAGCCGCTCGCCCGGCGCCAGCTTGCGCACGATCTCGCCATACACCCAGGGAATGGGCGTGAACTTCCCCGGCCAGTCACTGCGGTTGCGCGGCCAGCCCAGCCAGGTGGCTTCGTGCTTTTCCCATTCCGCCGGCATGCGAAAGCCGAGACGCGCCGGCGTGCCGCGGCCCGGGGTCAACGCGTTTGGTGCCACGGCTCCTCGCTGAGATAGCGTGCTTCGAGATCGCGGTAGGCATCGATGCGCCGATCGCGCAGGAACGGCCAGTTGCGGCGGATTTCTTCGAGGTGGCGCAAATCCACCGTGCCCAGCAGGACTTCTTCCCGATCTTCGCTTGCCTCCGCCAAAATCACGCCTTGCGGATCGCAAAGAAATGACGATCCCCAAAACTGAATGCCGGCGCCCTCGGCAGGCTGTTCGTGACCAATGCGATTGGCGGCCGCCACATACACGCCGTTGGCGATCGCGTGACCGCGTTGCACGGTGCGCCAGGCCTCGCGTTGCGCCGCGCCATACTGCGCCTTCTCGTGCGGGTGCCAGCCGATGGCGGTGGGATAAAAGAGAATGCCGGCGCCGCGCAAAGCGGTCAAGCGCGCGGCTTCGGGATACCATTGATCCCAGCAAATCAACGTGCCGATGCGGCCCGGCCGCGTGTCAAACGCTTGGAAGCCGAGATCGCCGGGCGTGAAGTAAAATTTTTCATAGTAAGCCGGATCATCCGGGATGTGCATTTTGCGATAGAGTCCGACGATCTCGCCGGTGACGTCGATGACTGCTGCGCTGTTGTGGTAGACGCCCGGCCCGCGGCGCTCGAACACCGGCACGATCAGCACGACGCTCAATGCGGCTGCCAACCGGCTCAGGGCGTGGGTGGTCGGTCCGGGCACCGGCTCGGCGAGGTCGAACAGGCTGGCGTCTTCGACCTGGCAGAAGTATTGCGACCGGAACAGCTCCGGCAGGCAGATGACCTGCGCGCCCTGCCGCGCCGCCGCGGTGATCCAGCCGCCGGCGCGGCTGAGATTGTCATCGGCGTCGCGGCTCATCGCCATTTGCACGAGGCCGATCGTGAACG
The DNA here is from genome assembly GCA_037445455.1 of bacterium. GTDB lineage: Bacteria > Zhuqueibacterota > Zhuqueibacteria > Zhuqueibacterales > Zhuqueibacteraceae > Coneutiohabitans. Next base: position 475 of record JBBIKM010000200.1, on the reverse strand, counting down.
AAGTGGGCGTGGACATGGGTGAGGCTTCACTCCTGGACACGGGTCAATGACTCAAGGTTAAGATCGCGTCATAACCTAACAACCAACTGCCAAATGTCAAGGGAAAACTCGATGGTATGGTAATGCCGCTGTTATTGAGGGAAAACGTTGCACAGACCTCATGTCCACTGGCACAAACTCTTTGGGCAGGCAATGCCAGAAAAATATTGGCAAAGAAATTTCACAGCTTTTTGTTGCTACGATGAACATTTCTTCGATAATTGCAAACCAAACATTATGACAGCCATTTTTCTGTCATTGCTTTGGCCCAAACAAGCAAAGGCAAATAGTTGGAGAAATTTCTTGGTAGTCATGCCCTCAATTGTTTGTCTTGGGGCAAAAGTTATTGACATTGGACATCTTGTCTGCAGGCAGGCTGGAAGCCCAATGTCACTAACTTTTCAAAAATAGGCAAAACTATTGAAGGCAAAGCCAT
>JBBIKM010000199.1:0-11465 GCA_037445455.1 bacterium | reverse complement strand
GTGGCGCTCTACAAGCTCGCCTGGTCCTACTACAACATCAACGACTATTCCAAGGCCATCAGCACGTTCATTTACCTGATCGACGACATCAACAACATCAAAGAGGTCAAAAACCCCGAAGGTCTGGGGAAGACACCGGCGGATTTGCGACAGGAGGCGATCGAATACATCGCGCAGAGCTTTGCCGAGTACGGCGGTCCGGAGAAGGCACGCGAGTTTCTGGTCAAGTACAGCGGCAAGGATTACGGCATCGAGATCTTTCTGAAGCTGGCGGAAACCTATCGCGCCCGCAATTTCTATGATGAAGCCATCCGCACGGTGGAAATCACGCTGGAAATGTGGCCGTTCAACGACCAGGCGCCGCTGCTGCAAAACGAAGTGGTGGAAAGCTACTTGAGCAGCGACCAGCCGGAAAAGGCGGAGGCAGCGCGCCTGACGCTGGTGAATAATTACGGCCCGGGCAGCGCCTGGCTGGAGAAACACCCCGAGGGCGAAAAGCGCGAGAAAGCGCTGGCGCTGGCGGAACAGCATCTCTACATCCTGGGCACCGAAGCACAGGCGCGCGCACAGGCCAACAAGGACCTCGCCGCCTATCAGCTCGCGATTCAGCGCTATCAGGAATACGTCAACAAGTTTGCCGGCACGCCGAACGCGCCCAAGATCAGCTACTATCTCGCCGAATGCTTCTATGAGACGCGCGATTTTGCCAACGCCGCCGACGCCTACAAGCGCGTGATGATGAATTACCCCAAGTCGGAGTTCAAAGACGACGCGGCCTACAACCGCATCATCAGCCACTTCGACGAGCTGGCCACCGTCAATCATCCCGACACCACCGCCTTCCCGCTCGCCAATTTTCTGGGCAGCGGCCGGCCGGATACCCTCACCGTGCCCAACGCGGTGTATCCGAAACTGCTGGCGGCGTGCAATGATTTTGCCGTGCTCATGAGCGCGAGTCCGCGCTATCCCGACGTGCTGATGAAGTATGCGGAGACCCTGTTTAACTTGCGGGAATTCGGCGCCGCACAGCAGGTCTACGAAAAGATCATCACCGCCATCCCGAATTCCCGCTTTGTGGTGCAGGCGCACTTGCTGCACGCGCAATGCTCGATGGAGCTGCAAAACTATCTGCTCGCGGAAAAATGGGCGCGCAAGGTGGTGGAGCAGTTTCCCGATTCCGTCGTGCAGATTGACCGCGCCCGGCGCGTGATCAGCTCGGCGAAATTCAAGCTGGCGGATGGCTTCAAAGCCAGGGGCGAGCACAACATCGCGGCCATCGCCTTCGAGAACGTCGCCGCCAGCAGCCAGGATTCCATCATCGCGGAGCTGGCGCTGGCGGAATCCGCGACGGCCTATGACAAGGCCGGCAACAAGGTCAAGGCCATCGAGATCTATGAGAAATTCCATTTCCGCTTCCCCGCCTCGCCGCGCGTTGACGAAGCGCTTTACCGCGCCGCCCTGCTGTGCGAAGAAGACAGCAAATGGACGCGCGCCGCGCAAAACTACCTGGCGCTGGTTACGGCCCGGCCCAATTCGCCCTATGCCGGCAAGGCCATCTTCGCGGCGGCGCGCTGTTATGAAAGCGCCGGCTTGCAGGAGAACGCGCTGAAGACGTATGATCGCTTCCTGGCGAGCAATCCCACTGAGACCGAGCAGATGATGGAAGCGCTTTGCCGCGCCGGCGACATTTGCTTCAAACGCCAGGACCACCGCGTGGCCGCCAGCTACTTTGGCCGCGTCGCGGAAGTCTTCCTGCAAGCCCAGCGCAGCGGCCGGCCGGTCGAGCCTTACTTCCCCGCCCAGGCGCAATTCATGCTGGGCGAGATTCAATTTGAAGCGTATCGCCTGGTGAATCTCGAACCGCCGCTCGACAAGAGCCTGCAGCGCAAACAAACCCTGTTCAAAGACGTGCAGACGGCCTACACGACGGCGGCAAAATATCAAGTGGGAGAATGGGCCACCGCTGCGGTGCATCGCATCGGCGCGGCGTTTGAGGAGTTTGCGCGCGCATTTTGGGAATCGCCGCGGCCCGCGCTCGAGGGCGATTTAAAGGAGCAATACGAACAGAAGCTGGAAGAACGGATTCGCCCGTTCAAAGAGAAGGCCTTTGAGACTTACGCGGCCAATCTGCGCCAGGCGCGCGAGAACGAGATCGCGAATGAATGGGTCGAGCAGAGCCGCGCGCGTCTGCAGACGCTCGCCGTCGAGCTGGGCCGGGAGCTGCCCGCGGAAGAACAGGCCATGCCGGCCACCAACGGCCATCTCAATGCTTCTCCCGTCGGCGAGGGCGGTGCGCAGTCGATGCCGCCGGTAACGGGCACGGCCAAGCCCGCAGAGATGCAGTCGGCGGCCACCGCGGCCGCGAAAGGCAATCAGAAGTGATGCGTGTTGCGGTCTGCGGCGCAGAGTGCCGCAGGCCAGGAACCGGTTTTACGTGGAATCAAAGAGTGGCATGATGAGAACGTTTACCAGGCTGGGTGGCGCCGCGCTGCTGGCACTGCTGCTCGGGCCGGCGGCGGAAGCTTGGGCGCAGCAAACGGCCGCGCCCGACACCGCCATATCGGCCGCCATGCAGGACACGAGCTACACGCCCGCGGTCGACGAAGACGCCGCCAGCGCAAGAATCTTCATGAAGAACATCGAGGTGCTGGGCACCATTGCCAAGCCGCAGGCGTTGTTCATCATCCCCGGCCGCGATCCGAAAGTGGACGGCATCGAAATCGATCGCTCCTTCTTTCGCGACATCTTCCGGCCGGTCGAGAAGGACTACCATCCTCAGAATACCCGCCGCTATCTCAAGGATCAAACACTCTGGTGATTGATCGCGCTTCAATTCTGCAGGGAACAAGGTGGGCATTCACCCGGCCGGCACTGCCGCCGTCCGGCTGTGAGCGCTGTGCCCGGCGGCGGCGCGGTGGAGACGCAGTTTTCGGACATTTTTCTTTCGTTTCGATTCGGTTTCAAGTCAAGGAGGTTTGAACCTGTATGGGTGCAATGGTCAATTTCTTCGTATCAGGCGGAAGCTGGATGTGGGCCATCCTGCTCACGTTGATTCTGGCGATGGCGATCATCATTGAGCGCTTCATTGTGTTGAATTTCAAGAATCGCATCGATTCCACCGCCTTCGTCAACAAGATTCTGGAGCTGATTCAACGCGGCAACATTGCCAACGCCATGGAGTTGTGCAGCATGTCGCAGGCGGCCCTGCCGCGCATCACGCGCGCCGGTCTGGAAGAATTCATGAAGAATCCCGCTGACGTGCAGCACGCCATGGAAGTGGCGGCGATGTCGGAAATCCCCAAGATCGAGAAGCGGACCTCGTATCTCTCGCTGCTCGCCAACATCGCGACCCTGCTCGGGCTGCTGGGCACGATTTTCGGCCTGATCGATTCCTTTGCCGCCGTCACCAATGCCGATGCTTCGCAAAAAGCCGCGTTGCTGGCCTCCGGCATCGCGGTGGCCATGAACACCACCGCCTTCGGCCTGATCGTCGCCATTCCCACGCTGATTTTCTACTCGATGTTGAATGAGCGCATTTCCGCCATCACCGATGAGATCAACGAAAATGCCGCGCGCATCTTTCAACGCTTGAGCCGCACCAGGATCGCGAAATGAATCTCAAAGCAGCCTTGGGAAGCCAGCGCAAGCCCGCCGCCGATCTCAATATCATGCCGGTGATGAACCTGTTTCTCATTCTGGTGCCCTTCCTGCTGGTGACCGCCACCTTCGTGGAGCTGGCGGTGCTGGACATTTCCCTGCCGGAGATGCAAGCCAGCAACCGCCAGACGCAGCAGCACCAGCAGGCACAGGAACGCAAACCGGCGGTGTTGAATCTGCTGGCGATCCGTGAAAACGGCATCGAGCTGAAAAGCCCAACCTTCACCTTTGGCCTGATTCCGCGCCGGACGGAGGGTTATGACTACAACCTGTTGAAATCCTATCTGGCGCAGGTCAAGCAGAAGTTCCCGGACGCCGTCGACGTGGTGATTGCGCCGGAGGACAACATCCGCTACCAGGTGGTGATCGACATCATGGACCGCTGCCGCGAAGCTGGATTCCCGAACGTTTCAATCTCAGGTTGAGGTATGTTGAAATTAGGACATTCCGCCGATGGTTTTAAGAAAGTGAATCGCCGCAACAAGGGGGTGGATCTGTCGCTGCGACTCACTTCGATGATGGATATGTTCACGATTTTGCTGGTGTTTCTGCTGAAGAGCTTTTCGGCGGAAGGCCAGTTCGTCACGGTCAGTCCGGAATTGACCCTGGCCAAGTCGACCAGCACGATCAAGCCGAAAGTGGCGCCGATCGTGGCCGTGACGAAGGAATGGGTCATGCTGGATGACAAGCCCCTGGTCAGGATCGACGAGATTGACTTGGGCGCCGGGCTGCAGATTCCGGCGCTGCAGCAGTCCCTGCAATTTTCGCGCTCGGTGGCGGAAGGTTTGGGCGCGAAAGAAGAACGCTTCGGTTTTCGCGGCCGGGTGGTGATCATGAGCGATCGCGACACGCCGTTTGCAATCATCAAGCGCGTGATGGCCACCTGCGGTGCCACCGGCTACAACAACATGGAACTGCTGGTTTACGGCAACCCTTCGTGAGCCAGGGATGCGAATTCATCAAACACTCGATTTAGAATGGCAGGAATGCAACACTTAAAGCTGCGCATCGAACGCAACGGTGAGGTGCGCGAACGCCATTTGCGCCAGAAGGAAGCTTTGAGCATTGGCCGCGGCCCGGACAACGACATCGTGCTCTATGGCGAGCGCTTCCCCAAGAGGATGCAGATGTTCGTTCCCAACGGCAGCGGCTACGAGCTGCGGCTGCTCGAAGGCTGCCGCGGCGAGGTGGTGCAGGAAAACAAACGGCTGGACTTCACGGATTTGCTGTCGCACGGCCTGCTGCCCAAGCGCGACGGCTACCCTTACATCGCGCTGACCCCGGGCAAAGCCGGCTACGTCTATCTCGATGAGGTGCGCATTGATTTTGCCTTCGACAACACCCCGGTCGATACGCTCACTTTTGCCGGTTTCTCCCCCAGCCGGGCGTTTCTCAAGAGCCTGCGGGAAGACGGTCTGTTTCGCTCAGTTTTGCTGACCCTGCTCACGCTCGCCTCCGGCATGTCCTACTGGCTCAGCACCATTCCGTTTGCGCCGCCCCGGCAGGAAGCTGCCGTCGAGCAGATCGTGCGCCGCATCAGCAAGTTCATCCCCAAAATTGAGGAACCGCCGCCGCCGCCACAGCTCGCTCAAGCCACCGCTGTCGATCCGGCAGCGGACAATGCCAAGAAAGAAAACAAAGAAGGCGCGGAAGACGGCTCCACCAAAGAGCGTGAGGGCAAACGCAACGTGGGCTATGGCGAGAAGACCGACAATCCCGGCCAGGGCGTGAATCTCGAAAACATGGCGGCGTTGGCGTTGCTGACCGGCAGCGGCAGCAGCGATCAGGAAAGCGGCGTCTTGCGGCAATTGCTGGATGATGACCTGGCCACCAGTTTGACCAGCGTGGTCACCAATACCAAGTTGACCGCCGGCGGCCGCGGCAAAGCAGGCGCTGGCCAGGCCGCGGACCCGAACGATATTCTCGCCGCCAGCTTGATCGGAGAGGGCGAAGGCGGTGGTGGCGCCAAGATTGATGAAATCCTTGCCGGCGACGTGGGTTCACAGAAGAAAGTGAGTTTGGAGAAGGCGGCGCGGGTGCGCGTTGAAACCATGAGCAAGACCGGCGGCTCGCAGGAGGCCATGGGCGCGCGCAGCGAAGAATCGCTGCGCGCCGTGCTGATGAAGAACATGGGGCGGCTGCAATACATCTACAACAAATATCTCAAGCTCAATCCCGACATGGGCGGCAAGGTGCAGGTCGAGATCACCATCAACGCCGACGGCACAGTCGCGAAAGCCGTCGTGCTCAGCTCGGAGATCGCCATCGCGGAATTTCAGAATGAAATCATCGATGCCATCAAGCGCTGGAAGTATGAGACCATTGCCAGCGGCACGATGACCGTGGTTTGCCCTATCGTGTTCTACAAAGTTTGAGCACGATCGCGGTGGCGCGGCGATTCCCTTGCCCAAGCCTGGACTCGAGCGGCCGCTCCGGAACGGCCGTCCTCATGCTTGAAATCCGCGCTTTTGCGCGCCGCGTTCGGCACCGCTTGCGCCCAAACGGAAATCCCACCGAAGATCTGCAACATCTTCGGTGGGATTTTTTGTTGCAGGCATCCTGCGCCAGTCTTCAAACCCGTGAAAAGAGTTCATGGCAGATCAATTTGAAATCGTCTCTGCCGCCAAATCATCCCCCTGGAATTTTTTCGGCGATGCCCGATGCCCGGTGCCTGCGGCGCATTTCGACAGGAGGGCCCTTTCGCCGCCGCGCATTGCCGGCACCGCGTTGCCTCGAATCGTCTGCTGCCGCACCCAAGCACGGCAGACAACCTCTAATTGGTCTCCGCCTTGCCGCCCGGTTCCTCCGCCTTCCAATTCAACCGCACCATCACACCCTGCGCCTGATGCTCAAATGCCAGCCAATGCAGCATGCCGTCCCGCTGGATCTCAACTTTCACCGGCACGCCGGCGTGGCTTGCCATTGCCAGCGCCTGGCGCGCCGGCGCAAATATGAGCACGCGCGCCTGCAAGCCCACCGGCCCCTTCACGACAAAGGAATACTCGCCTTCCAGTCTCCGTTCCTGCATGACGCCAGCGGAGGCTGCCAGAACCCTGGCGGCCGAGCTGTCGATTTTGGCGAGATCGAGCAACAGCGCCTGTTCGCCAGGCGCAACACAGATCCGGCTGCGATGCGGAAGCTGCGGGTCAAACAAATCGATGAAGTCACCGGTGAGTATTTGGGCGCTGGTGTCCGCGCTTTCGGCAAACGTGGCGGCGATGACATACGGTCCGCGCCGCAAGCGCAGATAGTTTTGCGGCGTGATTTTCCGGCCGGCGGGCAGCGCCGCGCCCGTCAATTCCAGCAGGTAGCCAGCCGCGTCTTTTCGTTGCGCATAGTTCGCCGGGTTCTCGGTCAAATAGATGAACGACCCCATGCCCACGGGATTTCGACCGGGCTTGGGCCAGTAACCGAGCTTGAGCGTCTCGAACAAGTGCTCCGCCGGCAGGACGTAGTCAAACATGCCCCGGCGCCACCACTCCGCGGCGCGATTGTAAGGGTCGCTGCCGTCATCAATGAAAATCAGTGTGCCGCCCGCGCGCACCCAATTGGTCAGGCGCTCATGCCATTCATGCTCCTGCGGCTTCATGAACGAATAGCTTAGAAAGATCACTTTGTAACCGTTCAGGTACTGGGGCAGGTGCAGGTTTTCCATGACCAGCGGCTCAACGAAAACGCCGTGCTTCAGCAGCGGCAGGGCCAGCCCGTGGAAGAACGACAGCAGCGAATCGCTTGGCGCGGGCGCGGCGCGCTGCAGCAGCATGGCCTCGCTCAACAAAATGCCGACCCCGCGCTCGGCGGCCTCAGGCGGCGCTGCCGGTTGCTGCATGTCGCCGAGCACGTGCGCGATTGTCAGCAGCATTTGCTGCAAATGCCTGGCGCTGTCCGCGGGCACGCGGTCGCAGGCTGCGGCGCAGTTGGGCAACTCGTAACGCCAATGCTCCGGGTAAAACAAGGCTGCCGTGACCTGCGCGCGCAGCCGGCTTTCGGCCGCCACTGCCGAAATCGGTTCGTGCTCCTCGAACGGATTGATTTGCAGCCAGAGTTGCTTGTTATGGCCGCGCACTTGATTGGCAAACAAGCCGTATTCCAGCAGGGCATTCTCGAACGGCCGCACGGCCATCACGCCGGCGCAGCGGCTGGTTGCAGTCAACGCCTCCGGTCCCACCATTCCCAGCAGGCCGTCGCAGTCAGGTATGTGCAGGCCGCGCGTGGCCGGCCCGATGGCGCCGCGCCGGCTGTTGGCCAGCAGGCTGGGCGTGGCAAGATAACAGGCAACCTCGCGATTGCTCTCTTGCGCGCGTTGTTTGGCATAAGCAAAAAGTTTGACCAGTGCCTGCCAATAGAGATGTTGTTGCTGCTTGCCCACGGCGTAGCGCAGCCTGGCTGACTGTGCCGGAGGCTGCCAATCGCTGCCGGTGTCTTCCTGCCAGGCGCGCTTGAATGCTGCACTCGAATCCGCACCGGGAAGAAATACAGGATCTTCGAGAAAGATCGCCTCGGCGCCGCAATCCAGCGCGTGCGCGATCTTGGCGGTGAGATAGTCGATGACGGAGGGGGTGGGAAACAACACGGTGTTGCTGCCACTCCGGCTCTCCGGCGCCGCGAGCTGATATTCCCCCGGATGCGGCGTGCCGTCCCACATGCCCAGCACATAGTCTTGATATGGCCCGCGATTGACACCGAGATTGAAATATACCTGCACCCCCTTTGCGCGCCATCTCTGCGCAACCGGCAGCAACGTGTCGTCGGCATTGCTGAGCAATACCGCCTGGGCCTGGCTCTCCATCGGTGCAGGCCGCCCGGCCATCACGCGCAGAAACGTGCGGGGGAAGTCTGTACTCTCACTGGCTGTTTGTGCGACGGCGAGCAGCGGCAGCCAGAGCAGCCACCGCGCCGCCAATTTCACGAGTTTCAAATCCATGAGCATGCAGCCATCCTTGCGAAGTAACACAGAATTCCATGAACGGGACCAAGCGCCTCCCGGCAGCAGGGCTTTGCGGTGGCCGCCAGTCGCGCAGACAGGAGACGCGCGGCTGCACCATCTCTATCGCAGGAGCTCCTGGTCGAACTTGGCGCCGGCAGCCTGCCACCAGCAGCAGAGGATACCGGCAAGGTACGGCAAACGCGTGCGGCGCTGGCAGGTTTTCCTCGCAAAAACACTTGGCTTTCGCGGCGGCCGCTTGTTATATTGCGCCGTCGCAAACTGAAGATGAATCCCCGGCCGCTGCATGCCATTTGCGGCCGTTCTTCGCCGGGGGATTTGAATCATGCGAGGCAGTTCTTGTGAGAAGGGAGAAATCATGTTCTTCACCGGCAGGAATGTGCTCACGCTGGCCGGCATCATGAGTGTGTTGGTGGCTTTGCTGCATGTTGCCATTGTCATTGCCGGCGCACCCGGCTACCGTTTCTTCGGCGCCGGTGAAGAGCTGGCGCGCCGCGCTGCTGCCGGCTCGCCCTTGCCCGCGCTGCTGACGCTCGGCCTCGCGCTGCTGTTTGCCGTGGCGGGATTGTATGCCTTCTCCGGCGCCGGCTGGCTGCGGCGGCTGCCCGGCTTGCTTCCCGTGCTGGTCATTATTACCGCCATTTACAGCCTGCGCGGCCTCAGCGTCTTTTCCGAGTTGGCGTTCAAAATTATTTCGCCGCCGGCGTTTCCGCTGCGCTACGTGATCTTTTCCGGCGTTGCGCTGGTTATCGGAACCTTGTATGTTGCCGGCCTCAAGCTCAGTTGGCAAAGCTTGCGGGCGAATGCCGTTCCACCTGAATCGAGATGAGCATGGATCTGCGCGCGTTGTTGTTCAAGTATCGGAGCTACACCCCGATTCCGTTGCTGCTCGCCATTCTGCTGCTGGCGAAGCCCACGCCCGTTAGCTTGATCACCGGTTTTCTGATTGCCCTGGCCGGGGAAAGTCTGCGGCTGTGGGGCGTGCGGCACGCCGGCGGCGCCACCCGCACCACCGGGCAAGTGGGCGCAGGCGCGGTGTTGATCACGCACGGACCGTTTGCCTACGTCCGCAATCCGCTCTATCTCGGCAATTTCATTCTGAGCCTGGGCTTGTGCTTGATGGCCAATGCCTGGATGCCGTGGATGCTGCTGGTGTTCGTGGCGGCCTTTGCCTGGCAATACCGCATGATCATCGCACTGGAAGAGGAACACTTGCAGCAGCGCTTTGGCCAGGTCTACACCGATTATTTCAACAACGTGCCGCGCTTTCTGCCGCGCCTGACGCCCTTCAACCAGCAGCCGGTCGAGGTGATGCCGCTCCGCCGGGCATTCAAGATCGAGCGCAACACGCTGATGAGTTTTGCCGCGGTCAGCCTGGCAATCTTTCTCATCTGGCGATTTTGATGCCGGATGAAGCCGCGCAGGCTGCCGTCTCAGGTCAAACGCTGGACATGCAACCGGCGCGGAAATCTCCTGCTGCGCACCGGCATCTGAGTCGGCGTCCACGCTGGTGGACGCAGCCTCCCGACTGTCACGCTGCCGGCGACCAAACACATGACGAAATTTTGACCCATGCCCGCCTCTCCCAACATTCTCATTGTGGCTGGCGAAGCCAGCGGCGATCTGCACGGCGCCCGCCTGGTGCAGGCGCTCAAGGCTGATGCGCCCGCCTGTCGCATCTTTGGCATCGGCGGTGATGGCATGGCCGGCGCCGGCATGGAATTGCTTTTTCACATTCGCGACATGGCGGTGGTCGGCTTCTCGGAAGTCATTCGCCATCTGCCGTTCCTGCGCAAAGTTATGGCGACGTTGCTGGCTGAAGTCGAACGCCGCCGGCCCGCGGTTGTCATTTTGATCGACTATCCCGGCTTCAATTTGCGGCTGGCGCGGCGGCTGCAGCGGCACGGCTGCCAGATTCTCTACTACATCGCGCCGCAAGTGTGGGCGTGGGGCAAAAACCGCATTCCTAAAATGGCGAAGCTGGTCGCGGAAATGGCGGTGGTGTTTCCCTTCGAAGAACCGTTGTTCGCCGGGGCCGGCGTGCCCACGCATTTCGTCGGCCATCCGCTGCTGGAAGGTTTGTCGCCCCGCCTCTCCCGCCGGGAATTTTTTGCCGCGCACGGATTCGTTGAAGGCCAGCCGTTGCTCGGACTCTTGCCCGGCAGCCGGCAGCATGAGATCATGCGTCTGTTGCCAGACATGATCGCCACCGCCCGGCTCTTGCGCCAACGCCACCCCGGCCTGCAAATCGCCGTGGGACAGGCGCCGACCTTGCCGGCGCGACTTTATCAAGAGATGATTCCCAACGGCGAGGCGCGCTTGCTCAGCGGTGCCACTTACGAGTTGATGCGCGACAGCACCGCCTGCCTGGTCTGTTCAGGCACGGCCACGCTGGAGACCGCCTGCTTCGGCACGCCGCTCGCGATCGTCTATCGCGTCTCGCGGCTGTCGTATGCCATTGGCAAGCGTCTTGTCAAGTTGCCGCATATCGGTTTGGTGAATGTTGTGGCGAATCGCAAGATTGCGCCGGAATTCGTGCAGGACGCATTTCAACCGCAACGCGTGGCGGAGGCGCTGTCGCCCTATTTGCTGCCCACGCCGGAGCGCGCAGCGATTTGCCAGGCCTTGTTGCAGGTGCGCGAGCGGCTGGGCACGCCCGGCGCCAGCAAGCGCACGGCCGCCATTGCTCTGCGGCTGGCCGGTGTGCGCCCGGCGATGGCGGAGTAACAAAGTGTGAGGGGGAAAGTGGCGAGCCGGCGCGGCGCACCCCGGCTCGCCGCTTGCAGATGAAGCAGAAAAGCCGGCAGCATCAACGATGCTGCGGCTTGCGATTTTTTGGGGGCGGGCAGAATTACTGCAAAGT
>JBBIKM010000198.1:0-11466 GCA_037445455.1 bacterium | reverse complement strand
CACGGCGGTGGATACGACCGGTATTGAAAGCGCATTGACCGCGCCACTGGCTTATCGTCCGATCACGCTCGCGCGCGGCCTGCTGCTCATCGACGAAACCCGTGACGGCACCGGCATCCCGGCTTCGCCCTCCGATGCCCAGGTCGATGATTTCTATCGCCGCCTGCTGGCGCGCTTCGATTTTGCCGAATACGACGTGCGCAGCGCCGGCCTGCCGGATGACACGCTCGGCGCATACCGCATGCTGCTTTGGCACCACGATGACACGACACCCGGGAACTTGCCGGCCGTGCAAGAATTTCTTGCGGACTACCTCGCGGCCGGCGGCCGGCTGCTCTTTTCCGGATGGAACCTCATGACCAGTTTCACCGGCAATACTTCTCCCAAGGGCTTTGCCGCCGGCGATTTTGCCTTTGACTATCTCCAGATCGACACGACCTGGAAGGCGACGGAGGTGCAATTTACCGGTGTGCGCGGTGCGGCCGCCGGTTATCAGGCCGTGGGCGTCGATGCCCGGCGTGTGCCGGTGCCCTCCTGGAACGGCTTGCTGCGCGACCTCCCTGTCTTTCGTCCCCGGCCCGGCGCGAGAACGCTGTTTCGCTATCTGGCACAGGATTCGGCTTATGTCTTTCACGACTATCCGGCCGGCATGGTCTCGACTCAGCATCACGTCGCCGTGCTCGGCTTTCCGTTGTACTTCATGGTGGAATCCGAAGCCGGCGCGGCAATGCACACGCTGCTGACCCGGGAATTCGGCTTGACACCAACCGGCGTCGAAGGCAGGTTGGCAGACGATGGCTTCCCGCAAGCGTATGAGCTGTCGCCCAATTATCCGAATCCGTTTGCGGCTTTCACGCGGCTGCCGTTCTTTTTGCCGCAGGCGGCAACTGTGGAGATCGAGATCTTCAATGTGCTGGGAGAAAGCGTTGTCCGCCTGGCAAACGGCCACTTCGCGGCGGGCCGGCATGAGCTGGCGGTGACCCAGGCGCTCGGGCGCAACGGCGTTTATTTCTGCCGGATGACGGTGAGACAGCATCAGGCCGTGGTGCATCGCCAAACCCGGAAGCTGCTGGTGATCAACTGACCTGCGAGGAAGCGAGCAAAGAGCAAGGCCGGCCGCAATGATCCTTGCCCATGCGGCAGCGGCAAGAAGTACAAGAAAGGTTGCGTGGAAAAAGACGAAGCCGCCGGCCGCGCCCGCGAGTCCGAGGCGGAGTTCGACCACCTCGAACAACGCCTGGTCCCGCCGCGGCTGAAACAAATCACGTGACGCGGCTGAATCGCATCGCCGAACTCAAGGCCGGCTGGGTGACCAAAGTCATCCGGTTGATAACCGGACAGGCGCAGAGACGCTGAACCATGAGTGATTTCGATTTCGCGGCCGACCGTGGGAAAGCGGAAGAAAAGCGCGGCCGGCTTCTCGCCTCCCCGGGTTGGCTCAACATTCACGAACTCAGCCTGGAGTTTCCCGGCTCTTTGCATGATCAGGAAAACGTGCCCGATACGCGGGCGGCATTGGCGCGTATTGCCGTTGTCGAATATCTGCCCGTCCGCCAGGACGGCACGTTGGAAGAATGCCAGACGCTTTATCAGTTCGCAATGAAGAACAAGCGTTGCCGGCGCAACGCCTGCCAGCCTGCGTTTCCCGCCGCCCGCGGCCGGCTTGAAAATGAATTGCAGCAGCGCACCCCGACGGAGTTGGCCGGTTTGCAAGAATCGCTGAGCGATTGCTCTGACAACCGCTGCGAATCTCCCGCACCGGCGGCGGCGGCGCGCCATTGGAATCGAGCGGCACTGGTCGCAAGCAGAATCGCGTGCCCCGGCGCGGACCAGAAACTGCGTTATTTCTCAAATTGCCAAACTGCAGACGCGGAGACGCGGCAGGCACAACCATTTCACCATTGACTCATGGACCTTCTTCTCACCCACGGCTATTTTTTGCAGGACGACGCCAAAGAGCGGGAAATCATGAAGCCCTACCCGCCGCTGGGGTTGCTTTACCTTTCCGCTTATCTCAAGCAGAAAGATTTCGCGGTGGAAATTTTCGACAGCACGTTCGCGGCAAAGCACGACTTTGCGCACTTGCTGTCGCAGCAGAAGCCGGCTGTCGTCGGCCTCTACGCCAATCTCATGACGAAATGCAACGTGCTGGAGATGATCCGGCAGGCGAAGCAGCACCATTGCACGGTGATCGTCGGCGGGCCGGATCCGCCCAACTACGCCGAGGAATATCTCGACTCCGGCGCGGATATTGTGGTCATTGGTGAGGGCGAAGAAACCCTGGAAGAATTGCTGCCGGTTTTGCAGTCCGGCCGGCACGACCGCCTGGCGCAGGTGGCCGGCATCGTTTTCAAAGATCAGCACGGCCGCGTTCAGCGCACGCCAGCGCGGCCGCTGCTGGCTGATCTCGATCGGCTGCCGCTGCCCGACCGCGGCGCCATCGATTTGCCGCGCTATATTGCCGCGTGGCGCACGCATCATGGCACGGGGGCGGTGTCGTTGATCACCAGCCGCGGCTGCCCTTATTCCTGCACCTGGTGCAGCCATTCGGTGTTCGGCAAATCCCTGCGCAAACGCAGCCCGCAACGCTGCGCGGAGGAAGTCGGGTTGATTCGCGCGGCGTATCAGCCCGACATACTGTGGTATGCCGACGACGTGTTCAACATCAATCACAAATGGCTGTTCGAATTTGCCGCCGCGCTGCGGCAGCGCGAGATCAAAATTCCCTTCGAATGCATCTGCCGCGCCGACCGCATGAATGAAGATGTTGTGCGCGCCTTGCAGGAAATGGGCTGTTTTCGCGTTTGGATCGGCTCGGAAAGCGGCTCGCAGCGCCTGCTCGATCAAATGAAGCGCGGGGTGAAAGCCGAACAAGTGCAGGCCATGACGCGGCTGGCGAAACGCCATGGCCTCGAAACCGGCATGTTCCTGATGTGGGGCTTTGAAGACGAAAACGAAGACGACATTGCGGCAACCATCGAGCATGTCAAGAAAGCCAATCCCGATCTCGTGCTGACGACGGTGAGCTATCCCATCAAGGGCACGGAATACTACCAGCGCATGGCCGAGCAGAATCTGATTGCGCCAAACGGCAAATGGCAGGAAAGCAATGATCGCGATTATCGCATCCGCGGCCGGCACTCGCGGCGCTACTACGATTACGTCAATCGCCGGCTGCACGGCGAACTGGCGCGGCAGCGGCTGCAAGAAAACGGCAACGGCTCCTGGTTGCGCCGCGCACAAGCCGCCGCGCAAGCGCAGCTCGGCAGGCTGGGCATGGCGCTGACCGCGCATGAGCGGGAGGCCTGACACGCCGGGCGACGAGCAGCAAAGAAACCCTTGTTGACTTTCTGGCTTTTTCTGTGGAGATTGAACTGCCTGGTGTGGCACGTGGCTGGTGCAGACTGAGGTGCGCGGGAGCAGTTCTTCCCGGTGAGCCTTGTCTTGTTGCGCGATGCAGTTCACGAGCGCTTTGAAAAGCTCCGGCGTGGCACGTGGCCACGGAGGAAAGGCGGGCACAATGGGCAAATCTGAATCAGAACGTCATTATGCCGAACGGATTGGATGGTTGCGCGCAGCAGTTTTGGGGGCGAACGACGGCATTGTCTCGACTGCAAGTCTGGTGGTGGGCGTCGCCGCCGCGCAGGCGACCCGCAGTAACGTGCTGATCGCGGGAGTCGCCGGTCTGGTCGCCGGTGCCATGTCAATGGCAGCGGGGGAATACGTTTCGGTCAGCTCGCAGGCAGATACGGAGAAAGCGGACCTGCAACGGGAACGCGACGAGCTGGCGACGAATGTGGAATTCGAGCGCAACGAGCTGGCGTCCATCTATGTCAGGCGCGGACTCGAACCGACCCTGGCGCAACAAGTCGCCGACCAATTGATGGCGCACGACGCCCTGTCGGCTCATGCGCGCGACGAGCTTGGGCTTTCTGAAACGCATACCGCGCGCCCGATTCAAGCCGCGCTTGCCTCTGCCGCCACCTTCGCCGTGGGCGCCACGTTGCCGCTGTTGATCGTCTTGATCAGCCCACCTTCGACCATGATTCCCCTTGTCGCCGGCAGTTCTCTCGTGTTTCTGGCGCTGATGGGTGGACTGGCCGCGCGCGCCGGCGGCGCCCGCGTGGTCACCGGCGCGGTGCGCGTGATGTTTTGGGGAGCCCTGGCCATGGCCGCCACGGCGGCAGTGGGCGCCATGTTTGGAACCGTCGCGTAAGCGGCTAAAGTGAGATCGCCGGGGAAGTTGGCCTTATTGGCAGGACTCGAATTTTGTGCGCTGCCAGGTCCCGGCGCTTTGAAGCGGTGCGGTTTCGTACGATTCACACAAGAGATAGAGGCGCCCGCCATGATACAATTCCTCGGCAGCATCGGCTTTGGCCTGGTGTGGGGCTGGCTGCTCGCCTGGCTGACGGCACGCCGGCCCGCGGCCCATCCCTTCCTGAAATTTCTCGCGCTGGCCGCGCCACCATTCTCACCGCTTTCATTCCACTGCTGTTCGTCAATTTGCGGGCGGTTATCGCCTTCGTGCTGGCCATGGCGCTGGCCTTTCTAGTTCACACCGTGTGGCGCGCGGATCTGCACAAACGCGCGTCCTCATCATCTTCACTTTCCTGAGGAGGGCTTATGAACGAATCCGCTTCGTTGATTCAACTGCTCGGTGCCGGCGGCCTGGGCGCGGTCATCGGCTGGTACGTGTATTACATCAATCGCTATCGCCAGGGCGACGTGCAGCTCAGCGACATCGTCACGCTGGTGGGCGCGATCGGCGGCAGCGCCGTGCTCGCCATTTTTCCGCAGCGCAGCGATCTCTTCGGCGCGTACGGCATTGGCCTGTTTTGCGGCTTTTTCGGCTATTTTTTCATCCTGATCATCATGGTGCTGATCTCGAGAAACTTCAATCGCGATTGGTTTCTCGACGGCCGCCGCAAGAAGCTCGGCCCGGACGAATTCATTCCCGAAGGCGCGCGCATGGAAGGCAGCACGCCCATGGCCATGCCGGATCAGGAAGGCAAGAAATCGCCGCTCGGCTGAGCCCGGCCGCCCGGTCACGGTTTTGATTTCACCGGATTGAATTGCTGCAGCGAGAAAGCGTCGCACATCCTGCCCGCCCGCGAGCGCGGGCAAGCTGGAAGTCTGCGCGACAAGCTCCTGGTGATGGTTCTGCGAGAGTAATGCGACATGCCTGAGAATCCGCAATCAACCCTGCGCGCATTGTTGCTGGGTGAGCCGCCGCATGAGCGGCCGGGCGCGCCCGAGCCGGAGCTGCTGGCTGAGCTGGCGCCGGAGCTGCCGGCGGCGGTGCTCGCCAACGCCATCAACACCATCACCGGCATCGGTTTTATGCCGGAGGCCGGGCGGCTGGCGGCATTGGCCGCCTTGCTGCAGCGCGCCCACGAGTTGGGCGATCGTGCGTCGCTGGCCAGCGAACTGGTGCGCTTTCCGCGCGTCGTGCCGCATCTTTCCTCCGCTCTGCTGGAGCCGGCGTTCGCCGCCGTGTTCGAGGCGGATCTTGCCAGCGTCTATCGCGGTGAAGCGGATCGTGCTCTTGCCCTCGGCTTGCTGGCCGGCCGCCTGCCGGCGACACCCTTCTTGCGATCGCTCACGCAAGCAGCTTTGACGCTGGCAAAACAGCCAAATCTCGACAGCGACCGGCAGGAAGCGCTGGTGATTTTGCTCAGTCACTTGACCGTGCCGCTGCTGTCTGAGGAGCCAATGCGCTGCTGGCGGCAGCGCGCGCGATGAGCGAGGAACGCTGGCGCGGTCTGGCCCTGGCTGGTTTAATTCCGCATTTCTCCGAGGCGGAACAACGCAGTCTGGCTGCCGAGTGCCTGTCGGCCGCGCGGACGATCACCTGGGCCACGGCACGGCTGGAAGTTCTGCTCCAACTGAGCCTGCGCGTGTCCGGCCCGCTGCAGCAGGATCTCCAGGCGGAGGCGCGCAGCCAGAGCTCGGCGGAAGAACACCTCTCCGCGCTGTCTCTGATTGCAGAACGTGCCGGACCCGGCTGGTATGCAGCCTTGCGGCAACAGGTGCAGGCTGCCGGCTTGCCGCAACCAAACACGCTGCGTGATTTCCTGCCGCTGGTGCCGTTCTGGTCGGATCAACAAATCACCGCGGCAATTGGATTCTTGGGCGATTTGTGGGAATCGGATCAGGAAATGACCCTGAGCCGGCTGTTGCCCCATCTTGATGAATTGCAATTGCAGCAGGCACTCGTTTTCCTGGGACAATGGCAGGCGTCCGAGGTCACGCGCGCGCGGCTGTTGTTGCGAATGGCGCCCCGGCTTTCGCCGGCGCTGGCGCAGCAAGCGCAGGCAATCGCAGAGCGTTTTGAGATCAAATGGTGGCAGCACCGGGCGCGGGCCGCCTTGCGGCCACAATTGCCGGCGGCAGTGCAAGCGGCTCTGCCCGCGGCAGTGAAAACGGTTTCTGGCGAGCATTGGCGTGCGCTGTTTGCGCAGATGACGGAGGAGCAGCGCCGCCAGCTCGTGCTCGACTTGATCGCCGCGATTTGGGATCACTACGGCGGTGCCGCCGCACCAGCTCCACCAGCGAAGAACGGCGGCGCGACGGATCAATCGCGGGCGGATGAGCCGCTGCCCTCACCACCACCGGTTGCTGTGCCACCGCCGCCCTCACCGAGCCGAACCTGGCCAAGCCATGTCAGCGAAGATGATCAGGACGATTCCTCTCTGCCGGGTCCGGAGCCGGAACCGCCGCGAAGCTACAAACGCGCATGGCCGTGGCCGGGCAAGCGCAAGGCGGCCGGGCGCGAAAGTGGCGCGGGCTCGCGCTCCCGCGGTGTGCCGCGCAATGGCGGCTCCCGCACGCGCTCGCGTGGAGCGCGCGGTCGCGGCGCCGGCAGCGGAGATGATCTCGAGGGCGCGCCGCCGCTCGAGCCGGACGATACGCTCTATTTTGAGCCGGGCGCTGCGCCGGCGCCGCAAGCCAAGCCGACGGTCAACACCGGCTTTGCGAGTTTGGAAAACCCCGCCACGCCATTGCCTCCGGTGCGGCCTTTGTTCCAGCAGCAACACTGCTATTTCTGGTTTGAAGTGAGCCGCGAGCGCATAGCGGGCGCGATCGATCGGCAGCCCACGGCCCTGCCGGTGGAACATCTGCCCAGGGAAGCGCGCCTCAAGGTCGCGCTGTTTGCCTATGCGGATGAAATCGAATTGACCGCCGGCGAGGACGTTGGTGAGATCCAACTGCAGCAGGATGGGCTGGCGACGGTCACCCGGCCGGCGGCGCAACCTGCCGGCCTCAATGCAGAATTGCTGCAGCGGCGGCTGTTCTTTCTGGTGAAGATGCCGGCGCGCGCCGGTCGCTTTCACCTGCGCTGCAATCTTTACTGCGAGCAAGTGCTGGTGCAATCTCATCTCGTGGAAGTGGCGGTGGCGTCACGGCTGCAACGCCTGCTGCGCGGCAGCGTCCCGGAGCCGGCCTTGCAAACCCGCGTTGATTTCACCCTCAGCAAGAATCTCGATGTTGCGCGGTTGGAGCGCCTGCAGCCCCATCGCCTGAGCGTGATGCTCAACGACAACGGCAACGGCACGCACGGCTTTCGCTTCTTCGGCGCTGAAGACAGGACCGAGTTCAAAGAGGACGCGAGCATTCCCGGCCAGGAATTGCAGAATCTCATCACCAAGGCGCGCGAAGCGCTGCGCCTGGCAGCCTGGGGTGACAGCGAGCCGTGGCAGTCCGGCAAGAAATTCAAGTACGACGGCAGCGGCGAGCTTGACCAGCTCAAAGCTGACCTGATCAAATTCGCCAAGCGCGGCTATCGCTTCTATGACGTGGTGATCACCCGCCTGGCAGGCGGCAAGGAGAAAGCGCGGGCGTTGCAGGAACTCATGCGCCAGCCCGGCCTGGTGCAAATTGCCAATAAAGACTCGATTCGCCATCTCCTGCCGGTGGCCATGTTGTATGACTATGATTTCGACACCACTGCGCCGGCGGACGGCTACACGCTCTGCCCGTCCTTCGTGCAGGCCTTGCAGCAACCTGGTCTGCTTTCTGAGCATGAATGCTTCCGGGGTGCCTGCCCCAGCCGCGGCCAGCCGCTGGTGATTTGTCCCAGCGGTTTTTGGGGCTATCGTCACAACCTCGGCATGCCGCCTTCGCTCACCGGTGCGCCGGTGGAAGCTGCCACGGAGATTCGCTACCAGCAGGCGCCGGCGCTGGTCGTCGCGGTTTCGACCGATGTCAACTTCAAGCTGCGGCCGCAGCACGAAGCCCGGCTGCAGGCATTGCGTCCAGGCCTGGCGTGGCATCATGCCCTCACCCGCGACGACACCATGACGCAGATCAAAGAGGTCGATTCGCAGGTGGTGTATTTTTACTGCCACGGCGGCTTTGATACCGAGGAAGATGTTCCCTATCTGCAAGTCGGTGATCCCGCAGCGCGGCAATACATCACCCGGGATTATTTGCGCAGCAAGCTTCGCGACCTGCCGGCAGCCAAGCCGCAGCCGCTGGTTTTTCTCAACGGCTGCCACACCACCGCGCTCGAGCCCGAAGTGGCGCTGGACTTGGTCAGCGGCTTTGTGGAGAATGCCCACGCCGCGGGCGTGATCGGCACCGAAATCACCATCAATGAGGCGCTGGCGTGCACTTTCGCGGAGGAATGCCTGCGTCACTTTCTTGATGGTGTTGCCATTGGTGAGGCCGTGCGCCGCGGCCGGCTGAAGCTGCTGCAGCAGGGCAATCCCCTGGGTCTGGTTTACATTCCATATGTGGTCGCCAGTTTGACGCTGGTCAAGGCAGGGTGAATGGAAGGCGTCGCCGCGACAAGAATACAGGAACAAATCTATCACTGGCTCGCGGTGTTGCGTTGCCCCGCCTGCCACGGCCCGCTGGCGTTGACGGCGGCCGGTTCGAGGCGTGCCCTGGGTTGCCCGGCGTGCGACACGAGCTTTGACATTCTCGATCAAATTCCCCGCCTGCTGGCGCGCGAGCGTCTCGCCGGGTTGGCCTCTTTTTGCGCACAATATGATGAGTTGCGGTTGCGCGAAGGCTGGGCCAGCGCGGTGCCCGGCTATTACCAGCATTTGCCGTTTCGCGATCTCACCGCAACCCATGCCGCCGAATGGCGGCTGCGCGCGCAATCCTTTCAATTCCTGCAAAAATGGTTGAAGCAAAACCACGGCGGGCGCAGCCTGCGCCTGTTGGATCTCGGCGCGGGCAGCGGCTGGCTGAGCCGCCGGCTGGCCGAGCAACACGCCGTACTCGCTTTGGATGTGAACGCGGGGCCGCATGGCCTGGCGGCGTTGCCGGCCAACCAGCGGCGCTTTCTGGCCGTGCAAGCCGACCTCGAACAGCCGCCACTCGCCGCTGCCAGTTTCGAGGTGGTGATCGCGAATGCCAGTCTGCATTATGCCCGCGACCCGGCGCAATGCCTCGCCGAAGCCGCGCGCGTGCTGCGGCCCGGCGGGCAATTCATCGTGATGGATTCGCCCGTCTATCCCACATCGGAAGCCGCACAGGCAGCGGCCCGCCGCAGCGCAGCCTATTATGCCGAACACGGCGCGCCCGAGCTGGCACAGAACTACGGCGGCTTGACCGAGGAACTGTTCACCGCGCAGACTCACTTTCGCTTTGTTCGTCTGCGCCGTGACTTTGCCACCCGCGACCTGATCGTGAAATGGCTGCGGGAGAAATCGGGAAGTGCCGTGGCTGCCCGCTTTCCAATTTGGCTTGGCGAGCGTTTGCCGCAACCGGAGGAGAACTGGAAGCCGGGACGGCCGCGCGCCGGCGCGGTGCTGGTGCACAACCGGCACTTGCTCACCTATCGTTGTCTGGTCGCAGGCCGTGAAGTGTGGCGCATTCCCGGCGGCGGCATCGAACCCACTGAAACGCCGGAGCAGGCGGTGCAGCGTGAATTGCACGAGGAGCTTGGCCTCAGCATTACACTGCAACGCAAGTTCGGGCCTTATCATCAGCCGCGCCAGACGGATTGGTATTTCCTTGCGGCCGCGGACGGTGCGGCGTTACCCGCCAATCACGCCCAGCCGCCCGAAGACAACTGCCTGGTGCAATGGCTGCCGCTGGCCACCCTCGCGAAGTTCGACGTTCGCCCGCCGGCGCTGAAGTGGGAGCTGGTGGAATATTTCAATCATCATGATGCTTGAATCTACCATCACCCAAAAGGGGGCGACCCCTCGGACGCTGCGCGGTCATTTCTGGCGTCCGACTCAAGCACGCAGAGGATTCTTGCAGCGTGACAAGAGTGGGATCGAAGACCAGCCTTTGGGCGCTTCAGCAGAACCTCGGAACTTTGGCAGCTCAGTGCTCCAACACGCAGGCGGGGGGTTCGCCAAAGCTGCTGTATTCTTGTTGATCAGTTGTGGCCAACAAAACTTCCCTCCCGGCCATCTCTTCCGCGCCACTGCCGCCGAAACCGTCTCCTCGCCTGCTGTTTATGATTTCGATCACGACGGCCGCCGGGAGATCGTCATCGGCTCATTCGATGGGTTCTGCTACCTGCTCGATGACTCCCTGCGCGATCTGCCCAACTGGCCGCAGCGCATCGCCGGCGGCGCGTTTTCTTCACCGGCGTTGTGGGACGTTGACGGCGATCACCAACCGGAGATTTTCATCGGCGGCAATGACGGCCGGTTGCACGGCTGGCAGCGCGACGGCACAACCGTTGCCGGCTTTCCGATTGATCTCGGCTATCGTGTCTGGTCCTCGCCGGTGATCATTGCGGATTCCCTGCTCGCGATTGGCGGCCACGAGCAGATGTTCGTGTGCGATCGGCGCGGCCGGCCCGCACCCGGATGGCCGCAGAGCATGCAAGGGTGGGCCATGGCAACCCCGGCCTGGCATGAGGATTTGCTGGTGATCACGACCTTGACACCCGGTGAGGCGAGTCGCGGTTACGTTTATGCCTGGCATCTTTCCGGAGCGCCTTATCCCGGTTTCCCCATTCGCCTGCCCATGGATGCGCCGGCTTCGCCGAGCCTGGCTGATTTGAATGGCGACGGCCGCGTGGAAATCATTGCCGGCGACGAAGGCGGCTTCTTGCATGTCTTGCAGATGGAGGGCAGTGAGTTGCCGCCGTTTCCGCGCCTGGTCGGCAAAGGCATTCATGCGAATCCGGTCATCGCTGATCTCGATCAAGACGGCAAATTCGATCTCATTTTCGCCACCACCGACGGCGCGGTGCACGCGTGGAGCGCCACCGGCGATTGCCTGCTGGGCTGGCCGGTGCGCCTCGGCTATGAGATGAACAGCTCACCGGCAGTGGTCGCGCTGGCCGGCGGCGGACTCGGTGTGATCATCGGTGGCGGCGATCATTGGCTGCACGGCTTTGCCGCCAGCGGCAGGCCGCTGTCCGGCTTTCCGGTGGCGTGCGGCGGGGAAATGCATGCCTCGCCGCTGGTGGCTGATTTGGACGGCAATGGCCGGCGCGAGATCATTGCCGGTGCGCACAATGGGATTCATCTATTGCAGGATTGGTTGCCG
>JBBIKM010000197.1:0-11498 GCA_037445455.1 bacterium | reverse complement strand
TTTGTCGGTTCCCAGGGCGCTGCCCGTGGGCTGTTACATGCGACCCCGTTGGGGTTAAGCTGGCCTTCTGAGGGCGACATTGTGTACTTAACGTTCTGCGCTTTTCGCAGGACTCCGCTTTGGAAAAGTGGCCCTTCGGGCAGCAACAAAACGACTTCTTTGCTGCCGACGATTTCTTGTAGATAGGGCGCCTGTAAGCGCCTACGCCAGATTTCAGACAAACTGGAATCTGAAGCCAGCGGGCAGTAGTGTACCCAACTGCTGTGCCGCACGACGAAATCACATGGAGTCAACACCGAGACCGCAGAGTTGCAGCAAACGCCGATGGACACCTTTTTCAAATAAGAACTCTGCGGTTTGAACGCTTGCCTTGTTCGCCCCGGCCTATGACACTGACACGCACGGACGCAGTTTCCTCCTCACCGCTTTATCTCGGCCTCAACCTGCAAACCTCCGCTCTGCAAGCCGGGTTGGGTGACGGCTTTCAAATCTCATTGAGCGATCTCGGGATTCCGCTGGACAAGATCGACAGCGCGCAGGACGTCCTGCAAGCGCTGCGGCAGATTCTGGAAAGCGCGCGCATGATCGCGGCCGATCTCACCAGCCCCCTGGCCGCAGCCGGCCTGGCGGTGCCGGCGCACGTCCATCCCACGAACGGCAGCTTGACGCTCTCCACCGAGCGCAATGCCATGTGGGAAGGCTTGCAGGTGGCGGGCTGGCTGCAGCAGGAACTCGGCCTGCCCATGGTGGTGGAATCCGAAATCATTGCTGCGGCCGTGGCCGAGCTGAAAGTCGGCGCAGCCCGCGGCGCAAGCGAGGTGTTGGTCGTGAAAATCGACGCCACCATTCAGGCGGCTTACTGGCACCACGGCGACTTTGTGCGCGGCGCGCAGGGCTTTTTCGGCAACCTCGGCCACCTTGCCACCGGCAACAGCGATTTGCCCTGCTCCTGCGGCCATCTCGGCTGCCTGGAGGCGAGCGCCTCGACCGATGCGATTTTGGATCGCTTCTTCGCCGCCGCGGAAGCCGCGGAGATCGAGCTGGAGGACGGCGACATGCCGGAGACGGCGGAGGCGGTGTTTGCACTCAGCCAAAAGCAGCATGCCATCGCGGCCGCGGTGCTGGATGACGTTGCCTTTGATCTTGGCACCGGCCTCGCCAGCGCGGTGAATCTGCTCAATCCGCAAAAAGTCGTCATCACCGGCGCGCCGATTTATTTGCGCAGCGAATTCTTCCAGCAGATTGTGCGTGATGCCGGCCAGCGCATGCTGCCGGGCTGCGCCGCCGGCGTGCAAATCGTACCGGCGATGATTCGGGAAAATCCCGAATGCCTGGGCGCCATGATCCTGGCCAAGGAAAGATTCGGTTGATCGTTACCTCACTCGTGGAGTATCGTTATGGACTTGACCGGCAAGGTCGCAATTGTCACCGGCGCCAGCCGCGGCATCGGCCGCGCGATCGCGCTGGGGCTGGCGCGCGCAGGCACGCATGTGGTACTCGCGGCGCGCCAGGAGTCACTGCTGCAACAAGTCGCCCAACAGGCGCGCCAGCATGGCGTCGAAGCCGCCATCGTGCGCGCTGATCTGCGCGAGGAGAAGGAGATCACCCGGGTGATCGGCACTGCCCTCGAACGCTTTGGCCGCCTCGAGATTCTGGTCAACAACGCCGGTCTGGGCTATTTGAAACCGGTTGCAGATCTGACCACTGCAGAATGGGACGAAATGTTCGCCGTCAATCTGCGCGCGGTTTTTCTCGCCACGCGCGCGGCCCTGCCGCATTTGCGCCGCGCCGGCGAGAGCTTTGTCGTGAATGTGGCCTCGCTTGCCGGCAAGAACACCTTCGTCAACGGCGGCGGCTACACCGCCACCAAGTGGGGCTTGCGCGCCTTCAGCCAGTGCCTGATGCTGGAAGAACGCAAGCACGGGCTGCGCGTACTCACGATTTGTCCCGGTTCGGTGGACACGGAATTCGGCTCCGGCCGCGCCACCCCGCGCCCGCCGCAGCGCGACATCATCCTGCCGGAAGATATTGTCGAGGCCATGCTGTGTGCGCTTAAACTGCCGCAGCGCTCGATGATCAGCGAGATCGATATCCGGCCTTCGAATCCCTGAGCACGCCGGTGCCGCCCTTTTCAAAAGGACTTTGGAAAATCACTTCACACGGACGCACAGCCATGAAGCACGGATTGTTCCTTCTCATTCTTGCCCTGCCTCAGCTTTTTCCCGACGCTGGTTTTGCGCAGCGCGCCCAGCGGTTGTTCGCCGCAGTGGCGAAAAATCTCAACAGCGCGGAAGAGGGTGCCACTGAGACAATGGGCCTGCTGCAGACGCCGCTCAATCACCCGCAATGGCAAATGCTCACCTGGCCGGGCCTGCCCGTCCGCAGCCTCAGCCAATCCAATGCCGGCGGCTCACCCAAACTCATCGTGGCCGGACCAGCCGGTCTCTTGCGGCCTTTCACCAATCCCACCGGCTGGCGCCTGCTCACCGATTGGCAATTGACAGAAGTGCTCGACGTCGAAGTGGATCCGCTGGCGCCGCGCACGATTTATGCCGCCACGGCCAACGGCATCTTTGTGTCGACGGACAATGGCCAGCAGTGGCAGCCCCGCAGCCAGGGCCTGGCGAGCACATTCGTCAGCCAGCTCCTGGTCGATCCGCAGCAAGCCGGCCGTTTGTTTGCCGCAACCGAAGCCGGATTGTATGAATCACTCAACGGCGGCCAGGACTGGCGGCTGCTCGCGCTCGACGGCATCGCCGTGCGTGCGCTGTTGCGCGAGAAGGAATCGTGGCCCGGCATCTTCTGGGTCGGCACCGAATACCACGGCCTCTATGAGAGTTTCGACGGCGCCAAAACCTTTGCCAAAGTCGACATGGATGACGACAGCAGTTCGGTTTATGCGCTCGCCGGCGGCGGCGCCAACGAACCCATTTACGCCGGCTTGTTTGCCCAGGGCCTTTATCGCGCCTCTTCGCCGGGAGAATTGTGGGAACCGGTTGCCGGCAGCCAACGGCTGGGCACGGTGTTCTGCATTTTGCCGCTGCCGGAACAGCAACTCATCTTCGTCGGCACCCATGACCAGGGCGTATTTCGCAGCAGCGACGGCGGCCAAACCTGGCAGAGCTTTGGTCTGGAAGGTGTGCCCGTGCGTGACTTGCTGCTGGGCGAAGCAAGCTGGGCCAGGCCTTAGAGCTGCAATCTCTCTTTGCCTTCTTGGCCGTATTCGCGGCCACCCTCGGGGCTGTAACGTTGTTCTTATCCGCGTCCTGCTGCGGCAGGATAACGCTTCAGGTGCGTGTGGGAGCGTGGGCATTCTGCCGGCCGGCAAGCCGGCAGCGTCACGTTAGCCGCCGATCCCTGAGGCCTGCCGCGACAGGGCAGAAAAAGTACCTCACTCATGGAGGAAGGAATTCGCAATGTTGAATTCGAAGGTGGAGTTGAAGCAAAGCGGTATTCAAGGCCTGGGCATTTTCGCCAGGGAGTTTATTGAAGCAGGCGAGATGGTGTGGTGGGAAACCGCCGAGGAACAAGCGCGGCGCTTCATTGTGAGCCGCCGGGAAATCGAAACCTGGCCGGAAGAAAAGCAACGCAACTTTCTCAAATACGCCTATCAAATCGATGCCGGCGTCTACTACGGCCCGCGCGATACCGTGCCACAGGATCCGGCCGACTTCACCAACCACAGTTGTGACCCCAACACCTGGTTTGTCGATGACAATGCCATGACCGCGCGCCGCGACATCATGCCCGGGGAAGAAATCACCTATGACTATGCCACCAGCGAGATCGAAGAAGACTTCATGCTGGTGTGCGGCTGCGGCGCCGCCAATTGCCGCGGCATCATTCGCGGCAGCGACCATCTGCTGCCGGAATTGCAGGAGTTGTATGGCAATCACATGATGCGCCACACGCTGCGCAGCATCGCGGCCCACCGCGCAGCTTCTCAAAAGGCGAAAGTGAGCGAGGTGAAATAGCCGGCTTCTGCATCATCATCACGCCTGCCGCAGGGTTCCCTGCCGCAGGCGTTTTCATTTTCGGCCCCTGGCGGGCGGGAACGCGCCCGTCAAGAGTGATCGCATGGCAGCGGTCATCGCCGCGCCATAGCTTTTGACATCCCGAACGTGCAAAATAAAACGGCCAGTGCTCGCGACGGCAAAGGACCAGCTTGTGATGGAATCTGCGTCGCATTGCACCTCGATTGGATCAAACGTAAAAACTTGCTGCTCGCCGCGGTGAGCGCGCGGGATGATCTCACCCGCGGCCGTAATCGAGTGACCGGCCGCATGAAAAAAACCGGCGGTAAACCACATGTTGCGGCGCAGCCGCGCCTGCGCGTTCAGCAACGCCTGATCGCTGGCGCGCAGCAGATAACCCAGCCAGTTCGTCTGCTCAAACTTGCCGAGCGCGCAGGCAAAGTAGCGCTGCCCGCGGTCATTCAAATGCGGGAGAATATCCGCCTGCAGAAAATCATACCAGGAACCGAATGCGCTGACCTCATGTTGCCTGGTAATCTTCTCGAAGCAGGGCAGCCAATAAATGGGACAGGGTATCTTCCAAATTGCCTGGAAGGCAACCGGATCGAGTCTGACATTGTACTCCAGCTCCGCGTCCCGGACAGGCTGGCGACTTCCGGTCCCGGCGTTCAGATAAATGCCGCCGCATTTCTCGCGAAATAGTTCGGGAAACAACGTCGCTGCCCGCGCTACCTCCCGGCAGGAACCCGCAATGTGAATGACCACCGGCGTGGTGGAGTGCTCGAGCGTTGCAACAATCATGCGCACGGCACCATCGTCATCGCCCGGAGTCGTTTGCTGGCAATCTCGTGCGGACGCCATCGCCAGGGGAGAGCCAATACTGCACGGCACATGCAAGCCGGTGAGATAGTTCATCTGTGCGAGCGCCACGATATCCGGGTCGCCGCGATGGTGGGGCGGAGGATAGTCGATCACAATGCCCTTCAACTCGATATCCCTCGCCGCGGCGAGCGCGTAAAGGCAGGCCACATCCCAATGATCATCAGGGTCATTATGCGGGCGAAACAGATCGGTTTGATGAATGACGGGAATGCTCATGTCACTGTTGGGAGGTCGCTGGGCACGATGATGCGCAGCACCATCGAGCTTCACTTCGTTTCCGGGAAAATCGCCGCACTCGGCGCTGGCGCATGGTCAAGGCCAGCGGTGCCGCTGCCCGCCGCCGGCCCGCTGCCTCAGGCCGCCGCCTCAAGCGAATAACCTCCACTTCTTCATGCTGCGCGAGCCATAGAGATTCGGCGTTTGCGGATATTGTTGCGAGGGCAGCGCTGTGCGAATCGCCTTGAACCAGTCGGCATAGGTTGCCTGCGCCGGCAGGCCGGACAATGCCCGCAGCGCCACGAAGGTAAAGGCGCCATTCGGGCGGCCGCGGAAATAGGCATCGAAACTGTACTCCGTATCCTGGCAGCCGGCGAGCAGCAAGGCGGCATAGCGGCCCGGCGGGCTGGAGCGGCGCAGCGCACGCCGCACCCCCAGCTTGGCAGTTTCGCGTTGGGAGAGAAAGGCGGCGGGCGGCAGAAAGCGCACCTTGCGTTGCGGCGCATGCCTGCCCGCAATCGTCGGCGGTGTCGTTATCGGCGCGAAGCGCGCCACTGTTCCAGAGTGGCATGAATCCGAAATCATCACAATTTTGACGCCGCCCTGCCGTTCGCTGAACAAGTCGAAGAGTTCGTCGTCGGTAATGGGCCCGTTTTTTTCGATATCGTAGGGACACAGGCACTCGTCCGTGCCGTCCGGCTCGTCGCCGTCTTCGTCGGGCACGAACGAGCCATGGCCGGAATACTGCACCACGATTAGATCGCCGGACTTCGCCTTGCCGACGGTCGCCTGAATCGCCGAGCGCATGGCATTCCCGGTCGCCTGCTTGTCCAGCAGCTTCGTTACCACAAAGCCGCGTTTGGTCAACTCCTTGGCCCAATCGTTCGCGTCATTGACGCAACCGTTGAGGTCGCTGCTGGTGCCAGGGTAATTGTTGATACCGATGCACAACGCGTGTTTTGCCATGATTGGTGTTCTCCTGAGGTTGAAAGGTGAGTTTTCGTGGTTGACGTGAGTTGCGGGCGGTGCGTGGTCAACCATGAACCTTGCCGAACGACCGCATCCTGCAAGGCTGCCCCAATCATCGGGAGCTATGATGAGCCACTGTCGGCAGAGCCAAAGCCCTGTGATGTGCGAGCGCGGGAGAGGAGTCCGTCCCAATTCCGGTTCAGACAAAGGAAATGGATGGATCAAAAGTCTGCAATTCGTCCTGCAGTTCCTTTCGTGATACATTTACTTTGGAGAAAATCGAGTAAACGGCTTTGAGCTCCTGATCCGCCAGCAGATCCCTCAAAATGAATTTCGTCTCATCTGTTGACTTGCCGATGGATTTTTCACAAACCAGTTTAACGGTATAGGCCAGTATTTTTGCTCTTGTTTCTTCCTTCACTTCGTGTGGCCTGTTTTGTTCGAGCCAGTCGAGTGCTTGTGAGAAGTACCTTACTGATGGTTCCAGACCCACCTCTCTACCAGCTTCTTCGAATACGACAGCCAGTTGTCCGAAGGTCAGCAGAGTATACAGGTGACTGTCTTTGCTCTTGTCTAACCAGCCGATTACTTCGGAGATCTTGGCGCCATCAATGCGACCGATGTCATCATAGTACGGCCGGAGGAATTTCCTGCCTCCTTCGAGCACTTTGCAGTAGACCATACCAAGATAAGCATAAGACTGCAGGCGTCTCTGGGTATCAGTTAGAGTACTCATCTTGTCCATTGCTCTGACAACATCTTCAAATTGGGAAAAGGCAACAGGCTTCTTCAATTTCAGGCTTACTTCAGCCCTCAACAACATGCTTTTGAAGTCAGGGCCTTTGATCTGTGGATCCTGTTCAACCGCTAGATTGATGAAGCGCTCTGCATCGTCCACCTTTTCCTGGACATTGTATTCAATCAAGCCGCGATAGTAGTAGCATAAGCTTAGTTGCTTCTTCTGTGCGTCGTTCAGGACTTTGTCTTTTCTTTCATCAATCAAGCGATCAAACTCTTCTTTTGCAGCATTGTAGTTCCCTATGATGTATTCGTAAACAGCCTTGAGAAAATAGCAGTTGAGATCAAATGACAGATCAAAAACCTGCAGTTGAAAACGTACGTTGTCAATTCGATTCGAAATATCGACAAGGCGCGTAAAGTTGATTCCTTGTGATATTGTATCGCGTGCGAATTGAGCAACCAGGATGTTTGCTCTGCTGTTCAAGAACACAACCGTATCCTGCACATGTTTTTTTGTTCGTTTCTGCCTCAGTCGCTGCTGTCTTCGTTGTCTCTGCAGATCAGCCTGAGCTTGAACCACAAATTGCTGGCTCTCGGTCACCAATTCCAGAAGCTGTTTTGCCATTAACCAGCCTTCGTCCTCGCGTTGTTCTGACTTCTGTTGGCGATAGACAAAGTAGCCGGATACCAAAAGAAAGAAAACGCCTATAAGAGTAAAGGTGAATGTCATGTAATCAATCATTTCTTGCGTGGAGGCGAGATTTATTTGTTGCTGCCCCATCACGAATTCCAGCTTATCGGACAACTGCTTAATCGAGACGTCTTCTATTAGGTTTGATTCAATTTTTTTCAGTTTTTCGCTTAACTGACCGGTTTGCCGGTTAATGTGACTGAGCTGATTTTGCAGGTAGAAATTGTATGGAATAATCGTGATAATGATCAGTATAAGCACCAGGAAGACCAGCGTTATTCTTCTGGCGAAGACACGTTTTGCCGGGGGATTATCATTGTCGGAATCCCTGCCCTTTCGCATGCTTTTATTCATGATGTTGCCTCTCATTACTGTTTGAACAAGTGAATTTTATTTGGTGTGTTAGACTCCACCTATCGGCAATAGCGGTAGAGCGCCTGGGCAACGCCGCGGGTCGGCGTCCGCAGAAAGCCGGCCACCACTCGCCGCCCGGACGATTGCCAACCTTTCGCAGAAAACCTGCAGAGCTGTTCAGATCATGGGGATTCGCAATTAGTTGTTTCTGCAAACGCCCGGAATAGAAATCACAAACAAATCTCAACACCAGGTCCAAATTCAAACCTTTAGCGCGCCACGAACCCCCCGGGCGGCATAGTAAGATTCCGCGCCATTGTGATATGCAAAAACATGACCGTAACGGCGATCACAAAAGAGGACACCGCCGAGTTCGCGAATAGCAGCGGGCGTCTGCACCCAACTCGACGTTTTCGTATCGAACCTACCGAGTTGCTGCAACGCGCGAGACTGCTCTTCGGTCAAAAGCGCGATGCCCATGCCAGCAGCCATGCCCAGCGCGCTGGCTTTTGGTCTATGTTCCTTCCTTGACTCCAGCGCTTCCCGACCGTAACAAACGCTTCTGCGGCCTTGGGGACTCTCCTCGGCACAATCATAAGAAACGAACTCGCCCGTCTTGTTGTCATAACCAACAACACCCGGTTCGCCGCCCGTCCTTTCCATTTCATGGAGAGACCACAATTTCATGGGATTCACTTCCAGCCCGGCCTGTACGCTGGCGCACGCCAGGCCTTTGTGACGGTTCATGGCATTCTCAAAACGGGTTTGCAGCACTCCGAGCAGTTCCTGGCGTTGTCCTGGCGACGGCGCCTGTCTGGTTGCACTGCCCGAAACGGAACGAGGGGCCGTGATTTTCTTCAGACTCCTGCCCTTGGCGCGCCCTGCGGTTTTGCCCATCCGCTTTTCCTTTCTGCGATTGGTCATTATCTTCTTCAAATGGATTGCTGTACCTGCAATCAAAAGAGCCGCAATTGCGGTGAACCGTCATCCAAGAACCGATAAATCTTCTGGTCAAGCGCATCCTGCAAACCACCGAGTTGATTGACAGTCTTCTTGATTCGTTTGAGCACCTCCCCGAGATCTTGCTGTATTTCATCAGTTGTGAAGCGCAACACGGACCAGCCGAAGCTTTCGAGTATATTGTTTCGCCTTTTGTCGTGTTTGACATTCCGCTCGACCAGATGATATCTGTCGCCGTCGCATTCAACGTCGATGTTTCTATCCCTGCAAAAGAGCGCGAAATCCAGGTAGAAAGTCCGCCCATCTTTGGCAAAGAGATATTGTCTTTCTGCGGCAATCTCTTCGTGTTTTAACGCCTGCCAAAACTTCTCTTCCAGCGGACTTTCACAGAACACGTCATTGATCTCATTGGCTTGTTGAAAGTGCCAGGTCGTGGTCGGAATGAACAGTATTCTGCGCGGCCGGCGGCTGACAATCGGCACCGAGCGCGCGTGGAGTTCACCGAGTTGGATCTTGTAATAGTCATCATCGGCTTTGGGGTCATTGGGCAGCTCCGGGAGCAGTTCTCTTCGTTTGACGATCGTGATATGCTTGACTTCCCCATACCATCGAATACTGTGCGCGTCTCGGCCAAACTCCTGTGTATGATAGAAGGCGATATGCTTCAGCGTTCCATTGATCACACTTTTGGGAACCTGCTTGGTCTTTACCGGAATGCGATACCAGTGTTGCTCGCGAGCGATCCCAAAATCCCGCTTATTGTTCATGAGGGCGATCAGAAAGTCCCTTGCCAGGCTTTGTTGCATGATTTCACCCCTGACTGGAAAAAGAAAAAGCTGCTTTCAGGAAGATCGTCGGCAGCTTGTACGCGCAATCAAATCATTCCCGGCCTTCTTGCCGGCGGCTCAAACGTTACGTGGGCTTGCTCATGAATCCTTATCTGCAGCGCTGCGGAGAGGCGGCTCGAGTGGTGGCAAGCGTGCTTTGGAATTTAGCGATAGCGACGCTTGATCTCTGCCAGGGAGTTCTTGACCAGCTTCTCGAGGATGGATATGTCGATCGCGCTGAGCCGGCGAAAATACAAGCAGGCCTTGCCTATTCTGTGCTTGCCGAGCTTGGCCAGCAGGGCTTGCTGCTCTGGACGACTTGCCGTCAAATAGACAACAATCTCCTTCCCCCGGGCGGCGAAGCCGGTCAGACAGGAATCGCCTTCTCGTCCGCTCTCGTACTTGTAGTGATATAAACCGAAACCGATCATGGTTGGACCTCACATTTTCGGCTCCTGACTGGTGATCTTCCGCAGAAGTTTGACGAGAGACTCGCAGTCCTTGCGCTGCTCTGCATTTGCGATTGCGGCGACATGCGCATCGACGCTGGCCTCGGTTGCGTTGGTCTTGTTCATCGCAACTGCCTTTCGGTACAGCCGGAGCTCCGGTTGTAAGCGGCCGTCCGCAGTCAACGCTTGCGGGTTGATGACGGATGCGGTCTCAAGAGTCTGCTCGCACGGTGCCGGTTATTTTATCTCGTGCCGCGCCTCTCAGCCAATTTGCCGCCCAGCCATGCCATGGGCAGGTAGGCACCGACCAAGTCCAAGACCGCAAACCAGACTGGCGAGGAAAGCATGAAAACACTTGCAATGCCGCCGATCAGGAAAAACGCGCCTATTCCCAAAGCGAATTTCATTCGGTGGCTGGCCGCGATTCTGCCGGCGGCAAAGGCGCCCACCAGGCTTCCCAACGCATGTGCCAGGAAGGGGAAAATGAAATGCTTGGGCTCAAACAAATGCAGCGAGGCTTTCAAGCTCTCAGAATCCGTCACCTCGACGCCGGCCGGAGGTGGGATGACCCTGCCGCTGATCGCAATCAGGCCCATGTTTACCGCACTCCCGATAACCACCCCGGCGATGATTGCCAATGCATTTCTGAGAGTTGGATTCACGATTCCTCCTTCCTGCGGTGAGAATCTTGTGGGAAGACGTCCGGCGCTGCGGAACGTGCCGCGGTGTGACTGCGCTCTGCGCGGCCGGGGCGTGGACCAGCGCCGGATTCGGCTGGCGGGCAGGCATTACAAAAAAGAGTCAAGTTCAACGCAGAATTATGCAGCGGCTCACGCTGTACTCATTCCGGAGGTCGGTGCTGGTTATCGCGCCGCACGAATTCTTGTCTCGTTAGCGCCCCGGTTGTCTATTTGCTTGGTATATCTGTTGCATCCAATAGCCATTACCATACTACTTGTGATTGTTACCAATATGAAGCTGACTGTGACAGGCAAGACGTATTGTGGAAAGGCTGAAAGCAAGATGCCTGTCAAAACACAAAGCCCACCAATTAGCATAGTGCCGGAGCCAACCCAGTTTGCCAACCCGTCTTTGTCATGAACTCGTTCAGAGGAGTAGCCAGCGATCAAATTCATCTGCTTTTTCACTTTGATTAAATAGCCCAAGACAAATAATAGTAAGCTGGCAAGGGCAAAAAGGGCAATAGGTAAGACTGTACGCATCTTGATATTCCTTTAGGTTTTGTATTCGTCACCCAACTCTTTTCTCTGCCGGTTCGTTTTATCGTCCTGCGTCTAACGATACTTTACTTTCTTACGGCTTTTATAATGGGGCCAAAAATGTTGGGACTGGGACGATCGTTATGTTTCTGCCGGCCGCCTGGAGATCGACAACAATTTGGTCGAGAATGCCATTCGAACGGTTGCGTTGGGAC
>JBBIKM010000196.1:0-11625 GCA_037445455.1 bacterium | reverse complement strand
TCTGCCATAACTCAACGCCCTGGCTGCAGAACCGCAGCCGCCGATCATCCGGCGGCACCTCGAGTCGAAGACGCAGCCATGCCTGCACCACCTCCTGATCGAATTCCTGGTCATGATTGCCGGTGATGATAATGAGTGGAAAGCCTGCCTGCAGCCAGTCTTTCAGCGCGGCGAATACCGCGGTGTGACCCTGCCAGGCCAGATGCAGACGATAAACCGACTTGAAGTCCTGCGTGTCAAGTCCATAACGCTTCTCCTGCAACACCCTTCTGCCAGCCGCAGTGCACGCGCGCCACCGGCTGCGGCCCAACACATGCTTGCGCCAGTCCGCGGCGAACGCGTCGAAATCAGCCAGCAGTTGCTCCTTGTTGCGTTGCTTCAAGTACGCCGCCGGGATTTCCTGCAAGCGCCTGCGCCAGGCCTGCAATTCCGCCGGCGACTCCGGCGTGCGCGTGATGCGCAGAAAGTCGATGAAGTCACCGTTGAGGATCAGCAGGCACTTTTGCCTGTTATTGCGCGCCTGCTCGCGCTTGTGCTGCAAAAACGCGGCAAATTCATCGTCACAGGTGAAATTCTCCAAACGATCCCAATACGCCGAGCCGGGTGGGCGGCCTTCGCTGAGATGCAGATCACTGACCACCAAAACCTGCTGGAGATCGTCCGCGCCGAGATCGCGCGGCGCGAGCGGCTGATAGAAGGGTGTCGTGTTTTGAAATTTCAGCATGACAAGAATCTCCCTGGCGGCTGGTTTGAATCATTCTCCCGGCTTGTCGTCGAGGGCGAGCAGAAAGGCCACCAGGGCGGTGACGGTGTCGCCGCCGGGTTGATCTTGAATCCAGTACTCGTGGCCAATGCCCTGCACATTCATGTCGTCCATCGAGACGCGTTCAGAACTTCCCGGAACTGGATAGACTTTTTCCCTGTTCGCGGCAATGACTTTCTCACGCTCGGATTGCAGGACGACGGCCTGCAGGCTCAAGGCGGCATTGGGACGAAAATAGGATTCGGGATGCGCTTCCCGATAGGCGAGAATCTGACCGGCACCGTAAATCTTCTCGACGGGCGCGCGGCGCAACAGCGCCTGCAAATCATCGCCGGCCGGCGGCATTTGCGGATCGAGCGCCACCGCCACCCCGCCGTCATGCAGATACGGCGCGGTGCCCCACAGATAGCGCAGCGTGACGACTTTGTAACCGTACTTCTGTTTACTGCCGAAAAATTTTCCCAGAAAACCCCAGAAGCCTTTGGCGATGGCTTTGCCGGTGGCGGGATCATATTCCGGCGCGATGAACGTTTGCAGCGGCTCAGTCGCCAATGCGCGTGCGTTGTTCGTACCGATTTCTTTCAGCGGAATAATCTTGTTGTTGGTGAAGAACGGGCCGGCATGACACTGCGCGCAGCCCTGCGCCTTGAAGATCTCATACCCCTTTTCCACCAAACCGGCGTTGCGCGCCCGGGCCAGCAGCGCAGTGTGATTGGTGGGCGGTTGCACCCAATCCAACATCAAGCTCACGGCCTCGGAAACGAATTCGTCAGCATTGAGGCCATAGGTCGCGGCCAACTGCTCGACGGGATATTGCTCGCGCACGTGGCGCGGCGTGATCACGCGCGTACCGAGCATGCCCGTCATTTGATGGCGCTGCTTGCCGTCGGTGCCGAACTCGGCGGCTTTGCGCACCCGGCGATGCGTCTTGTTGTCGGGATGCTCCAGGACTTCTTTGGGTACGACCGCGGGAATGTCATCGATCAGCACCATGGCATCGTTGTTCAACACGCCGGGCATGCCGTCACTCAGGCCGAGAATATCGTCGCGCAGTTTCTGCTTCTGCGCGGGATCGTACGCCACCGCGGGGGAATAGTGTGTGATCAAATCGGCATATTGCGTCGAGGATAA
The DNA here is from genome assembly GCA_037445455.1 of bacterium. Classification (GTDB taxonomy): domain Bacteria; phylum Zhuqueibacterota; class Zhuqueibacteria; order Zhuqueibacterales; family Zhuqueibacteraceae; genus Coneutiohabitans. The sequence continues at coordinate 9,731 of JBBIKM010000196.1, read as the reverse complement.
CACGGAAAAAATGCCGGGCTTCATCCAGAAGAGCAGTTTGGACGTTTTGCCGCCGCGATCCTTGCACAGTCCCACGAGTTGCGAGGGATCGAACGAAATCGTCCACACGTTGTTGTTGCGGTCGGAGGCATTCAGCATCACGCCGTCGTAGTTGAACGGCCAGTTCTGGCGGGTGAAGAGCGCGGGATATTGCAGCGGATTGTGAATCGCGTCCGGCGTGTCGTCGAAATAGCCGCGCGGCATCATCTGCACCCCGCGCACGATTTCGCTGGTGACGTCTTGCGGCCGGCTTTCATAATTGCGCAGAATCTCCTGCATCCAGGCCCTGGCCTCGGCAGGCGTCTTTTGCCCCGGCCGGCCGGAAGCGAACAATGCAGCAATCGGATTGGAAGCTGAAACAAAAACCCAACCGAGATGCAGATCTTGATTGCCGACGGCCCAGGCGTCTTCCGGTTTGAACGGTGTACCAGGCGTGACAACGCCCAAACGCGCCGAGCGGAGATCGGTGCGGCCATCCCAATCGACATCAAGAGAGTAGTGGCAAATCGCACACGACATGCCGACGCGATATTTTTCCGGTGGCGCTGCGCCCACGCCCTGCTCACCGGCGGCGTAGCGATTGGGATCGAGCAGATAGGGCAGGTTCCTCTCTTCGGCCGGCGCCGGAACCGCAACAATGCCCACCGGCCAGGTGGCGCCGGCTTCGACATCCAAACCGGTGTGCAGCCGCTCCGGCAGCGGCAATTCGCCGTGCAGCTTGCAGCCGGCGGGAAAGGTCAAGACCAAATCATGTGTGTAGCCGCCGCCGTTGCCGCTGTAAAGATTGCCGCGCACGCTGTCGAGCGCATCGATGGCCTCGACAAAAAACTTGAAGAAGCTCTCTTTGCGCCAGCCGCCCGATTCCGGCACCTCGACTGTGCCGTTGAGAAAGCCGGTCACGTCGGTGAGCAGCCGCTCGTTGCCGAAGGTTTCGTTGCGAAACCACTCCTCGCCCCATGCCACCCATTTCATGTATTCATCATAGGGAAGCTCCCGGCCATTATATTTCGGGATGGTTGGCCCCGGCAACTCATCGCGCAAGACGTCGTGTTTGCCCCAGTCGTAGGGCGAGGGCGGGCAGCCCAGCGAAGCCATGGCCAGCAACCCGCACCCGACAAGCAGTGTGATCCTGCGGTGCAGCTTCATGTGCACTCCTTTGAGTGATTAGTGAAGAAAGAGATTGTCTCAGGCAGCCTGCCGGCGGCCCGGGGTGACGAACGCGATGCCGCATCCGGCACTCGGCAGAATCAGGGGAAATCCGCGCGCCATGCGAGTTGCTGCCGTTGCGCCAGGAGACGGAGGGCCAGGCATGCCAGAATCGCCGCGGCTTGCAGCGCGCCCAGCACGATGACAAACGGCTCTTTGTTGTCCACCCCGTGCAGAATAACGGTTGAAGCGAAAAAGGTCACCGCAATGATAATCTGAATCGCGGCGCGCTGTATGCGCAGCCATTTGGCGGTGGAAGACAGCGCCCACACCGCCGCGATCTCGAAGGCCCACCAAAAGGTGATGATCAGATTGATGGTCGCCACCGCGACGCCCTGGTCAGCAAAAAACGCCGCGAGACTGCCGTGAAAGAAAACGAAAAAGGCGTAGTAAATGTGAATCGCATAGGAGAGAAAGCTGAACGTCCAAAAGAGCAGCCAGTAGTTCTGCTTCTTCTGCGATTGTTGCGGCAGCACAAACAAGCACATGGCCGGCGTGAACAGGATCATGGTGGTGCGGGCGGTGTAAAGGATCTTGTAGAACAGAACCTGTTCGGTCTGTGCGGCCAACAGCAGAGCGCATCCCATCAACGCCAGGAATAACGCACCGGTGTTAAAGAGTTCCTGCCCAGACAGGTTTTTGAAAGTTGGTGTCATTGGTTTTCCAGAACCAAGAGTGAGCAACTCAAGCATTGACATTGGCTATCTCCCAAAGACACCAGCGCTCGAACTCTTTCTCATGGAATTTTCGCCAACCGCGCCGCCACCTCGTGCAGCGCCAAAAAAAAAAGCCAGGAGTGATCGAAAGATCATCTTCTGGCTTTCTTGCAAAAGGCTGCCTCGTGGGAGGCGGCAACGTGAGATTCGGGAAATCCTCAGATCAGCAGGGGTCCATCTCAAAAGAAATAACTCAACCCCACCCGCACATTCCTGGGATTTCCCGGCGTGAAATGCAGCTCCGACACCGGCTCGGTTTCATTCAACAGCCGTGATTCCGTGTCGAACTGCGCCTCGTTCCATTCCGTGTCGGTGAGATTCTCCAAAATCAAATGAAGCTGGTAGCTGCCCAGGCGATAGCCGGCAGTGAGATCGAACACGGTGTAACCGAGCGCGGTAACGGTGTTGGCCTCATTCGCCGGACGATCGCCAATGTGGCGATAGCGCAAGCCGCCTTCACAGCCGGAAGGATGTTTCACCGTCAAACCTCCGGTGGAGGTCAAACGCGGGGCCAGTGGAATTTCATTTGCCTCTGCCGGCGCCTCACGCAATTTGCCGCGCGAGAGGCTGACATCGGCATCGGCATAAAGCCAGGAAGTCAACCCGAAGCGGGCTTCGAGATCGAGACCATAGCGTTGCGTGCGGCCGCTCAACTCGGTCGTGCCTTCGTCGCCAATGTACACGAACTCGCGCTCGAGATTGAGTCCCCACGCTGCCGCGCCGAAGTTGACCCGGCTGCCCAGCCGTGTGCGAAATCCAATCTCCCCGCCGGTGGCGCGCGGCAGAGTTTCATCGTCCCGAATGGCGGGATCGAGATTGGCTGCTGCCAGCCGTGAGGAAATCTCCGTCTCACTCAAACCCTGCTGCTTGAAACGCCGGACGGAATCGCTGACGCGCTCGGCAATCACCACGTCACGCGCATCGTTCGAATGAAAACCCGTACCGAAATTCACAAACACATCAAACGCATGAGTCGGGCTGATCACGAGGTTGGCCTTGGGATTCAAGATCGTCTTTTGCGCAAAGCCGGAAGCATGCGGCAAATCAGCAGGCGCGCCCTCGAGATGGTCTTCGACGTCGTAGGTGAAATAATCGCCGCGCAAGCCGAGCTGCAAGCGCAGCTTTGGACTGAACACCAGCTCCTCCTGCGCCCAGAGATAGAGATTACGCTGAAAGATGTCAGAATCCACCAACGCCTGGTTGCGCACGCGGTTCGGACTGCGCCACAAGGCGACCGCAATGTCATCGGCGCGATAGCCGCCGCCGAGCGTCGCCGTGGCAATCATCCCGCCCACCGCATGATGAAAGCGATAGCGGCTGTTCAGGCCCAGCAGCGTACGGCTGTCGGTCTGCTCGATCATGTCGCCGTTGACCGGATCATTCAGAAAGAACGTGAAATTCGAAAACAGCTTGAAATTGTAACGCGCGGTGTAGGCGCGAATTTGAAACTCGCTGTTGCCTTCGCCGTGCGCTTCGTAGGCGAGATTGAGATTCTGCCGGCCCGTGGTGCCGCCTTCGAGATCGTCGAGCGAGCCGAAGCGATCGATCAATCCTGCAGTAACCGCGCGCTGGGGAATTTGCCCGGAAGCATCCCACGCCGAGCTGAAGCCGCTGATGTCGAGCGACAGCTTGGAAGTCTCGCTCAAGTGCGTGTGAAATTTTCCAAAAAGATTGACGCGACGAAACCCTTGGGGACTGTCAACCGGACCGTCAGTGCCGTAAAACTGCCCGGCGAGGTAGGCATTGTTGTGAAGGCCGGTGCTGGGAATTTGATAAAGCGTGGTGAGGCGATACGTTTCAAACTGGCCGCCTTCGAGCCGCACGAGATTGGATTCGATATGATCGCGCGTGCGCATGGCCACCGCGCCGGCAGTGGCGAGATCGCCGAACTCGGCGAAATACGGGCCTTTGTAAACCTCGAGGCCGTCGATCACCTCGGGAATGATGAAGTGCAGATCAGCATAGCCCTGGCCGTGGCCATGCGACACCATGTTCACCGGCATGCCGTCCACCGAGATGTTGACGTCGGTGCCGTGATCCGCATCAAAGCCGCGCAGGAAAATCTGCTCGGCCTTGCCGCCACCGGCATGTTGCGCAATGATCAAGCCGGGCGCGGTTTGCAGCAATTCTTGCGCGGAGCGATTCGGCCGCACGCGCAAATCGAATTCGCGCACCGCGCGCGACGAGGCGGCGGAGTATGGCCGGTCAGCCTGCACCAGAATTTCACTGAGATCGAGGGGCTTGGGCTGCAAAGCGAATGTGAGAGTTGTTTCGCTGCCAGCCGCCACTACGACGCGCTGGCGAACCGTCGCGTAACCGAGCAGGCTCACGACAAGCTCATACTCGCCGGGTTTCAGACGCGTAATGGCAAAGCCGCCATCTGCGGCAGTGTTCGTGCCGCGGCCCGTGCCGCTGAGCACAACATTCACTTCCGCCAGACCCTTGCCGGTTTCAGCGTCCTGCACGATGCCTTTGATCGCGCCGGCTTCCTGCGCTGAACTCACCGCCGGGATCAAACCGATCAGACCGCAAATCACTGCCAGACCAAACCATCGCCGAAAAACACGCATGCAATTCCTCCTTGATGCTTGATGCTTGATACTTGCTACTTGTCCCTGGTCATTGAACACGGGCCGCTGCGATGTGCTTGGCGGTATCGGCATAATGCCGCAGCCGGATGACTTTGCCACTGTCATCGAACGTCCACAGGTGCATCTCCTCATCGCGGCAAACCACGCCCGTGCCCGGGGCTTCGAATTCAATCACAAACTCAGCCGCCACCTGATTGCCGCCGGCCAGCAGCGACAACACTTGAAACTCTCTGATTTTGAACGTACTCACGATTTCGAAGAATTGCAAGACTCCCGCTTTGCCCGAGCGCGCTTGCAGCCACGGCACCCCGGCCTTTTGCGCGGAGTTGTCCGCCCACGCCTCCCACTGCACGTTGTCGGAGAGATGCGGGATGATGCCCGGAATATCGCCCTTGCCAAACGCTGCGTAAATGGCGGATACGGTGTCAAGATGATTGGCCATAATTCTCCTCGAGTAGGTGGTTTCTGGGATACTGGTGATTGTACTTCACAGATACGATGAGGAGGAGGGGTTGGATTTCATGGAAGGGAGGAAATCCTCTTGCGACTAAACTGGCGCTTCATCGTGTTCGAGCGCGCAAGTGACATGCCTCTGCAAACTGCCTGAAGAAATTCACTGTGACAAATTGAGAGTGTCGTCGTTGAATCCAACCACGATACAGTATGTGTCCGATGAGAATGGCTCACCCACGGCTGTGATCATTCCCATCGAGCTGTGGCTCGAAATCAAGTCCACCAAAGAAATGGCTGACCTGCTCAGAAGCAAAAGCAGGAAGCAGCGCCTGCTTGCTGCAAGAAAACGCAAAAAGGGGTATCAATTGACGAGGCACGCAAGCAGCTTGGAATTTGGCCCGGCAGGTTTTGAAGATTTGGTCTGGCGGGTGGAAAAGATCGCAAGCAGGCGCTGCGCATTGTCAAAATGCTCAAAGAAGTCCAGCGCGACCCTTTTCACGGTCTCGGCAAACCTGAGCTGTTGCGGCATCGAATGGCTGGCTGCTGGTCCCGGCGTATTGATGATGAGCAGAGTGTGGTATGTGAAGTCTTTGATGGATGATAAAATTCGAGTGGTGGCTTGCCGGTATCATTTTTGATATTGATCATGATTGCGCAGGCGTTTGATGGTTGCCCATGGTGCCGGCGAATAGAATAGACAATGCGCGTGCCGCTGATGGCAAGATGGCTGAAAGAGAGGGGATAGTTGCTGTTACTGCCCGGGCGCTGCGAGCGCCCGGGCAGTGTCAATCCTGGGCAGCGTAAAACTCACTCCACCACAATTTTCTCAATCCCCTCGGGCGCAGGCGGGTATTTCATCTGCAGACCTTCCAGTGCTTCAACGATGCTTTCCGAAATCACCAGATTGCGATACCACTTCTTGTTCGCGGGCACGATATGCCACGGTGCCCAGGGCGTGTTGCATTTGTTGATCGCGTCTTCGTAGGCCGCCATGTAGTCATCCCACAACGCCCGCTCTTTCAAATCGCCGGGATTGAACTTCCATTGCTTGGTCTTGTCGTCCCGCCGCTCTTCCAGCCGCTCCTTTTGTTCCTGCTTGGAAATGTACAGGAAGAATTTGAGAATCGTGACCCCACTGTCTGCCAGCAGCTTTTCGAAGTTGTTGATGTGATCATAGCGCTTGAGCCAAACTTCTTTGGGCACGAGATTGTGCACGCGCACGATCAGCACATCTTCATAATGCGAGCGGTTGAAAATGCCGATGTAACCGCGTGGCGGCACCTGCTGGTGAATGCGCCACAAGAAATCGTGCGACAATTCCTCCGGCGTCGGCGTTTTGAAGCTGGCTACGCGCACGCCCTGGGGATTAACGCTGGACATGACATGCTCGATCACGCCGTCCTTCCCGCTGGTGTCCATGCCCTGCAAGACGATCAGCAGTGCGTGCCTGCCTTCGGCGTACATGACTTCCTGCAGCTCATCCAGCCGCACGAGGTTCTTTTCCAAGTCCTTCTTTGCCTCGTCCTTTTCTTTGTAATCACCAGTGTAGCCGGGATCGAAGTCTTTCAAACGGATCTTTTGATCAAAGGGAACCTGCAACTTCTGCTTCATGAAAAGTATTCCTTTGTTTCAAAGTAGACCACTACTGCGCAGCGGAGCGCCCCGCCGGGTCACCGGCAAGAAGAGCTGCGATGACGGCGTTTTCGCTGGGCAGATCCTGCGCAAAAAAGCCAGTCAATGCGCAGCCAGAACCCGGGCAGGGCCGCGGAGCGAACGACGCCATGTGCATCCGCAGACAGCTCCTCCCAAACCCCGTCCTGATTTTTCCAAAAGAAAGCCTCTTGCCGAAAGGGATCGATCACCCAGTACTCCAGCACGCCATACTCGGCGTACAAATCCTTCTTCTCGCCCAAATCCAATTTCCGGCTGCCCGGCGAGATGATTTCAACCACGAGATCCGCAGCACCCAGCAGGGCCCTGCCTTTGCACTGGGCAAGCCTGGCTTTGCTGATGAACATCAAGTCCGGCTCCGGCGCATTGAACTCGGATAGTTTCATTGCCGCGCGCGAGTCGAGAACGTGCCCCAATCCCTTTTCGCGGACAAAGCCGCGCAGGATCATCAACAAGAACCCAAAGAGATCCTCGTGCTCAAAAGTCGGTGGCGAAGCTATATAGATCACCCCATTGACAAGGTCGGCCTTTTGATCTTCCCGAATGATTTCACAGAACTCATCAAACGTGATTCTTTCGCGCGGTGGCGCCTGGCGGGGCAGGGGCTGAGTCAGGACATCGACCTCTGTTGTCATGTTTCAAGCCATCAATGTTTGAGGAACGAATTCGTTGTCTGCTTGGAAATTAGAAAAAAATTCCACCGGCGCAACCTCAAATTGTGAAGCGCGCCCGTTCGAAAGGGCCGTCAGAGCCGCTCACCTGGAACAATGACGGCCTGAATCATCGTTGCGAATTTCAGGATTATTGGATTGGTGGATTGCTGCTTATCCACCAATCCAGAACTCCGTTACTTCGATTTTCAGTGCATACATCCGCACTGTACCTGGCCAAAACCAATGCCCGGGCCTTTCCACAAGAACGCTTCGCTGGTCCTGGCATGCTCCCAATAAAACGGCAGCCGCGGCCGCGAAACATTGCCGATCTCGTTCATGGTTTCAGCATCGTACAGCCGGCCATTCTTCATCACGTGAGTGATGAATTCGGTGTTCTGAATATTCTCCAGCGGGTTCTTTTCCAGCACGATCAAATCCGCGAGCTTGCCGGGTTCGAGCGAGCCCAGGTCTTTGCCCATGCCGATGTACTCCGCGCCGTTCAAGGTGGCCGCCCGAATCGCCTCCAGCGGCGTCATGCCGCCTTGCACCAGCATCCACAACTCCCAATGCGCGCCCAGTCCCTGCAACTGGCCGTGCGCGCCGAGATTCACTTTCACGCCGGCATCACACAAGGCTTTGGCGGCCTGCGCATTGCCGATATGGCCGAAATCATCGTCGGGAATCATCATGCGCCGCCGCGCACGCGCATCCACGATCGGGCGCGGGGTGAAATGCAGCAAATGCTGCTTCTCCCACACGTTGGTTTTCTGATACCAATAATTCTCACCCCAAATGCCGCCATAACCGACAATCAGTGTCGGTGTGTAAGCCGTGCCGGTTCCGCCCCAAAGTTTCAAAACATCCTGATAAACCGGCGCAACCGGGATTGAATGCTCGATGCCAGTGTGGCCGTCGATCACCATCGACAAATTGTGATAGAAGAAAGACCCGCCTTCGGGAACCACCAGCATGTTCAATTCGCGCGCGGCCTGCAACACCTGCTGGCGCTGATTGCGGCGCGGTTGATTGTAGCTCTTCACCGAAAAGGCGCCGACTGCCTTCAGGCGGCGCAAATGCGAGCGCGCATCCTCGAGATTGTTGACCACGGCTTTGAAATCGCCGTCAGCGCCGTAGAGAATCGTGCCGGTGGAGTACACGCGCGGCCCGGTGATCTTACCGGCCGCCACCATCTCCGCCAGCGTGAACACGGTTTCCGTGTATGCCGAGGGATCGTGCATCGTGGTCACGCCGTAGGCGAGGTTGGCGAAATAGGCCCAGCTCTGCTGCGGCAGTAAACCGGCAAAGAAATGATTCGCATGCGCATGCACGTCCACGATGCCCGGCATGATGGTTTTGCCGGTGGCCTCGATGCGCTTGGCATCTGAGGGAATATTGACTTCGTTTGCCCTGCCGATGGCGGCGATGCGATTGCCTTCGACCAAGATTGTGCCGTTCTCGATCACTTCATCGCCGCGCATGGTGATCAGACGCGCGCCGGTGAATGCGAGCTTGCCGGCAGGAACATCCGTCTTCAGCTTCAAGCCGATTTGCAGCCCGACGGAATCCGGACCTGCCACGCTGTCGGGCGCGCCGGGCAGAAAGGTAAAACTCTGGCGCAGCTCGCGCGAGAACAGTTCCGGGCCGATCATCCAGTATAATTTTTGACTGTCACCGGACCAGTGCAGATAGTCGCCGGCATCGCGCGTGACGCGTTTCACCGGCACGGCTTTGGTGCTATTGTTCAAATCAATCGGCCCTCCGGTTTGCGGAAACGGCGCGATATAGGCATTGAACAACTCGGTGAAAGCCACCCATTGCTCATCGGGACTCAGCGCGATTTGATTGACATACTTCAAATTGAAATGCGTGCGTTCTTCCCCGCCGTCGAGTCGAACGCTTTTGTATTTCTTCTCCAGTCCGCCGCCGGTTTGAAAGAAAATACGATCGCCCTTGCGGTTGAAGCGCGGGGCGTAGCCCTCTTCTTGAATGAAATTCTCTTCACCGCCCTCTGCCGGCATCCAATACAAACCCGGCTCCACGCCATGCGCGAATCCCAACACGGAATTGCCGTTGTCGCGCTGATACACGATCTTCCGGCCGTCCGGTGAAAACGAGGGGGTGAGATAATAACCCTTGCGGCGCGTGAGTTTGACGGGATTGCGGCCGTCCAGTTTGACCTTGTATAATCCGCCCAGCGCGGTGTCACTCCAGGCGGCATACACAATCCACAAACCGTCGGGACTGAATGAGGGAAAGAATTCATGCAATGCGCTGTTGGTCAGGCGTTGCGGTTTGCCGTTGGGCAGGGCTTTCTTCCACAGCGAGCCGGCCGCGCTGAAGACAAGGGTTTTGCCGTCAGGAGAAGTCACGGCATCGCGAATCATTTTCACCGTAAACGAGTC
>JBBIKM010000195.1:0-11695 GCA_037445455.1 bacterium | reverse complement strand
GGGCATTTCCGATGGTGATGACTTTTGCAGCAAGCCACGGCGCAGCCGTGGCTGAGCGAGAAGGGATTCACAGGGCATTTCCGCTGGCGATGGCTTCAGCAGCAAGCCACGGCGCAGCCGTGGTTGAGCGAGAAGGGATTCACAGGGCATTTCCGCTGGCGATGGTCTTTACAGCAAGCCACGGCACTGCCGTGGTTGAGCGAGAGGGAGATTTGCACGAGGTTATTCATGGCCTCGGCAGGCGCTGCAGCGCCAGTCGAGCCGCGGTCACGCGTTCTGCTGCGATTTCAGCCGTCTCCGCCAGCGCGGTGACGTGCCCCATCTTGCGTCCAATGCGTGCCCCCAGTTTGCCGTAGAGATGCAGCTTCACCTCAGGAAAGGCGGCCACCGCCGCCCAATCCGGCTCACCGTTTTCCCACAAATCCCCGAGCAGATTGGCCATCGCGGCCGGGCGGAGTTGGTCGGTGGCGCCGAGCGGCAGGCCGCAAACGGCGCGCAATTGCTGCTCGAACTGACTGGTGAGCGCGGCTTCGATGGTCAGGTGGCCGGAGTTGTGCGGCCGCGGCGCCAGCTCGTTCACATAGAGTTTTTCATCACGCGTGAGAAAAAACTCCACACACAGAATGCCCACCACCTCGAGCTGTTCCAAAATGACGCGCGCCATGTCCACCGCCTCGCGCGCCACTTTCGGAGAGACTGCCGCGGGTGCCAGGGAAACATCGAGAATATGGCGGCGATGGCTGTTTTCAATCACGCCGTAATGCGCAAACGAGCCGTCCTGCCCGCGCGCCGCCACCACCGAGACTTCCTTTTCAAAATCGATAAAAGCCTCGAGAATGCCTTCTTCTCCTGCGAGCAGGTGAAAGGCGGCGGCGGCCTCTGCCAATGAAGAGATCTTGGACTGGCCTTTGCCGTCATAGCCGAAGCCCGCGGTCTTGAGCACAGCCGGGAAGCCCACTTGCTGCAGCGCCAGCCGCAAGTCTTCCAGCGATTGCACCGGCTGAAAGGGCGCCACCGGCAGTCCGGCGCTGGTCAGGAAAGACTTCTCCCGCAACCGGTTTTGCGTGATGTGCAACACGCGCGCGCTCGGATGCGCCGGCACATGCGCTGCGGCAATCTCGACCGCCTCGGCGGAGATGTTTTCGAATTCGAACGTCACGACATTGACCCGGCGCACGAAATCACGCACGGCATCGAGATCGTCGTAAGCCGCAACGACTTCGTGATCGGCAATTTGACCGGTGGGAGAATCGGTGTCGATCGAAAGCGTATGCACCCGATAGCCCATGCGCCGCGCGGCCAGCGCCAGCATGCGGCCGAGCTGGCCGCTGCCCAAAATGCCGATGGTCGCGCCCGGTGGAATGATATGCTTCATGTCAACTTTTCTTTCAAGATGGCAGTCACCTACAGCCGCAGTTCCGCATTGTCCAAAACTCGTTGCGTTTGCTGCTGGCGGAATAGCCGCAGCTTCTCGCGCAATTCCGGCCGCTGGTTGGCAAGAATGGCCACCGCCAGGAGCGCGGCGTTGGTTGCGCCGGCCGTGCCGATTGCCAGCGTGCCCACCGGAATGCCGGCGGGCATTTGCACGATGGCGAGCAGCGAATCCAAACCGTTGAGCGCTTTGCTTTGCACCGGCACGCCCAGCACCGGCACGAGCGTTTGCGCCGCCAGCATGCCGGGAAGATGAGCGGCGCCGCCGGCGCCGGCGATGATCACTTCCAGGCCGCGGGATTCCGCGGCCGCGGCAAACTCCGCCAGCCAGGCCGGCGTGCGATGCGCCGAGACGACGCGGCATTCATGCGGCACCTCGAATTGCTTCAACACCTCCGCCGCCGGGCGCATGGTCTCCCAATCCGATTTGCTGCCCATCACGACCGCAACCACGGCAGGCTGATCAATCATCAAACGGTTCTCAGGCATAAGCAGCAGCCCTGACTTTGGAAAATGTTGTCCGGTAACTGCGCGCGGCGTTTGCGAAAGCTTGGTGCCGCAGCAGGGATTTGGCCTCGCAGCGCGCGCAATTGGTATGCAAATCTCATTCGGTAATCACGTTTTCCATCTGCACCACTTCGAAATCCCTGCCCCGCACGGCCTGCAGCGTGTGCAAGTTGTCATCGTTCCAGCGTGAATCGGGCGCTCCGCTGAGGTACCACGAAGAGCCGTTGTCTGCCACGAACATGCCATACTTCTTCAAAGCTGTGAGAATGACCCGCACTTCCGGGGGAAACGCCGAAATGTCGTAGTTCGCTTTCAAACGCACACGCATGCCCATGGGCGGCAGGTTTGTTTCCGTGCGATTGCTCGCGAAATGGCGGGCCGGATAAACATAGGCCCGGCGTGTTACGGCGCTGGTAAAGCGCAGCGCATGGCGAATCTCTTTCTGCTCCACGGCTTCTTCATAGCGTACCAAGCCGGGAAAGATCGGCAGGCCGGCCGCATCCGCAGAAGTCCAGCCCGCGGGACGCATGCGATTCGAGCCAAGGTCGAAGATGGCGCCGGAGCCTGCGCGCCAGCTCGTGCCCCCGTTTTGCGGATACGCCGCGTACAGCTCATACAGCATCCAATTGTCCTTGTCAATCACGAGGACGTGCCGATCACCACGACTGGCCGGTCCGCCTTCGATGGGAGCATCGGGCGGAATCGGGTAAGGGCCCGGGTCACTTTCATCGGCGTAGGTGAAACTCACCGGGACTTTGGGCTGTTGCCCGGAAACCACCACATAGGGAATTCCGTTCGGCGCGCCGTTCCACACCGTGCCGAAATCCGGGTGCAGCCCGGTCTCCCAGCCGATGCTGCGCAGCAAGGCCTCGGAATTGGCATCCACCGGCGCACTGGAAATGTCGGTGTTCCAGGGATTGTCCGCGGGAAAAATCTGCCTTCCTGCCAGCGTGCCGCCGCCATTTGGGTTCGCCTTCCCGTCATCGCCGGATTCGTCGCTGGAGAAAATGCCGCAACCGGGTTGCCCGAACGTGCTCAACAGTAACGCACACATTGCGAGCGCGCGCTTCGTTCCTCTTTTCATGTCCTCGTCCTTTCGAGGTAACTCTCCAATCCCTTCCGCGTCAACGCCGCCTGTTTCGCCGCGGCACGGGAGCCGGCGCTCACTGCAGGAACAGCATCTTCCTCTGCAAACTCCGCTCACCCACGCGCAGGCGGTAGAGATAAAGCCCGCTGGCCAGCCCCGCGCCGTTGAACTGTCGCTCGTAGCGTCCGGCCGGCTGGCGCTCATCCACCAAGGTTGCCACCTGACGGCCTTGCGCATCATAGACGGCCAAATTCACCGGCACCAGAGCTTCACTGCCCGCCACCGAATAGACGATCCGGGTTGCAGGATTGAAAGGATTGGGATAGTTCTGTTCGAGCGTGAATGTCGCCGGCAGGGTTCCGCGCGGCGTCTCCACGTGCGTGAGCTGGTCAAGATCCAGCGCATACATCGACCGGCCGTGCGTGCCGGCCACCAGCAGCCGGCTTTCCGGGTGAATGGCGAAATCATAAACCGAAACCATGGGCAACCCCTCACCGAGCGGATACCAATCGCCACCGGCGTTTGGGGAATAGTAGGCGCTCACATCGGTGCCGACATACAAATAATTCGGATAAGCGGGATCGATCGCAATGGTGTTCACCGGCGCATCCGGCAGGCCGGCGCTGATGTCTTCCCAAATCAGCCCCATGTGTTGCGTGCGAAACACGTGCGGCTGCGGCGAGCTCCATTTCAAACCCGAGAAGGTGACGTAGGCAATATTCTCATCGGTGGGATCGACGGCCACACGCGTGACCCAGCGGTAGGGCAGGCCCGCAGAAACATCCTGCCAGGATTCGCCGTTGTCGTTCGACACCCACACGTTGCCGTCATCGGTGCCGGCGTAGATCACCGCGGAATTCGTGGGCGCCACCGCGATGGTTGTGATCGTGCCCAGCCGCGAGCCCGGCTCGCGGTCGGTGAGATCACCGCTGATGGGCTGCCAGGAGGTGGCGCCGTTGGTGGTGCGATAGATGCGATTGGTGCCGTAGTACAACACCGCATTGTTGTTGGGATCCATCACCACCGGCGTCGCCCAGTTTGTCGGCTCATTGGGATCGATGCCGTTGAGTGCGGCTCTGAAAGTCAGGCCGCCGTCCGTGGACTTGCCCAGGGCGCCGAATTGCGACTCGGCATAGATGATATTGGGATTGGTGGGATCGACGATCACATAGAAGCCGTCGCCGCCGTAAATTTCCTCCCAATCATCCACGCTGCCGGTGCGCGTGCGCAGCGTGCCGTTGTCCTGCGTGCCGCCCAGCAAGTGGCCGGGGTTGGAGGCATCGACGGTGATCTGATAGAATTGTGTGACCGGCAGCAAGGCCACCTTTCGCCAACTCCAGCCGCCGTCTTCGGAAATGTCGATGCCGCCGTCGTGCCCGACGAGCAGGCGTTGCGGATTGGAGGGGTCGAAGGTCAGCGCATGGTGATCGACGTGCGAAGTGCCCACCGCTTGCCATTGCGAGCCGCCGTCTTCGGAAATCTGCAGGGTCAAATCCAGCACAAAAACACGCGCGGGATCATTCGGGTCGACGCGAATGTTGCCGAAATACCAACTGAAGTTGGCGAAGCCATTGCCCAACAGGCGGTTCAAGTCGGTGCGCTGCCAGGTGTCACCGCCGTCTTGCGAGCGATAGATGCTGTCGTAGGTATAGCGCGAGTTGGTGAAGAGGGCATAGAGCTGGTTGGGTTGGGTGGCACAGAGCGCCAGTCCGATGCGGCCGAGATCACTGCGGCCGTCGGGCAGACCGTGCGTCGCTCCCAGGCGCTGCCAGGTGTCACCGCCGTCGCTGCTGCGGTAAATGCCGCTGCCGCGGCCGTACAGGTGGGTGTTGAACTTCGGCGGGCGAATGCGTTCCCACGCCGCCGCAAAGAGAATCGCCGGATTTTCCGGATTGATGACGAGATCGATCACGCCGGTGGAGTCATTGATGAACAACACTTTCTTCCAACTCGCGCCGGCATCATCGCTGCGATAAACCCCGCGGTCGGAATCCTTCGCAAAATAATCTCCGATGGCGGCGACGAACACCCGTTGCGAGTTGGAGGGATCGACAAGAATGCGCCCAATCGAGGTGGTCGCCGCCAGGCCGAGGAATTGCCACGTCGTTCCGCCATCGCTGGATTTGAACACGCCGCCGCCGGGAAAATTGTTATGCCCGCCGTTGGCCTCGCCGGTGCCGGCGTAGATCACGCCGGACTGGTTGGGATCGACCGCAAGATCGCCGATGGGCAAAACCGCCTGCTCATCGAAGACCGGCAGCCAGGTTTCGCCGCCATCCACGGATTTGAACACGCCGCCGGTGGCGGCGCCGGCATAAACCAGGCGCGGATCAAGCGGATCGAATTCGATATCCGAAATGCGGCCGCCGATATTGAGCGGCCCGGCAAAGCGCCAGCGGGCAGCAGATTGGCTGGGTTTGTGCAATTGCCGCAAGCGGCGCGCCTGGGCGAGCGCCTCGAGATGTGCAGTCTTGTCGGCGGTGCCATGGGGAAACGTGCGTTGCCGCCAGGCCCAATCAGAGGGATATCGTTTCGCCCGGGCTTTGTGCTCGGCGTGCGCCCGCTGGCGACTGGCTTCACGCCCGGCAAGCGACTTGCGCTCCACCGACAACCCAAAGAACAGACTCAACAGGCAACTCAACACCAGCAACGGTACGACTCCGGACTTTCCGGAAAAGTTGAAGAAACGGCGCATATCATGATTCCTACTGGCTGCAGTGACAGGTGCAGTATTTTCTGGCTGTATTGTAGCACAAAAAAATCAAAAGGCAAGAGCCAGATTGCCTGCAAACGATTTCTGCAACGGAATTGTCTATTGAAGAGTTCGGAGGGTGAAGCGTGGTGCAGTCTGCCAGACTGCAAGCGTGTCAGGTGCGCAGAAACTTCGCGGTTGCGCTCATTTTTCCAGAGTCATACGCTGGCAGAGCCGCAACTCAGGACTGCCGATGCTGCCGGACGTTGCCCGCAAGAAACCTGCGAAAAGGCAGGACGTAAGACACGGCGTCGTGCAGTGCCTCATCAATCTCACCAAGGAGGAAGAGAACATGCCTCATCGCAAAAACATTTGGTGCCGTGCAATCCTGCTGGCCTGGCTGGTGCTGCCCCTGCTGGCCGTGGCGCAGGAGGAGCGCAGTGAAAAATCCTTTACCGTCAAACCCGGCGGCTGGCTGGAATTGCGCGCGGATTTTGGTTCGGTGCAGGTGACCTCGTGGGCCAAAGACGAAGTCCGGGTCGAAGTGATCAAACGGGTGGAAGGCCGGTCGCGGCGCCGGGCGGGCGAATTGTTCAAGGACTATGAGATCACTTACAATCAAACAGCCAATGGCGTTGCCATCACCGCCAAGATGCATGGCGGCAGCCGGCGCTGGTGGGGTGGCAACAACGATGGGCTGCAAGTCGAATTCCACCTGTCGGTGCCGCAGAAGTACAATCTCGATTTGAACACGGCGGGCGGCAGCATCGCGGTGGATAATCTCATCGGCGAGGCGCGCGTGAAAACCAGCGGCGGTTCGCTCACGCTCGGCCGGATCGAGGGTCCGGTGGACGCGCGCACCAGCGGCGGCAGCATTGACCTGCGGCAGGCGAAGGGCCGGCTGGCGGCACACACCAGTGGCGGCAGCATCACCGTCGGCGAGGTGGACGGCGAGGTCGAGGTCGAAACCTCGGGCGGCTCGATCAGCGTGGACGGCGCCGCCGGCAGTTTGCGCGCGCACACCTCGGGCGGTGGGGTTACGCTGCGGCGTTTGCGCGGCTCGG
Organism: bacterium; assembly: GCA_037445455.1. Lineage (GTDB taxonomy): Bacteria > Zhuqueibacterota > Zhuqueibacteria > Zhuqueibacterales > Zhuqueibacteraceae > Coneutiohabitans. The sequence continues at coordinate 4,914 of JBBIKM010000195.1, read as the reverse complement.
TCACGGCGAGCACTTCCGGCGGCTCACTGAGCGCGGAATTGCTCGAACAGTTCGATGCGCCCTGTGATCTTTCCACCTCCGGCGGCGGCATCGCGGTTTATCTGGCGCCGGGAATCAAGGCCGATATTGATGCGCGGACTTCCGGAGGGGACGTTGAAAGCGACTTGCCCATTACCGTGCAAGGCGCGGTTGGCGAGGGCAAACTGCAGGGCAAGCTCAACGGCGGCGGGCCGCTGCTGACGTTGCGCACCAGCGGCGGGGATATTCGACTGCGCGGCCGCTGACGTTCCTGCTCTGATCACCACTTCATGCGCGCTGGTCATCCCGGAGGGCTCCGGTGCAGGTGCAAGCATGCGGTGATGATGCATCCAGGCGGCTGGCGAAACAAGAAAGCCGGAGAGATTGCCCTCCGGCTTTTTCATTTGAGCTCAAACAAGAGACTCTCGGCATCCAGGAATTGAGCGCCATGAATGATCCGCATCACCCAGACAGTGTCCGCGATGATGCAAAAGATGATGCGGTATCGCTTCACCAGCAAATGGCGGTATTCGTACTTGCCCGCGATTTTCTACGAAATTTTGGCGCAGCGCTGGGGCGACCACCTGAGGGTTTGCACCGTCTGTCGGAGTTTGCGGAAAAACCTTGCTGCAGCCTGGGAATTGTCTTCGGCAAGATAGGCGAAAATTCTCGCGAAATCCCGTTCGGCCGCCGGCAAGATGCGAACCTTATAGTTGATGCGACCTGGCAAACTCGCTGAAGAAGTCATCGATATCCCGCCCTTTTCCTGCGGCAAGTTCTTTCTCAGCCTCTCTCAGCAGACGCGCCAATCGCTTCGAGGCCAACTGTTCTCCAAAGGCCTTCACATTCAACAACACGGCCGCAGGTTTTCCGTCCTTGGTCAACACAATCGGCCGGCGTGTTCGCTGTACCTGCCGCAAGAGCTGGGTTGACTTATTCTTGAGATCTGTTACAGGCCGAATATCATCTGAGGAAATTTCCATTGCGAGACCTCCTGTTTGTGCATCACCACCAAGACAGCGCTTTACCCTTCACGCGCAACCTAGTTTATCGCGCCATCATTCGCAAGATTTTTGTTGGCCCCTCACTCCCCAATAATCTTCACCACCACCCGTTTCTTGCGGCGGCCGTCGAATTCCCCGTAGAAGATCTCCTCCCACGGCCCGAAATCGAGTTTGCCGTTGGTGATGGGTACCACCACTTCGCGGCCCATCACCTGGCGTTTGAGATGGGCGTCGGCATTGTCTTCGCCGGTGCGGTTGTGGCGGTATTTCGAAGTCGGCGCGTGCGGCGCCAGGCCTTCCAGCCAGGCATCGAAATCCTGCAGCAGGCCGGACTCGTTGTCGTTGATGAACACCGAGGCGGTGATGTGCTGCGCCGCGACCAGCACCAGCCCTTCTTGCACGCCGCTCTTGGCCACCAGCGCCGCGACTTGGTCGGTGATGTTGAGGTAGTCCCGGCGATGCGGAGTGTTGAACCAGAGATATTCGGTGAGGGATTTCATGGAACCGTTCCTTGTGCTGTTCCATTCAGACTATTTCTTGCCCATGGCTGCCATGAGGCCGGCCCTTTGCCTGACCAGATGACTCCGCTCACGCAGAGAGCAGAATCTTGACGCTGCGGTCACCGAGCAGGAATTTGTAGTTGCGCGGAAAGCTTTCGAGATGAGGTAAATACCGCACGATGAAATCTTCCAGGCGGGTGAGCAGGTTTTCTGGCGCCATGGCAGCGCCGGTTGTCGGGATTTGGGAGAAAGCGCGATCATTGCCATGTCGATAAGCTCCTGAATTCAGCCTCACATCATCGTCATCCTGTCAAGGATCTTCCCCGGCCGGTGTGCCAGCCCCGTGCAGAAGAGGATTCTTGCAGCAGGGCAGCACAGGAAATGCCGCCGTGTCGTGAGGCGCCACATGCAGAATGTGATTGGCTTTTCAAACTTGGAAAAGAATTCTACCTTTTTGCAACTGATAGAAGAACCCAACTGGTATGTGTGCCTCATCAGTTGGGTTTTTCCATCGGCTGGAAAATTTTTGTGCTGCCCGAAGGGCTGCAATTGACAGCTTGGCTGACAATTGGCATAGGCTGTTGCGAGCGCTGTTTCAAGCTGGAGCCGGCTTTTTTCAGCTCGGCGTGGAGCTGTTGCTGAATCTGCGGCTGCCAGCGGGGCAGCAGCTTCTTGGAATCATCAGTAGAAGCAAATGGCGGCTGAGGCATGGCAGTTACTCCCTGGAGAAAATCGGATCGGCATGGCCGGGTTCATCCACGACGGCGTTCATCCGCTTCACAGCCAAAACGCATTCGGCAGATGTTTGATTTCGACCTCACCGCCGCGGCGCGCCACCGCGATCACGTCAAAGCGGCAGTCGCGGTTTTCGATCTTGTGGACCGTGAGATAGGCCAGCGCCACCCGGCCGATTTGGCGCTGCTTGCGGCGGGTCACCCAGTTGAACGCCTCGCCCATGGCCTCCGAGCTTTGCGTCTTCACCTCGACGAAAACCAGCATGCCGTCGTGCTCCGCCACCAGGTCGATTTCGCCGTGGCCGTGGCGGAAATTGCTGGTCACGATGGTGTAGCCGAGCGCTTCGAGATATTCGGCGGCGCGCTGCTCGCCCCAGTTGCCCAGCTTGTTGCTCGCTTGACTCATTGTTGCCCTCCCCAAAAGAAACGCGGTAAACGGCGACCGAAGCCGCAGAACGCTTTACTCCCTGCCGGCCGGGCGGCGCGGCTTGAATGACCGGCGATGAATGGCGCACGGCCCGAGTTTTTTCAGCGCGGCGAGATGCGCGACCGTGCCGTAGCCCTTGTGCTGATCGAAACCGTATTGCGGAAAGCGGCGATGATAATAGCGCATGATCTCGTCGCGCACGACTTTGGCGAGAATCGAAGCAGCGCCGATGGTAAACGACAGCCGGTCGCCCTTGACGATGGCGGTGTGCGGAAATGCACAGCCCAGCAGCCGGTGGCCGTCGATCAACACGTGCTCGGGCCGGGGCGCAAGCCCGGCAATGGCCTCGCGCATCGCCATCTGGGTGGCCTGGAAAATGTTGAGCCGGTCGATTTCTTCGGCATTGACGATGCTGATCGCGTAACTGGTGCATCGCTCGATCAAAAGCGGATACACCTCGGCGCGCGCCCGCGGGCTGAGTTTCTTGGAGTCATCGACGCCGGGGATGCACTCGCCGGGCGGGAACATGATGGCGGCCGCCACCACCGGGCCGGCCAGCGGGCCGCGGCCCGCCTCATCCACGCCGGCGACGTGTTGCAGGCCCTGCTGCCACAGCCGGTTTTCATAATGCAGTTTATCCAACGCAACTCGCATGGGCGGTGACACCCTCGCCTTCATCTGATTTTCATGACCGCAAAAGGAATTTGGCAATGCCGCAATATAATCCGGTCGCTGTGGGAATGCAATGAGAAAAAAGGCTTGCACGTTCAGGCGCAAATCGGTAATATTTGCCGAACCTGCTGCGCAGGTTCTCGCGGTCAAACTCACCCGATTCACGGCCATGCCAGGGAGGCAAAGTACATGACCTACTCCGAAGCCGGATTCCATTTTGATGAGGAGGAGATCGCGCGGGTCGCCGAGACCTTCAATCTCGACACCAACTGCCTGCAGGTGGAGTTCTTCCGCCCCGGCCATCAGGGCATCTTCGTCGAGACCGTGGCCGGCCGCAAGTTCCGCATCCATCTCAGTTTGGAGGAAAAACGCATTGTTGCGGTGCAACAGATTGCCGGCCCGACCACGGACGGCCTTGAGGCGCTGGATCCTTTTGCGAAATACAAAGCTTTCATGAAGTAGCCGCGGCGGGCTTTGGCGGCGGGGCAAGCTTTCGCCTGCCGGCAGGTGTGCATGCCGTCCAGTCAACCAGCCGGACGGCCGCGGTCGCATTCATCACTCTCCGTTCATCATTTTAAATCATCATAAGGACTGTTCGTCATGTCACGGCATCGTTCCTCTTTGTTGCCGAGCTTGATTATCGGCATCGTCGCAGGCGTCCTCATTGCGACTGTTTACTTCCATTCTCCCACGCCCACCCGCCAGGCGCCGGCCGCCAGCCGGGATTCGCTGACGATCACACCGGTGGCCGCGCGTTCGGAAACCAGCGCGCTGCTGGCTGACGAGCGCAACACCATCGAAATCTTTCAGCGCTCCTCGCCCGCGGTGGTGTTCATCGTCAACAAAGCGCTGCGCCGCGACTTCTTTTCGCTGGATGTCTTCGAAGTGCAGCAAGGCTCGGGCAGCGGATTCATCTGGGATGACAACGGCTACATCGTCACCAACTATCACGTGGTGCAGGACGGCAATGCCTGGAGCGTGACCCTGAGCGACAACTCGACGTATGACGCCGAGCTGATCGGCACCGAACCAAGCAAGGATATTGCGGTGGTCAAGATCAACGCGCCGCGCGCGAAGCTGTCGCCGGTGGCCATCGGCACGTCCGATGACTTGCGCGTCGGCCAGAAGGTGATTGCGATCGGAAATCCCTTCGGCCTGGATCAGACCCTGACGACGGGCGTGGTGAGCGCGCTCGGCCGCCAGATCAAATCCGGCAACAATCGCACGATCGAAGGCGTGATTCAAACCGACGCCGCCATCAATCCCGGCAACTCGGGCGGGCCGCTGCTGAATTCCCTGGGGGAATTGATCGGCATCAACACCGCCATCTACAGCACCAGCGGCTCGAATGCCGGCATTGGCTTCGCGGTGCCGGTGAACATCGTCAAGCGCGTGGTGCCGCAGTTGATCCGCTATGGCAAGGTCATTCGCCCGGGCTTGGGCGTGGGCATCGTCGATGATTCCTTTGCGCGGCGGTGGGGCATCAAGGGCGTGATTATCGGCCGGGTGCAGCCGGGCGGCGCGGCGGCATACGTCGCGGTCACGCTCCCCCGCCCTCG
>JBBIKM010000194.1:277-11727 GCA_037445455.1 bacterium | reverse complement strand
GCCAGCCAGGAGATTTACGAGTCGGTGCGGCGCGTGCGCGACCGCGGCAAGTTTGTGGTGGCTTCCATGGGTTCGGTGGCGGCCTCGGGCGGCTACTATGTCGCCTGCGGTGCGGACACCATCATGGCCAATCCCGGCACCACCACCGGCAGTATCGGCGTCATCGCGGAAATGATCAATGCCACCGAATTGCTGCAGAAGATCGGCGTGCGCTTTGAAGTCATCAAGAGCGGCAAATACAAGGACAGCGGCTCGCCCTTCCGGCCGATGAATGAGGATGATCGGCGCCAACTGCAGGAATATGTCAACGACGCCTATGACCAGTTCGTGGAGGTGGTCGCGCGCGAGCGCGATCTCCCCAAAGCCGAGGTGCTGAAATTTGCCGACGGCCGCATTTTTACCGGCCAGCAGGCACAGGCGCACAAGCTCATCGATGTTTTGGGAACCTATGAAGACGCCGTGAAACTCGCGGGCGAACGCGGCGGCATCGCCGGCAAGGCGCGGGTGGTGAAACCGCCACAGCGCAAGACCACGATGTGGGACCTGCTCTTCGGCGATGTGGAGCAGCATCTCATTCGCTTGCAGACGCTGCCCGTGCTCCGTTATCAAATGATCCTCTGAGGTGATTATGCCGATTTACGAATATCGCTGCCAGAAATGCGAGACGCAGTTCGAGCAACTCATCCGCGACAGTGAAGCGCTGCTGTTGCGCTGCCCGCGCTGCGGGGCGCAGGAGGTCAACCGCCTGCTCTCCGTCTTTGCGACGGGCACGAGCGCGGGTTCCGCGGCGGCGCCGGCGGATCTCCCCACCGGCGGTCATTGCTGCGGCGGCACCTGCGGCTGCCATTGATTGAAAAAAATAATCGCATCATATATCTCACGCCCGAAGGAGGTGAAGCCATTTGCCCAGCGGCAAGAAGCGCAAACGGCATAAAATTGCTACTCACAAACGCAAGAAACGTTTGCGGAAAAACCGGCACAAGAAGAAGATCCGTTAACCGCAGCGGGCGTCTCGCGGGCGGCGCAGCATGACACATGCTGACGGTGCCAGGCGGGACGCCCGTTTGTTTTCGCGCAAGATCCCCTTGAGTGTTCCATGGCTGGTAGCTCTCCACGCACCATTCTGCTGATCGATGATGACGCCACGATGCATGATCTCACCCGGGCGCATCTCGAGAAATCCGGCTACGCGCTGCTTTCGGCATACGACGCGGCCACGGGCTTGCAGATGATCCTCACGCATCGCCCGGACTTGGTGTTGCTCGATTTCATGATGCCGGAGATGGACGGTGAAAGCGCCTTCAACGAGCTGACCGGCAATCCGGCCTATCGCGCGGTGCAGGACACGCCCGTGATCATGCTCACCGCGCGCGGCGGTGACGAGCTGATGAAGACCACCCTGCTCGAACGCGGGGTGAGCGCCTACCTGCAAAAGCCCTTCGGCTTGCGCGAGCTGACCAACGTCATCGAGAATGTCTTCATCATTCACGACATCCGCCTGCGCAACCAGCAACTGCGCGAGGAAGTCGAGATTACGCGCGACCATCTCGAGCTGGTCATGCGCACCGCGCCCATCGGCATTTTCTCCACCGACGAAAACGGCAGCCTGCGGCACGTCAATCATGTGCTGGCGCGGCTGCTGGGCTTCGACAGCCCGAACGAGATGCGCCATTGCCGCGTGGCTGACGACCCACGGCTGCGCGACACCTTTCTGCGCACTGCCGTCGCGCGCGTGCTTACCGGCAAAAAGCCCTGGAAAATCCGCTATTTTCATCACCGCAAGCACTCCGAGCGGCGCCGCGTTCTGAACATTCACTGCGTGCCGGTGAGGAAATCCACCGACGAGGTCGAAGGCGTGGTGGGGATTGTCGAAGACGTTACCGAAACCCACAAGCGCGATGAGCAACTGCAGATGCTCTCCACCATCGGCCTGGCCCTGCAGAGCCTGGTCGATCTCGACGATTTGCTGCATCTCATCCTCACCAGCACCACCGCCGGGCCGGCGCTCGGGTTCACCCGCGCCATGATCTTCCTGACCGATTCCTCCGGCCAGCATCTGGTGGGCAAAATGGGCGTCGGCCCATTCGACGCCAGGGAGGCCGAGGAGATTTGGAAAACCTTCGAGCGCGAGCATCTCTCGCTGGAGGATTTCCTGGAGAAATACGGCAAGCGCCGCCCGGCCTCCCCTTCCCGTTTGGACTTGATCGTGCGCGAGCAAATTCTGCCGCTCGGCATTCAAGAGTCGGATTTCGTCCGCCAGATTCTGCGCAAGCACACCTATCGCGGCCTGCCCGGCCGCAACGACCATCCCAGTTGCCGCAAAGTCTTCCGCGCCTTGCAGCTCGATGATTTCGTCGCCGTGCCGCTGATTGCCAAGGATCGCCTCAAGGGCGTGGTGCTGGCCGACAACCGTTTCAGCTCGCAACCGATCGAAGCGGACCTGATTTCGTTGCTCGAGTTGTTTGCCAGCCAGGCGGCGCAGGCCATTGAAAAGGCGGACGCCTATCGCCGGCTGGAGCTGGAAAAGCGCAAACTCGAGCATGCCTACGAGCAGTTGCAGGCCACGCATGATCGCCTGGTGCACGCCGAACGCCTGGCGGCGATCGGCAACATGGCGGCGCACGTGGCGCACGAAATCCGCAACCCGCTGGTCACCATCGGCGGATTTGCGCGCTCCTTGAACCGGCAATTGCAGGAACACGAGTCGGCGCGCCAGATCACCAACGTGATCATGGAAGAAGTCATTCGTCTGGAAAAAATCCTGGCCAACGTCCTGGATTTCTCCAAACTGCCCAAACCTTCCCTGCAGCTCGCCGATCTCAATCATTTGATCGAAGAAGTCTGCCGTGTGCTGCACGACGAGGCCCGGGAGCGGCAGGTCGAAATCCGGCGCAACCTGGCACCCGGCCTGCCCAAGATGTGGATCGATCCGATTCAGATCAATCAACTGCTGGTCAATCTCTTCCGCAACGGCATTCAGGCGATGAAAGGCGGCGGCGTGCTGGAGCTGCGCACGCTGCTGTGGTCGAAGCGGTTCGCCCGCATCACCGTGCGCGACACCGGCAGCGGCATTCCGCCGGACATCATCGAGGATATTTTCAAGCCTTTCTTCACCACCAAAACCTACGGCACCGGCCTCGGCCTGGCCATTTGCCGGCAGATCGTCAACGATCATGGTGGTGAAATCTCCGTACAGTCAGCGCCCGGCAGCGGCACCATTTTTACCATCGATCTGCCGCTGGAGAAGCGCTCGGCCGCGGAAAAATTCGATGCCGGTTTCGACGCCGAGCCTCCCGCCCTCACCTTTCCCGAGGCGCTGCCGTGAACGCCAGCAAGACAAACGCGCCCGCTCTCCTGGACGAGGCCGCCGACCACCTGCTGACGGTTTCCGCGCTGACCGCGGAAATCAAAGCGCTGCTGGAAGACGGTTTGCCGCCCGTCTGGCTCACCGGCGAGATCTCCAATTTCAAACATCACAGCTCCGGACATTTCTATTTTTCACTGAAAGACAGCGAGGCGCAGATTCCCTGCGTCATGTGGGCGGGCCGCAATCGCTACCTGCGCTTTGCCCCGCGTGACGGCATGCAGGTGGTCATTCACGGCAAAGTCACGGTCTACGAAAAGCGCGGCTACTATCAACTCGAAGCCTGGACCATGCAACCGGCGGGCGTGGGCGCATTGCAGCTTGCGTTCGAACGTCTGAAGTTGCGCCTGCAGAGTGAGGGATTGTTCGATGCAGACCACAAAGTGGAGCTGCCCGCGTTTCCCCGGCGCGTGGGCATTGTAACCTCTCCCACCGGCGCGGCGCTGCGTGATCTGGTGAGCGTGTTACGGCGGCGCTGGCCGCCCATCGAAATTGTTCTGCGGCCGGTGCGGGTGCAGGGCGAAGGCGCGGCGGAAGAAATCGCACTGGCGCTGCAGGAATTCAATGCGCACGGCGAAGTCGACGTGATTATCGTCGGCCGCGGCGGCGGCTCCCTGGAAGACCTCTGGCCGTTCAACGAAGAAATTGTGGCGCGCGCGATTTATGCCAGCGAATTGCCGGTGGTCTCGGCGGTCGGCCATGAGATCGATTTCAGCATCAGCGATTTTGTGGCCGACCTGCGCGCGCCCACGCCCTCGGCGGCAGCCGAGTTGGTGGTGCCGGACGCCACTGAGGTCAGCCGCCACTTATGGCAGCAATTGCAGCGCGGCCATTCCGCGCTGCAGCGCCAATTACAGACGCAGCGCGAACGACTGCGCCGCATCGCCGCCAGCTATGGCCTGCGCCGGCCGCTTGATCTCATTCACCAGCGCAGCCAGGAACTGGATGACTGCCATCGTCAAATGCTGCGCAGCTTCGAATTGCTGTTGGAACGGCGGCAGCGTGACCTGGAGACCGCCTACCAGCGTCTGCAGGCTCTGAGTCACGCCAGCGTACTCCAGCGCGGCTTTGCACTGGTGTTCAAGGAAGAGGACGGCGCACTTGTGCGGCAGGCTGGACAATTGCAGCCCGAGGACGGCATCCGCATTCAATTTGGCCGCGGCCGCGCACAAGCTCAAGTCCGCGATATCTCGCCGGAATAACCCCCCGATTCAATTCCACGGCAGACCGCAAATTGCCGGGCTTGCCGGTACGTTCCCAATTAGAAGCTTGATTCTGTGACGTGATTTCCGGCTCCGGCCGGGCCGTCTCCTTTGTAATTACTCGTGAAAACCAGGCACGAAAGGCACCTCCTCATGCGGTACATTTTTTTCCTGCTCGCTGTGTTTTCGTTGATGGGATGTGGCGGCGCACGCCAGACTGCGACGGCGCCCGAGCTGCAGCCGTGGGTGGGCACGTGGCAAGGCAAGGGCATCCGCGAGAACCGTATGGATCCCGTGCGCGATTGGACCCTCACTCTGGAAGTACGCAACAACCGTCTGACCGGCCACCTCCAGGATGACGGCGGCGAAATGGGAAAGCAGAATCTGAACAAGGTCCGCCTGCAAGACGGCCTGCTCACCTTTCAACTCAATTTCGAATCAGCGCGCGGCCTGCAAGTGACGTATCGTCATGAGGCGCGTCTGCGCGGCGACAAGATTCTCAGTGTCTTCCAGGGTCGCGAAGGCGGGCGGCCTTTTGAAGGCAAATGGGAAGCTGTGAAGATCGCCGAGGGGAATGCCGCGGCCAATTGACTTGACCGCAGCCGGCCTCCGGCTCACGGCGCGCAGGAGCCTGGCAGGTGGCGCAACCTGTCTGCGCAGGCTGGCCGATCAGGCGCCGGCCCCTTCATCCTTCTCTGCACCTCCCCACTCGCGCGCCGGCGAGGGGTGATTTGCGACGATTCCCCGGCATCGGGCCGGCTCGGTTCAGTCGTGCCCCCACTGCAGTTGCGTGCCATGCCTGCACGGCAGGCGAAGCGTTGGCGGGGAAGCTTTGCAGATACGTGAGGGCTCCCTCCCACTTTTGATTTGTCACCTCACCGCTTGGCTTTTATCTCTCAAGAGCAATCTCTCAGATGGACCCCGGCAATGGCCTGACAAGGACGCCCGCCAGCCGCACCATAGAACTGATCAAACGACGGATTCCTGTCTGCAATTTCCGGAGCGATTTAATGAAGGGGAAAGGCTTTCGTGGCGCGATCAGGCACATGATCCCGTCACTGTTGGTTGCCAGCCTCTTGTTGGGCGCTGCGGTCACCGTGCCGCTGTTTTATGAAACCACCATCGTCGCCGGCCATGGCCGGGTCGACTCAATTGCCATGTGGGTCGCGCCCACACCCACTCAAAGCATTCTTTACATCACCGACAAAACCAAGAACTATCTCGAGAAACACGATCCCGTCCTCAACAAATTCCTCGGGCGTTTGGGCAGCACCGGCAGCGGCCCCGGTCAGTTGCGCTATCCCAACGGCGTCGACGTCGGCTACAACGTGCCGACCGGCAGCGGCGTGCGGGATCTGCTGATCGTTGCCGACCGCGACAACAACCGCCTGGCCATTTGGTCGGTGCCGGACGAAACGTACATGGGCAGCGTCACCGACCCTGCAATGATTGAGCCTTATGGCGTGGCGACCTATTGGGAGGGTGATCAATTCCAGGTTTTCGTGACCGACAACGGCGGCCCAACCGACGACGTGTTGATCTTCAATCTCCTGCCCCAGGGCCAGGGCGTACAGGGCGTGCTGCAGCGAACCTTCGCGACCCAGACCGTTTTGGAATCGATTACCATCGATCAATATCATCGCCGCATTCTGCTCTGCGATGAGTCGCGCCGTGAGGTGATGGTGCTCGATCTCTACGGTAATCTTCTGCAGCGTTTTGGCCAGGGTTATTTTGTGAAAGAGCCGGAAGGCATCCAAATCTATGAGACAGGCGCCGGCACGGGCTACGTGATCGTCTCCGATCAGATCGCCAGTCCAACCGAGTACGAAGTGTTTGACCGACGGACCTTCGCGTGGCTGGGGAAGTTCTCCGGCTCAACCCGGGACACCGATGGCATCGAGATTGTGCAGGCAGCGCTGCCCAATCTTCCCAACGGTTCCTTCTTCGCGCAGAATACCGACCGCAATGCCCATTGCTACGATTGGGGTGCCATCGCCAGCGCCCTGGGATTGCAGACGGCATTTGTCGATTACCGCGGCCGGCCGGAAGCCAGACTGAATTTGCAGCGGCCCACTGGCGGTGAGGCGCTGCAGGTGGATTCCACCTACATCATCACCTGGACCGCGGAGAATAGCCATCTCGCCGAGCGGGTGACGATCGAGTATTCGGGCGACGGCGGCCTAAGCTGGCAGGTGCTCGTTGCGCAGACGGAAAACGATGGCCAGTTCTCATGGCGAGTCGATGCCGCGCCCACCTCCACTGCCCGCGTGCGCATTGCCGATGCGACTGACGGGCAGCCCAGCGACGAGAGTGATTCGACTTTCAAAATCATCGGCCCGCCGGCACAAATCAAAGTCACCGGTGGTGATTGCCAGAGCGGCCGGCCGGGCACAACCCTGCCCAACGCTCTGGAGGTCAAAATCACAGACATCAACGGCAATGCCGTCAGTGGGGCAGCCGTCACTTTTCAGGTTACCGCCGGCGACGGCAGTTTGTCCACGACGCAGCCGGTACTCACAGCACTCAATGGCCGCGCGCAAACCCAGCTCACCCTGGGGCCCGCGCACGGCAGCAACACGGTGAGCGCGAGCGTCGGCAACCTGGATTCAACCGTGGTCTTCGAGGCCTGGGCCGACGTGGAGGAATTCGCGAGCAACGCGGCCTGGCGCAAAAGGGCGAGCGCTTCGAGCGTTACCGGCAACAACCCGCCCGGCCGCGCAACCGATGGCAATAATTGCAGTTTTTGGGCCAGTGGCGCGCTCGCCAGCGGCGACCAAACCGCCTGGCTGCTGGTCGATTTGGATACGCCGCAGCTCATCGACCGCGCGACGATCAAGTGGGACGGCAATTTCTTTGCGCGCGCATATGCGTTTCAGCTCTCCAGCGACAGCGCAAACTGGACCACGGTGTACACGCAAGCGGCAGGCAAGGGCGGCACCGAGCGTTTCGTTTTCCCGGCGGCCATGGCGCGCTATGTTCGTCTCCACATGACCGAGGCACGGAAGAACCTTTATCGCGTCAACGAGTTGCAGATTGCGCCGGCGGCGGCAGACTCCACCATCCTGCAATCACCGACCGGCAGCGAAGCCTGGAAGGTGGACTCCAGCTATGCCATCACCTGGGCGAGGGAGTTGATCAATCCCAACAATCCGGTGAAGCTGGAGTATTCCGCGGACGCGGGCGAAAGCTGGCAGGTCCTTTCCAGCAGCGAGCCAAACACCGGCCTTTATCTCTGGCGGGTGAATGTGGAACCAACCTCCGCCGCGCTGATCCGCCTCTCCGACGCGATTGATCGCTATCCCAGCGACATCTGTGACTCGACCTTCAAGATCATCGGCCAGCCGGCACAAATAAAGGTCACCGGCGGTGATTGCCAAAGCGGCCGGCCGGGCGCGACACTGCCTGCCGCACTGGAAGTCAAAGTCACGGACCGCAATGGCAATGCGGTGAGTGACGCGGCAGTCACTTTCACGGTGAGCAGCGGAGAAGGCACTCTCGTCACCGCCCAGCCGGTGCGCACGGCTCTGAATGGTCGCGCAGCGGCTATTCTTGCTCTCGGCGCGCTGCCAGGGACCACGACGGTCCAGGCGAAAGTCGCAGGTTTGGATAGCACGGTGATTTTCACCGCCCTGGCAGACAGCGAGGCCTTTCCGGTGAATTTGGCCTTTGCGAAAACAGCAACGGCTTCGAGCGCCAGCGGCAGAAATTCGGCGGCGCGCGCGGTGGATGGCAGTGCCTGCACCTTCTGGGCGAGCGGCCCGCTCAACACCAGCGAACCAACGCAGTGGCTCATGGTGGATCTGCAAGAGCCGCAAACGCTCACGGGCTTTGCGATCAAGTGGGATGGCAATTATTTTGCGCAGAGGTATGAAATCCAGTCTTCCACTGATCAACAGGAGTGGCAGACGATTTTCGCGGACCAGGCCGGCGCCGGCGGAACGCTGCGTCTTCAGTCACCGCCGGTCACAGCACAATACGTGCGCATCTACATGACTGGGAATCGCAAGAATTACTACCGCATCGAGGAACTGGAAATTCTCGGCGCCGGCAGCGACAGCCTGGCCAAAGGCCGGCCCGGCGCTGCGGAAAATGCGCTGGCGGCCTGGCGGCATCCGCAGCAGTTTCTCCTGGAGCAGAATTATCCCAACCCGTTCAACCCAGCGACGACCATCACCTACAGCGTGCCGGAGGCGAGTGTGGTGAAGCTGCAAGTCTACAATCTCGCCGGGCAAATCGTCGCGACCCTGGTCAATCGCCGCATGCCGGCCGGCCGGCATCAAGCCACCTTTAATGCCGCAGCGCTGCCGACCGGCGTCTATATCGCCGTGCTGCGCGCCGGAGATTTCACACAGGCGCGGCGGCTCATCTATACGAAGTGAAGCGCGGGCGGAAACCGCGTCACCGGCAATGTTGCACCTGCAGCAAAACGGCCCATTCAAACAATGCGCCGGAGGCATGCCTGCAACTAAAATTCATGTCTGCCGGATTTCGATTTGCCCCGGCTCTCTGAGTACAAAAAATGGAGGTGGTTGTGCCCAAATCTTCTCCGCGTAAGCCCCGGCCGAACATGGAGACGTTTGCGCGCGCACGCTGGAAATTCACTTTGGGGATGTTGGTCATGCTGCTCTGCACAGACACTCTGCCGGCACAGACCATTCCCAGCGAAATCAGAGTGACACCCCGCATCAACTCCGGCGCCGTCAGCGGTGATGCCGATGATCCGGCCATTTGGATTCATCCGACCGACCCGGCGCAAAGCCTGGTGATCGGCACAGACAAGACTGGCAACGCCGTTTACGTCTGGGACATGAACGGCCAGCAGCGGCAGCGCATACCCATCTCCAGCTATCCCAACAACGGCGATGTGCGCTATGGCATGCCGGTGGGCGGTGTGCCGGTCGATATTTATGTTGTTGGCGCCGAAAGTCCCAGTCGCCTGGTGATTTTCAAAATCGACGCAAGCACCCGCCAGCTCAGCGACATCACTGCCAGCGGTGCCACGGCGACGCCAGAGGTCAAAGATCCCTATGGCGTTTGCTTGTACCGCCGCGCCAGCGACGGGGCCATGTACGCGTTCGTCAACAGCAATGGCGGCGTGAACGGCGTGCTGAATCAATACCGGTTGCTGGATAACGGCAACGGCAGAGTGCGGGCGGAGTTCGTGCGGTCTTTTGGCGGCGACGTGAACGGCAATCACTCCGAAGGCATGGTGGCCGATGACGAGCTGGGCTACGTCTACATTGCAGAGGAAGACTGCTGCATCCACAAATTCCACGCCGACCCCGACATGGGCAATCAGCAGCTTGCAGAGTTTGCCCACAGCGACGGCATCGAGCCGGATCGCGAAGGCCTTGCCATCTATGCCTGCTCGGAAGGCACGGGTTACCTTCTGCTCTCCAGCCAGGGCAATCAGCGGGTGAAGGTGTATCGCCGCGAGGGCGATCCCGGCAATCCGCACAGCCACACGCTGGTCACCACGATTCATACCCCTGATGCCACCAGCACCGACGGCCTGGAGGTGACCAGCCGGCCCACCGGCCCGAATTTTCCCAACGGTTTCCTGGCCAAGCATCACAGCACCGGCAAAAATTTCAAACTCTTTGCCTGGGAAGACATCGCGCAAAACTATTTAACGACCTGCAGCATCGCTTCTGATTTCACGGCAACCGCAACCTCCGGCTGTGCGCCGCTGACCGTCACCTTTACGGATCTCTCGACCGGCCCCGTGACGGGGTGGGAATGGGATTTCGGCGACAGCACAACCTCCACCGAACAGAATCCCACGCACACCTACAATTCCGGCGGTGTTTACACGGTAACGCTGACGACCACCAATGCCTCCGGTTATCGTCACACCAGTTCGCGTGCCGATTACCTCGCCGTCGGGACTGCGCCAACCGCGGCGTTCACCGCCGAGCCAACTGCCGGCTTTCCGCCGCTGGCGGTGACGTTCACCGATCAATCCGCCGGCCACGTCAGCGAGTGGCGGTGGGATTTTGGCGACAGCACCAGCTCGACAATGCAGCATCCCACGCATGAATATGCCAAAGCCGGGATTTATTCCGTGACCTTAACCGTGTCCGATTCCTGCGGCAGCCACAGCGCAAGCAAGACTGAATTCATAACCGTCAACTCACCGGTGGTGGCGGATTTCTCGGTCTCGGACACCAGTGGCTGCAGCCCGCTCACCGTGCAGTTCAGCGATTCCTCCTCCGGCGCGCCCACTTCCTGGCTGTGGGATTTCGGCGACGGCACGACCTCCACGGAACAGCATCCTTCCCACACCTACAGCGCTGCGGGCAGCTTTACCGTCACCTTGACGGCCAGCTCGGCGGTCGGCAGCGACAGCGAAACCAGAACTGGACTGGTGGTGGTCGCGAGCGCCCCAACAGCGGGATTCCAGGCCGCGCGGACACTGGTCAGTGTCTCCTCTCCCGTTGCTTTCACGGATCAATCGACCAGCAATGCGAGCAGTTGGTCGTGGGACTTCGGTGACGGCGGCACTTCGACCGAGCAGAATCCCACGCATCAATACACCGCGGCGGGGCAATATCCCGTTTCGTTGACGGTTGCGAATGAATGCGGCACCCACACGGAAAGCAAGGCCGGCTACCTCACGGTTGTCGATACCGTTTCCGCGATTTTTGCCGCCGGCGACACTGCCGGCTGTGCGCCGCTGGCAGTGCAATTCACCGACCAGTCAATCGGCCCGGTGACGTCCTGGTTGTGGAATTTTGGCGATGGCACGACGGCGACGGAACCCAATCCGGCGCACACCTATGCGGACACCGGCCGATACACGGTCACGCTCACCGTTTGGAATGCGGCACAAGACAGAAGCGTGGCCTCGAAGCCGGCTCTCATAAGAGTCTATGCTGAGCCAC
>JBBIKM010000194.1:0-267 GCA_037445455.1 bacterium | reverse complement strand
AGCGGCATTTACTGCCAACGTAACCGGTGGCAATGCGCCGGTGACGGTGCAGTTCACGGATCAATCCACCGGCAGCCCGGCCTCCTGGCTTTGGGATTTCGGGGATGGCAGCAGTTCGACGGAACAACATCCTGCGCACACCTACACCGCTGCGGGCAAATACACCGTCGTGCTCACGATCACAAATGCCTGCAGCAGCAGCACCATAACGCAAACCGACTACCTTCATGTTGATCCCTGCATTGCGCCGGTGCCGGACTTTTCCGC
>JBBIKM010000193.1:0-11767 GCA_037445455.1 bacterium | reverse complement strand
CAGCAACAGCGGCAGCAGCAGCACGCCGGCATTCACCTGCTCGACGTTGCGGACCAGCAGGAGATTCAACACCAGCATGCCCGCCACCGCGGCCGCGGCAACGGCTTTGAAGGACCGGCTCAGGCGTTTGTATTCCACACTGCATTGCCGGCGGTGGAGGAGGAACACGACGAAGTAATAAAGCAGCATCAGCCCGAGCGTTGCCAGGAACAAGAACCGCGCAAGCTCGGACTGCGCGAACCCCAGGCCGCCGATCACCGCGAACGCCACAGCCGCCAGCACATAGGGCACGCGGCCGAGCCAGGGGTTCTGCAACAGCTCGGGCCGTTCCTTGGGGAAGTAGAAACTGGAGTGAATGCCGGTGGCGGTTCCGAAGAGAATGTTGGCGATGATCGCCGCAAACAAAACCTGGGAGAACGGGCCGGCCTCGCCGGCCTGCTGATGGGTCACTAGCACGGTAAACGAGAACGCCGCGAACACCAAGCCGACCAGTCGCGCCGCGCGGATGCGCGGCCGGTGCAGCATGAGGAACAGGCCCACGCCCAGAAACGCCAGGCCGATCAGCAAGCTGATCACCATGCCCAGGCTGACGCCGAGGCGGGCGAGCGTGACATGCAAGGTCAAAGATTGCAGGCCGCGCCGAACCTCGTAGTCGATGGTCTGGCCGCTGCCGGCCCGGCGCATGATGCGGTCCGCGTCGGCGGCATCGCGAAAGCTCTGTTGATTGATGCGCAGGATGACATCGCCCGGCAGCAGGCCGGCACGATCGGAAGCGCCGCCCTTTTCGACAGCGACGATGTAGATGGAAGGCGGCAACTCGAGCACGCAGGAGTCCGGCAGGGCAGCGGCGGCCAGACGAATGGTAAAGCCCTCGCCTTGTGCCGGTCGAAACAATTTGAGCGCGATGACGGAATCAGGCGCGAGGCCCTGCCGCGCCCGCTGCCAATCGGCGGCGTCTTCAATTTCGCGGCGATTGCAGGCGATCAGGAAATCTCCGGCGCGCACGGAATCGGCCTGGGCCCCTGCAACCTGCAAACCGGCCGCCGGCCGCACGGTCGTGAGACTCCGGACCACATACAACCGTGACGGCGAAGTGCGAAACAGATTCTCGTCGGTTGCCCGGCTGGCATTGCGCACAAAATTCATCCCGGCAAGCACCAGCAGCACGCCGGCATAGAGCACCGCCACCAGGCGGAAGTGCTGAGGCCGGTTGTCGAAGTAAGCCATAACCAAACACCCGAACGATTAACCTGCGGTTTGCGTGGCGCTGGGCAAATTTCCCTGCCCGCTGACCTGAAATCTCACCGCAAGGGTTTTCCTCTTTCCAGGCACGATCATTCTCTTGCGCCTCGCCTCGTTTCACGCGAGGCCGCCGCCAGTTGTTGCTCCAATTGCCTCCGGTTTTCTTTCCCCAAAAAAACAGCCCACAGAGACGTTCTTCCCACCGCCTCACTGGCAGGAGGAGGGCGGGAGTTCGACTGCTGCGGGCAAGGGGCAGGGCGCCGTTGCGGTCAATCAGCGATCGACTTCACCCAGCACAATGTCGATGCTGCCGATGATGAGAATCATGTCGGCCACCATCGCGCCCCGGCTGATTTCGTCGAGCAGGCTGACATGCACGAAACAGGAGGAGCGGCAGCGCACACGATCGGGAATGTCGGTGCCGTTGGAGCGCAGATAGAAGCCGATCTCGCCGCGCGGCGCCTCGCTGCGCACGTAACATTCGGCGCCGGCTGGCGGCCGCATGCGGCGCGGAATGGCCTCCTTGACATCACCCTGCTCCGGGCACTGCGCAATCGCCTGGCGCAGAATCTTGATGGATTGTTCGATCTCCTTGATGCGCACCTCGTAGCGGTCAAGCACGGAGCCCACCGGCCCGTAGCGGCCCTCGCCCACCGGCACGTCAAACTCGAACTCCGGATAAATGGAATAAGGCTCGTCCTTGCGCACATCCCATTTGATGCCGCTGCCGCGCAGCACCGGACCAGTCGCGCCGCAATTGATGGCGACCTCCGGCGGCAGAATGCCGATGTCGGCGGAGCGTTTGATGAAGATGTGATTGCCGGAGAGCAGCCGGTTGAACTCCTTCATGTTGCGCTCGAGGTCATCGAGAAATGCCGCGGCCTGCTTGAGCCAGCCCGCCGGCAGATCGCGCGCCAGGCCGCCGATCCAGATGTAGTTGTAGAGCAGGCGCGCGCCGGAAATCCATTCGAACAAATCCAGGATGCGTTCGCGGTCGCGGAAAGCCCACAGGAAGGGCGTGATGGCGCCGACATCCAGGCCGAAGGTGCCGATCGCCATCAGGTGGCTGGAGATGCGCATCAGCTCCGCGCAGATCACACGCAGGTATTCGACTTTGCGGGGCAGTTCCTTGATCCCCAACAGCTTTTCCGCGGCCAGGCAATAGCCGTGATTCATGCTCATCGAAGCCAGATAGTCCAGCCGGTCGGTG
Source organism: bacterium (assembly GCA_037445455.1). GTDB lineage: Bacteria > Zhuqueibacterota > Zhuqueibacteria > Zhuqueibacterales > Zhuqueibacteraceae > Coneutiohabitans. The sequence goes on along the minus strand of JBBIKM010000193.1, from coordinate 9,315 downwards.
TAGGGAATGACTTCGTTCCAGCCGACGTTTTCCGCATGCTTCTCGAAATTGCGGTGAAGGTAGCCGATGTGCGGGGTGCATTTCTTGACGATCTCACCATCGAGCACCAGCTCCAGCCGCAGCACGCCGTGGGTGGAGGGGTGTTGCGGCCCCATGTTGACGATCATCTCGTCGCCGGGGAAGGATTTGCTCTGCCGCGCCTTCGCCATGGTTTCATAGTTGTGTTTTTCGATGGCGGCGGTGGGATCGAGATCGACGACCATGTTGCCATCGTCTTCAAAATAGTAGCGCTGCCGTTTGAAGATATTGCCGATTGTGCCGAACATATCGCGTTCCGAAATGGAGTGAAGAAACAGGAGACCAGCGGAGTTGCCGGCCGCGCTCAGGCATGCGCGGGCTGGGCCTCGGCTTTGGGTTTGGCGGCGGCAGCCTTGGCGGCTTTGGCGGCGGCGGCGGCGGCCTCTTCGGCAGCCTGCTCCGCCAGCATTTTGGCCGCGAGCGCCGGTTCGTATTTCGAAAAATGAAAGAGGCCGTTGTTGCGCTCGTACACCGTGGATTCGTACTTGTCGGTCATGTACAGGCATTCCGTCGGGCACACCGTGGTGCACAAATCGCAATAGCAGCATTTGAACATGTCAATATCGAAGCGCACAACGTGCTGGCGGATGGGATTGCCGGTGGAGGCTTTGCCGAGGTCTTCGCTGGGCTTGGCCTTGACGGTGTCGATATAGATGCAATTGACCGGGCAGATGCGGGCGCATTTGTAGCAGCCGATGCAATCGTCAATGTTGCAAAAGAGCTGCTGGCGTGTGCCGGGCGGCAGGGCAAAGCGGGCATGGGGATATTGCAGCGTGACGGCGGGCCGGAAGAGATGTTTCCAGGTCTCCACCATTCCGATCAGGATGGTGTAGAGGCCGTTGAAAACGTCTTTGAAGTATTGTCGCATGATCACTCCTTCTTCTCGGATGGCTGGCCGCCGTTGGCGGGCAGGCGCTTTTCAAAGGCGAAAACGAAATGACCGCGCTCGAAATTGCTGGCAAAGGTGTCGAAGCTGTTCCAGTCTTCGCCGTACGGCACGCGAATGCCGTGGTAGTACTCCTGCACGACGTAGTCCTTGCGCATCGGCCAGCCCTCCCAATCATCCGGGCACAGGATGCGGCGCGGATCAGGGTGATTGTCGAAGGTGATGCCGAACAGGTCGTACACTTCGCGTTCGTGCCAATCCGCCGTGCGCCAGAGATAGGACACCGTGGCCACGTGGCCGCCGGTGCGCGGCACTTCGGTCTTTACGGTAAACCAATGGCGATGGCGAAAAGAGAAGAGGTGGTAAATGACGACGAGCGGTTTGCCGGGGCCGGGATCATAGCCGGAGAGGTTGTGGCACATGTCGAAAAAGAGATCATCCTCTTGGTGCAGGAACGTGCAAACCGGCAGGAGGTTTTCCGGCGCGACGCGCACAAAGGGATCGATCGCGTCGCCCTTGAATTCCAGAATTTGTTCGCCGAAGCGATCCTGCAGCCGCTGCGCAATTTGATCAGGTGCCATTATTTCACTGCCTCCGTGAGTTTGCGCTTGAACACGCTTTCGCGGCGGATTTTTTCCTGCAGCTTCAGCAGGCCGTCGATCAGCGCTTCCGGCCGGGGCGGGCACCCCTGCACGTAGACGTCGACAGGCACGATGCGATCCACGCCCTTCAGCACGTGATAGCCGTGCTTCCAGTAGGGCCCGCCGCAGGTGGCACAGCTTCCCATCGACAACACATATTTGGGTTCCGGCATTTGCTCATACAGCACCTTCACGCGTTCCGCCATTTTAATGGTGACGGTGCCGGCCACGATCATGAGATCGGTCTGGCGCGGGCTGGGGCGAAACACACCGGCGCCGAAGCGGTCGAGATCATACTTCGAGGCGCCCACCGCCATCATTTCGATGGCGCAGCAGGCCAGGCCAAAGGTCATGGGCCACAGTGAGGACAACCGCGCCCAATTGAGCAGTGAATCGACTGAAGTGATGATGACGTTGTCGCCGTACCGTCCTTCTTCGAGAAAGCGGGTTTCCTTCTCCAGAAAAGGCTGCTGTGGTCGGCCCATACTCTCCTCCGCTCTGCGAGATTCAGGTCATGGTCGAACGTGAGCGCCGCCTGACCGCCAAGGCAGCGCGGAATTCGGTCGCGAACCGCGAAAAACGCCGGCAATATAGAGAAAGCCGGCCGCAATAGCAAGTGCAGCGCCGCTGCTGCGGAGACCTCACGCCTCGGAGAGGCGCGGCGCGGGCGCGGGCCTTGCCTCCAAATCCGGCCGCGCGGTGTAATGCTCCTTCCGGGGCTCGAGGCTCAGCAGCATTTCCTTGGTGAGCAGCATGCCGTTGCGGCCATAGGCGGCGAACTCGAGAATGCCGGTGTCCATGCGAATGGCATCCTCCGGACAGGCCTCGACACAATAGCCGCAGAACACGCATTTGCCCAAATCGATATCGAACTGCAGCGGATACTTTTCGATCTGCTTCTCCGGCCGTTCGCCGGCGACGATGTAGATGCAGCGGGCCGGGCAGACGGTTTCACACATCATGCAGGCGACGCAGCGCGGCGTGCCGTCCTCGCGCCTGGTGAGGCGGTGCAGCGTGCGCAGGCGCGGCCAGATCGGGCGGCGCACTTCCGGATACTGATAGGTCACCGCGCCCTTCCACTCGCGCTGGACGCCGATGCTGGCCAGAAAAAAATGCCACAGGTTGAAAAAGAAATGCCGCATGGTGAGCACCAAGCCGTCCCAAATGCGCGGCAGATAGGTTCTTTCCCAAAAAGTCAGCGGCTTGTATTTGTCGTGAACGTTCATGGCCACCGCGAAAAATCGTGGTAATTGAGAGACCGGATGAATTGACAGGGGGTGCGGCAGACTCAGACGAACAGAATGATCGCCGCGGTCACAAAAATGTTGAGCAGGGCCAGCGGCAGCAAAATCTTCCAGCCCAGCGCCATCACTTGATCATAGCGAAAGCGCGGCAGCGTCCAGCGGATCAACATCATGAACCACAGCAACACCGCCACCTTCAGCGAAAATCCCAGAAACTGCAAGACGGTGACCGTCAGGTTCGACAGGGCGAGGCTGCCGCCCCAGGGAAACGCAAAGCCGGCGGCCGTGAGATACGGCACCTGCCAGCCGCCCAAAAACAGCGTTACCGTGATGCAGGCGATCAGCACCGTTTCAATCAAGTCGGTCAAAAAGTAAACGCCGAAACGCATGCTGGTGAATTCGACGTGGTAGCCGATGATCTCGCTCTCGCCTTCAGGGGCATCAAAGGGAATGCGCTTGGTCTCGGCCAGGCCGGTGGTGAAAAACAGCAGGAAGCCGATGGGTTGATAGAGAATGCCCCACTTCGGCAGCCAGCCGCCGAGCAGGGCGCCCTGGGCGCGCACGATCTCCTGCAGGTTCACCGATTGAAAAACCAGCAGCACGCCGATGATCGAGACGCCAATGCCGACTTCATATGAAATCATCTGGGCCGAGGCGCGCAGGCCGCCCATGAGCGAATAATTGTTGTTGGAGGCCCAGGCGCCCAACACCACGCCGTAGACCGCCATCGACATGGTGGCGAAGACGTAGAGAATGCCGACGTCGAGCGCGGCGATTTGCATCACGTGCGCGGTGCCGCCCACCACCAGCACATCGGCGAAGGGAATCGCGGCAAAGGCGACGATCGCAAAAAACATGCTGATGCCGGGCGCCAGCAGGAAGAGCACCTTCTCCGCGCCCTGCGGCCGAAAGTCCTCCTTGAGAAACATCTTCAACGAGTCGGCGATGATGTGAAACAGGCCCCACAAGCGCAGGCCGAAAATCTTGGCGCGGTTGGCGCCCACCCGGTCTTGCATGAGGGCGCTCTGTTTGCGCTCCACCCAGGTCAGCAATGCCGCCGTGCTGAACACAAAGACCAGGACGAAAAAGAGAATCTTCAGTGCAGTTGCAATAATCTCGCTCATGGACTATCCAAAAATGGGAATGATGCGCAGCTTGTCCGGCACTTGATTGAGCCGCCGGGCTTTCACCGCAGCCGCCTGCTCGCCGCGCTGGTGGCCCAGATCGCCGATGGTCGCATACGACATGCCGGCAAAGGCGCTGTTTTCGCGGGCGAGCGCGGCAAAAACATCTTCCGCTTCGAGATAGGGCACAATGACGCCGAGCGGCTTGCCCAGCAGCTTGACGATTTGCCAAACCGGCCGGGCATCGCCCAGCGGCGCCACGGCGCGCCGCAGGCGTTGCACCCGATCGGCAAAATTGGTGAAGGTGCCGTCCAGCTCGGGCCAGGCAGCAGCCGGCAGCGTGAAATGCGCCGCCGCACTGGTGGCGTTGCGATTGGGGCCAATGAAAATCACGGTCGGCACTTTCGCCAGCGCACTCGTCACCGCTTCGGCGGCAAACCCCGCGGTCAAATCGTGAAAGAAGATGAGCAGCACCGCCAGCTTGCCGTCCGCGGCCTGCTGCAGCAAATCAGCCGAGGCCTGGGTTTCAGCCGGGAAGCCGGCCAGGCTCAGGCCGCGCGTGTTCGGGTTGTGATCTTCCTTGATCAAGAAATTGTCACTCACCGGTTTTGCCAGCGGGGCGAGCGTCGCCGCCACGCGCGTCAGGCTCAAACGGCCGGCGAACTTTTTCAGGACGAACAGGTCTTCATTGGTCAACTGGGGCGAAGCCCACAAGCCGACCCGATCGGCGGCGGTCGACTTGATCTTTTGCGCCACGGCTTCGATCGCCACCTCCCAACTGGTTTCGATCCATTGTTCGCCCTGCCGCAGCATCGGCGCGGTCAGCCGCGAGGGATCATCGACGCTTTTGAAAGAGTAGCGGCCGAGGTCGCACATCCACCATTGATTCACCTCGGGATTGTAACGCGGTTTCAAGCGCACGACGCGCCGGCCCTGGGCATGATGCGTGCGCTCGGTGTTGGTGTGCACCGCGATGTTGCAGCCGGTGCTGCAGCCCGGGCAAATGGAGTTGGTCGCTTCCAGATACCACACGCGCGCTTCGAAGCGGAAATCCTTCTCCGTGAGTGCGCCCACCGGGCAAATGTCAACCGTGTTGACGGAATAAAGATTGTCGAGGCGTTTGCCGGGGTGGGGCGCCAGCTCGGCGTGATCCCCGCGATTGAAAATGCCGAGTTCATGGCTTTTGCTGATCTCATCACAGAAGCGCACACAGCGGGTGCAGAGAATGCAGCGTTCCTGATCGAGCATGACATGCGGGCCGAGGTCGAGCGCCTTGTTCTTCTTCACCTTGTCTTCGATCATCTTGCTGTCATACTGGCCGATGCGCATGTAATACTCCTGCAGCCAGCATTCCCCGGCTTGATCGCAAACCGGGCAGTCGAGCGGATGGTTGACCAGCAGCATTTCGAGCACGTCTTTGCGGGCGCGCAGCGCTTTCTCGCTTTGCGTATGCACCACCATGCCGTCGGTCACCGGCGTGTAGCAGGCCACTTGCGGCTTGGGCATCTTTTCAATTTCAACGAGACAAATGCGGCACTGGCCGACAATGCTCAGGCCGGGATGGTAGCAATAGCGCGGCAGTTCGATGCCGAGCTTTTCTGCGGCTTGGATCACCGTGGTACCGGGTTCGACTTCCACGGTTTTGCCATCAATTGTGATGTTGGGCATGTGCAGGGGTTCGTGGTATCGGATTCAAGAAGGTGCAGCTTCGCCGCCGTCTGGCCGGCGCGGCTGCCATTGCTGTCATTTGCTGATTGTGGCCGGCGACCTTGCCGCCATGCTTCGCCGCCGGTTCGGGCGCTTCCGCTCAGGCACCGGGCCTGGCCGGCGGTTGCCAACTGGTAAACGCTCCAGAGTGGCATTTGCCATACTGGGCATGCGCTTCGAACTCTTCGCGGAATTTTTTGACGAAGCCGAACACCGGCATGGCCGCGGCATCGCCGAGCGGGCAAATGGTGTTGCCCATGATGCCGGTGGCAATGTCCCACAGCCGGTCGGGATCCTGCCGGTTGCCCTCGCCGCGGCGCATGCGCGCCAGCACTTTTTCCAACCAGCCGGTGCCTTCCCGGCAGGGCGTGCACTGGCCGCAGCTCTCATGATGATAAAAGCGCGAGGTCACTTCCAAAACTTCGAGCAGGCAGGTGTCTTCGTCGATGGCAATCACGCCGGCCGAGCCGATCATCGAGCCGATGGCCGCCAGCGAGTCAACGTCCATCTTCACGTCGATTTCCTCGGGGCGCAGCACCGGCGAGGAGGAACCGCCGGGAATCACGGCTTTGAGCCGCTTGCCGTTGCGAATGCCGCCGGCATGCGTGTAGAGAATCTCGCGCAACGTGGTGCCGTGCGGCAGTTCATAAACGCCGGGCTTGTTGACGTGGCCGCTGACGCTGTAGAAGCGATAGCCGCCGTTGCGTTCGCTGCCCAGTTTCGCAAACCATTCGCCGCCGTTGGCGAGAATCGCCGGCACATAGGAAATGGTCTCGACATTGTTGACGATCGTCGGACACCGGAACAAGCCTTCAATCGCGGGGAAGGGTGGCTTCATGCGCGGCCAGCCCTTCTTGCCTTCCAGCGATTCCAGCAGCGCGGTTTCCTCGCCGCAGATGTAGGCCCCGGCGCCGCGATGCACGTAGACATTCAATTCATAATCCGTGCCCAGCACCTTCCGGCCCAGTATGCCGTTTTGGTAGGCCTCCGCGATGGCGGCCTGCAGCACGCGCGCCGGCTCGACGTATTCGCCGCGAATGTAGATGTAAGCCGTGTGGGCGTCGATCGCCCTGGCAGCGATGATGATGCCTTCGAGCAGCGCGTGGGTGGCGTGCACGATGATGTAGCGATCCTTGAACGTGCCCGGCTCGCTTTCGTCGGCATTGATCACCAGATACTTCGGTTTGGGGGAGTTCTTGGGGATGAAGCTCCACTTGCGGCCGGTGGGAAAGCCGGCGCCGCCCAGGCCGCGCAAATTCGATTTGGTGACTTCGGTGATGATCTCCTCCGGCGCCATGGCGAGCGCCTTCCGGGCCGCAGCATAGCCGCCGGCCGCGAGATAGTTGCGGAGGATCTGGCAATTCTGCTTGATGAGAGGAGTAAGAATGCCGCCGTTGGGTGTCATATGCGATCGCTTCCCTCAATCTGCCGCACACCACGCCGCGAAGACGCAGGGACCCGGCAGTGTTTTCCGGGTGAGCCACTGCGTTTCGGCGGCTGGGCGCGCGCTTTGACTCTTGTTCAAAGCTGATTCATTTCATGCTGGTGACGCACGGTTCGGCTGCGATTTTCCCGGCGTCGCACCGGCATCCGGGTCTTGCACCAAAGCTTGCAGCCGTCGTTCCAACTCTCGCACTTGCGCTTCGGTCAAGTCTGCTTCGTCTTCCCTCTGCGCCGGAACATGCGGGCCACTGCGTTGAAGTCATGGAGGCATGCGATGCCTGCAGCCTGACGACGAACGTGCGAACTCACTTCAGCTCCGCCAGAATCTGGTCAATCTTCTCCGGCGTAAGATGATCAATGTACTTCTCATTCAACTGCATCATCGGCGCGGTTTCACAGGAGGCCAGGCATTCCACCGTGGTAATCGTGTACCTGCCGTCGGGCGTGGTTTCACCGGCTTTGATCCCGAGTTTGTTCTCCAAATGGGCCAGAATTTCGCGATGGCCACGCAGGCTGCAGGAGAGGGTGCGGCACACTTGAAAGTGATATTTGCCCACCGGCCGCTGGCGAAACCAGGTGTAGAACGAGAGCACTTCCTTCACCTTGACCACCGGCACCCCCACCAGCGCCGCGATCTCCTCTTCAAGTTCGGCGGGAATGTAGCCAATCTCCTCCTGCACCACATGCAGAATCGGCAGCAGGGCCGCGCGCTGGTGCTCAAGCGGATAATGCGTCAGCAATTCGGCGATGCGGTCCCGCGCCGCTTGCGACAGTTTCGAACTCATCGATCCAATTCTCCTGCAATCATGTTTACCGTGCCGAAGGTCGCGATGATATCGGCCACCGCATCGCCTTTGATCATTTCATGAAAGCCGGACATGAGCGCGAAACAGGGCGGCCGCACGTCCACGCGGTAGGGCTTGCCGCTGCCGTCGCTGATGACATAGAAGCCCAGCTCGCCGTTGGCGCCTTCGACCGCGTGATAGGCCTCGCCGAGGGGCGGCGCAATGCCGTAGCCTTCCATGATCAGCATGAAGTGATTCATCAGCCCTTCGATGCTGCCGTAGACTTTTTCCTTGGCAGGCAGGACGGCGCGCTTGTTGTCCGGGAAGATATTGTCATGCAACCGCGAGTTCCCGCCGGAAAGCGTGGGGTCGGTCAGGGCTTCGATCTGCAGCAGGCCCTTGGTCCGGCCAAACTTGCCATAATCCGCCATCGCGCTGGCCGGCAAAACCCTGCCTTCATGATCGACGTTGATTTCGCCGCCGGGTATTTGCTGCAGGCATTGCTCCAGAATGCGAACACTCTGCTCGATTTCCTCCATGCGAACGAGATAGCGGTCGTAATTGTCACCGTTGGTGCCGTAGGGAATATCGAAATCGAGGCGGTCGTAGACGAGATAGGGTTCGGCTTTGCGCACGTCGTAATCGACACCGCAGGCGCGCAGCATCGGGCCGGTGAAGCCGAAGTCGATCGCGCGCTGTTTGCTGATCACGCCCACGCCCTGCATGCGGTCGACGAAAATGCGGTTGCGGGTGAGCAGCTTGTGCAGCTCGTCCAATGCGATGCGCAGCTCTTTGAGAATCTTGCGCAGATTGCCGGCAAAAGTCGGCGTGAGATCGGCCTTGACGCCGCCGATTCGCACGTAGGAGACGGTCAGACGCGCGCCGGTGATTTCCTCCACCAGTTCATACAGCATGTCGCGCACTTTGATGAAATAGAGAAAGCCGGTCATCGCGCCAAGTTCCATGGCGCTGGCGGCGATGCAGGTCAGGTGATCGGTGATGCGCGAGATCTCCGACATGATCACGCGAATGTACTGGCAGCGTTCAGTGATCTGCAGCCCCATCACTTTTTCCACCGCCAGCGCGTAGCCAACATTGTTGATCAGCGGCGAGACGTAGTTGAGGCGGTCAGTGTAGGGAAAGACCTGCGTCCAGGTCACGGCTTCGGCATCCTTCTCGAAGGCGCGATGCAAGTAGCCAATGCCGACCTCGGCGCTTTCGACGGTTTCACCGTCGAGTTCGAGCAGCAGGTGGATGACGCCGTGCATGGCCGGATGCGAGGGCCCCATATTGAGCAGCATGTTCTGGGTGTTCTTGCCGGGCTGGGGCGTCTTGATGCGAAACGTGCGTGCATGGCCGTTGCTGGCGGGGGCACTCATCTTCTCGTGGGAGACGAGCGGATGGCGG
>JBBIKM010000192.1:0-11777 GCA_037445455.1 bacterium | reverse complement strand
CGTCAGGCGCGGGCACGTCGCGCTCGGGGCCGAAGATCTCCAGCAAGTTGGCGGTATAGCGCCGGGTGATCTTCTCCAATTCGACTTTGGTCAGCTTCTTGGGATCACATTTCACACCGCCTTTGGCGCCGCCAAAGGGAATATTGACCACCGCGCATTTCCACGTCATCCACGCGGCCAGCGCCTTCACTTCGGAGAGAGTCAGATCCGGCGAGTAGCGCAGCCCGCCCTTGGAAGGCCCGCGCACCTCGTTGTGGATGACGCGATAGCCTTCGAAGACTTCAATTTTGCCGTCATCCATTTGGATGGGCACCGACACAATGATCTGCCGGATGGGCGTGCGCAGATATTCGTACACGCCCGCATCCAGTTCCAGGATTTCGGCGGCGACTTTGAAGCGCGCCATCATGGATTCGAAAGGATCATCATCGCTGGGCTTGATGGGAGCAGCTTCAACGTACTTGTAGGGGGTCGCGCTTTCCATGCAAATCTCCTCATAAAGTTTGGTGTGTGGGCGGCCGGCGCCATCCCGGCGAGCCAGGCTCAAGGTTGGTATGATGGCGGGGAGGGTTGTTCCTGCTGCAACCGGCGAATCACTGCCAGAACGACCTTGCGAATCAACTCCGCGTCGGCTTGTGCACCCAATTCTTGAATCGTCTCGCGGACGATTCGCCGCAACAACTCTTCTGAAATTTCCATGCGGCAAAAGGGCCGAATGCTGCACTTCTGTGGCTGCGCCAGGGAAGGTCATGCGCAGCCGGCGGTTTGTTTGACGTTCAATCCAAGATTCAGAGCAGGTACCGGTGTACCGCCAGGCGCTGCCGGTCGGTAGGGTCAAGGGCAGGATCTGTCATCGAACTCAGTTCAGCATCACGATTCTACTCTCGCGTCCTTCCCATGCAGCAGAAACCCGGGGCAGCAAACCGTCCTGGCAGGAGGGGTTTTCCCGGCGCGCCAGGAGTGTCCTCGTCCCGCAACGCGCGCGGCAGCTCTGTACCATCGTCTCAAATGAACAAAGCCGCAAACCAAGTTGCGGCTGTTTTTTTTCGGGGGAAAATATAAGAGAATTGGGAACTGTTGCAAGGGAATTCTGGCAGTGGCAGGCGGCTCAAGATCCGGCTTCGTATTTCTCTTTGAAGCGTTTAATGCTGTTCATGATCGCGCGCGCCATGCGGTCCTGCACACCGGCATCGCGCAACAGCCGCACCTCTTTGGGATTGGAGATGAAAGCCATTTCCACCAGCACGTTGGGCATCGAGGCACCCACCAGCACGCGAAACCCGGCTTGATGGACCCCGCGATCGGGCAGGCCGACGGCCAGGCCCATTTCCTCCTGAATCATGGCGGCAAAGTCTTCGCTTTCATGATTGAAGGCGTTTTGCGCCATCGCCGTTAAAATGAAGTCCTCTTCGCTTTGGGTATCGACCGGCGCGTCGGCGTCGTATTTCACCACGGAGTTTTCCAGCAGGGCCACTTCCAGCGCTTCATCGGTTTTGGCGGGGCCGAGAAAATAAGTGGTGGTGCCGTTCACGCGGCGGCTGCGATTGGCGTTACAATGCAGGCTCACGAACAGTTTGCCTTCCACCGCGTTGGCCAGGGAGGTGCGTTGGTCCAGGCTGACGTACACATCTGAATCGCGCGTCATCACCACGCGCAGGCCGAGCTTCTCCTCGATCATGCGTTTGAGGCGTTTGGCCACCTGCAGCGTGATGTCTTTCTCGCGCGTGCCGTCGCTGGCCATGGCGCCGGGGTCGCGGCCGCCATGGCCGGGATCGAGCACAATGGTATCGATCCGCCACTTCTGCCGTACGGTTTCGAGATTGCGCAATACCGTGGAGGGAACAACCTCCTGCGTGGGCAGCGAGATCAAAATCTGATTCCCCTGCGCGCTGATGCTGATGCGCTGGGGATCGATTTCCTGCGACAGTTGAAAGGAGAGTTGCGCCACCTCGCCCGTCTGCACCGGCGCGATACTCTGGATGAGGCCGGTGGCGGCCAGCGGTCGGACAGCAGCGGGCGCAACACGGCCGCCGACGATATCCACATACAGCCAGCCGGTGCTGACGCGCGTGCTCACGTGTTTGCGCGCAAACGGCTGCGTGGCTTCGATGCGGATCAAGGTGCCGTTGGCTTTTTCTTCCACGGCAATTTCGGTGAGATTGGCGCTGGCGGTTTCGCCCGTCGCCTCACCGCCGCCCAGGCTGGCGGGCCAGGCACGGGGATAAAGCGGCCGAATGACATTGGCAAAGTGGCGCAGCGGCACGAGAATGTCGTTCTCGGCATAGCCGGTCTCCACCGGCAGTTGCACGGTGCGGCCGCCCACTTGCACGAAGGGATTAAGGGCGGTGACTTTGACCTCTGCTTCGCCGACATAGACGATCACTTTGCGCGCCTTCTCGCTGTAGAAAGTGCGCACTTCCAGATAGTCGGCCAATTCGCCAAGCGCGACGAATTCGACCTCACCGGTTTCAGGCAGTTTGATGATACCCAATGGCGGGGCGGCAGGCTGCGGCCAAGCTGTGGGCAGAAGGAGAAAATGCAACAGCAGGAGCAAAAGCAGAGCGCCGGCGGGCGCGTGCCTTCCCCGGGCTGTCAAGAGAGGGGTGGGGCCGGAGTCAATTGGGGCCGAAATCTTGCGAGCGGATGTTTTCCTGGTTGAGCGATTGGCTGGCCCGTTTGAGAATTTGTTTTTCTTCGGGAGTAAGGTTGTCGAATCCGACTTCATTAATCTTGTCCAAAATGGCGTCGACCCTTTCGCGCAGGTGCATCTCATCCTGGCGGCGCCGCACGATTTCCATCCGTCGCCGGGCTTCGGCGCGGCGCTTGAACCAATCCGAGATTTTGGCGGTAAACCCGGGCGAATGGCTGCCGGGCGGCGAGTAGGATTGGTAGTCGAAGTTGCGCCGGCCGGAGCTTTTCCACGGCCAATTGACTTTGAGGTAAAGAAAACCTACCAGCATCCCACCCAAGTGCGCAAAGTGGGCCACCCCGTCCGCCGGGCCACGCACGCCCAGGTAGAGCGCAATGGCCGCCACGATCATGACCAAATACTTCGCCCGGAGCTGCACCGGCAGGATGAAGAACAGTAGGAAGGTGATGATCATGTCCGGGAAAGTCAGGCCAAATGCCGCCAGCACGCCGAAGATCGCGCCCGAAGCCCCCAGCACCGGAATCGCCGAGTTGAAATTGAGCAGCAGGTGCACCAAGCCGGCGCCCACGCCACAGATGACATAGTAGCGAAAGAATTCCTTCGTTCCCCAGAAGCGCTCCAGCTCGCAGCCAAACATCCACAACACCAGCATGTTGAAGAGAATGTGCCAGATGTCGCCGTGCAGGAACATGTAGGTGAAGAGCTGCCACACCGCGAAGTCCTCGCGGAAGGCAAGCTGGGCCGGCTGCGCCAGGCTGGAAAGCGGCGAGAGCGCGAACCAGGCCTGCAGGTAATCGACCTTGAAGACCAGATCCACGAGATTCTGCAGCACGAAGCAGACGATATTGGCAAGAATCAACGTCTTGACCGCCGGCGTCCAAGCGGAACCGATGCCAAAACGATGGGATTGCCCGTAGATGCTCATGTTTTTTTCGAGACAAGAAAGGGGTTAGCTCACGACCAGGTCTTTAGTTCTACAGGCAGCGGCCGGGAATCGCGTAGCCGGCGGGCGGCGAAACTGCCGGATTTCAGCCATGACTCACGAGCAGGGTAATCTTGACGATGAGATCGGGATGATGGCACGCTGGCGGCAAACGCGTGAAAAATCAATCGGACATGGCGAAAATGACGCGCGATATTATGAAACCATCCCCTAAAAGTCAAGCATAACATTGGCCGCAGCCGGTTTCGAGTTTGACATTGATTTTTTGCGGAAATCGTGCTATTGTCAGCCCATGTTTTTTGCACTTCAAACCCTGGCCGCGCAACGGCGCTTCGCAGGTGGCCGGCTTGGCTGACCTCCGCCCACGACTGGCAACGCCGGAGCGGACCTGCCTGGCCTGCGGCCGCAAGCGGGCAAAAATCGAGCTGTTGCGCATCAGCCATCAGGCCGGCAACTTTGTCATTGATGCCCACCAAAACCTGCCCGGCCGCGGCGCCTATCTGTGCCCGACGGTTGCCTGTGCCGAGTTATTGCAGCGCCGAAAAGGGTTGCATCACGGTTTTCGCCGGGAAGTGCCCGCTGCCGTTTATCTGCAGATCATTGCTTTCGTCCGGCAAGCGGCAACCGCCGCCGAGTGAACCGAATCTGGAAATTCATCTTGAGTCACGGTTGCTTTCATGCAGAATCATGCCCCTCACTTTCACGATTTCTGGCGGCACCGCCTGTTGCTGTTCGACAAACTGACGCTGGGCTATCTCGTTCTCGTGCCGGTGCTGATTTTGCTTTCCGGCAAGCATGTGCACTTGTGGCCGGTCATTGCCGTGGCTCATCCCCTGCTCATTGCCGGCATCCTCGCGCTGATTCGATACCAGCAACGCCTGCCTGTTGCACTGTACTGGCTGCGCGATTGGTACCCGGTGCTGCTGTTCACCTTCTTCTTCAGCACCGTCGGCCGCCTGGTCACACTCTTCCTGCCGTTCTGGCTCGAGCCGTTTTTGTTGCGCAGCGACATTTGGTTTCTGCAGCAGCATCCCTGGGAGTTCTTTGCACGGCACCTTACCCCGCTGACAACGGAAATCTTCTCCTTCGCATATTGGAGCTACTATCTGCTGATCCCGCTGGTGGCGGCCGTGCATTATCCAGCGTTGCGACTGAGCCGCGACGGCGTTCCCATGACGCCGGCTTTTGACGGGGTGATGGCGCGGCTGTGCCTGGTGATGTACACTTGCTATGCCTGCTTTCTGCTGCTGCCCGCGCGCGGCCCGCATCACGTGCTCAATCTCGATCACGACTTGCTGTTTGCCGGCGGCTGGTTCTACAGCTCGATATTGTTTATTCAGGCGAAAGGCTCGGTGGTGGGCGCCGCTTTTCCCAGTTCCCATGTTGCCGCTGCCTGGGCGGCGCTGTTCACCTTGCGCCAAAGCTTTCGCAGATTGTTCTGGATGGTGCTGCCGCTGGTGCTGCTGCTGTCCGCCTCGACGTTTGTGATTCAGTATCACTACATCGTCGACTCTATCGGCGGCATTTTGGTGGCGGTGGCGGTCGAAGCGCTGATGACGCGGCGGGAAAAACGTGAACAGGCCGAGCGGCTTTCGTTTGCAAGCGCCGGCCAGCGGATGCTGGAGCCAGTCGCACGGTCGCAATGGTGAAATGTGATCCCCCCGCGGCGCCAGTTTGCTGCGCACGGCAAGCCCACAAACGAGTGGCAGCAGATAAAGGTGGAGATGCCTTGGCCCGCCGCTCGAAACAAACGAGTGGGCTGTTGACCTGATCGTTAGGAACACCCACGCGACATGTCATTCAGATGAATCGTGTGAAGTCCTTCGCCCCAGGCTTGTAACTCCAGAAGTTTACTTTGGGATGGCATGCCGGGTGGGAAATGCACGGCAGGGTAGCCGTGTACGAGCCGCGGTGAGGGAGGCGGGCGGTTGTTCGAGTTTGTACGAGTCGGTTGGTGTCAGTCCGCGATGGCTCTAACCTCGGCTGAGCCGGCCTGGCGAAGGCAGGGAGTGCCGTGCAACACGGATGATCTTGATGCAACGGCCAGGCCAGTGCAAGAACATTTTGTCATAAGTCGGCGGGTTCCCACCGTCGCTCGTCTATTCAAAAGCTTCTTCAGCAGGATCCTGCAAATTTCCTGACGCTGGGCCTGATTTTCCGCAGGCGTCTTCCCGCAAGGCAGCGCCGCCGGCGGACCTCGCCTGCCGGCCCGCCGCGCGCACGCCTCAATCCGATTCGATCACCACGCGCTGATAACGTTTCTTGCCTGCGCGCAACAGCAACTCCCCCTCTTCAAAATCAGACAAGCCCACCCGCTCTGCGATCGAGTCAATGCGGCGGCGATTGACATACGCGCCGCCCTGCTGAATGAGGCGGCGAGCCTCGCTCTTCGAAGAGGCCAGACCGGCGGCATGAAACAAGTCGACGATGCCGATGCCCTCTTTGAACAAGTCCGCTTTCATGACGACTTGCGGTGCGCCGGCGCCATCTCCGCTTTCGGAAAACAGCGCCAGGGCGGCATCGCGTGCGTCGCGCGCCGCTGCTTCGCCGTGGATGAGTTTCGTCACTTCAAAGGCCAGCAGGGCTTTTGCCTCGCGCAACTCCGCACCTTGCACCTGGCGGAACCGCCTGATCTCGCTGAGCGGCAGGAAGGTATACAACTGCAGCAGCCGCACCACGTCGCCGTCGTCGACGTTGATCCAGTATTGATAGAAATCAAAGGGCGGCAGCAATTCCGGGTCGAGCCAGACTGCGCCGGCGGCAGTTTTGCCCATTTTTTGGCCGCCGGCCGTGGTCAGCAGCGGCGCGGTGAGGGCGAAGGCTTCCTGCCCCTCGACGCGGCGGATCAATTCCACACCCGCGAGAATGTTGCCCCATTGATCGTTGCCGCCCATCTGCAAACGGCAGCCATAGCGGCGATACAGCATCAGGAAATCATACGCCTGCAGCAGTTGGTAATTGAATTCGAGGAACGACAGGCCGGTCTCGAGACGGATTTTGTAGGCTTCGGCGGCGAGCATGCGATTGACGCTGAAGTGCCGGCCGATCTCGCGCAGAAACTCGACGTAGTTCAACGCCAGCAGCCAGTCGGCATTGTCAATCAACAGCGCGCCGCCGGGGCCGAAATCCAGCACCCGGCTGAATTGCTGTTGAATCCGGCGGCCGTTGTCGGCGATTTGTTCGCGCGTGAGCATCTTGCGCAATTCGGTCCTGCCGCTGGGGTCACCGATCATGGCGGTGCCGCCGCCCAACAACGCGATGGGCCGGTGTCCGGCGCGCTGCAAGTGCCCCAGCATCATAATGGAAAGCAGATTGCCGACGTGCAGGCTGGCCGCGGTCGGGTCGTAGCCGACGTAGCAGGTGATGGAGGTTTCGCTGAGAAGCTGGCGCAGCCTGTCTTCGTCGGAAACTTGTTCGACAAAGCCGCGCTCGAGCAGAATGTCGTAGGCGTTGGTCATGGTTTACCAAAGGGTTTGACGGATCGAAAATGAGGGGCGGATCACATCGCGATTGGAAGCACCGCGGGTCAGGGCGCGGCCGCACGTTTGGCGCGAAACGTGCGCGCCAGCTCGCGGTCGGAATCACGTTTGGCAATGGCCTGGCGTTTGTCGTATTGTTTCTTGCCTTTGGCGAGCGCCAGCTCCACTTTGACCCTGCCGTTCTTGAAATAGAGCTGCAGCGGCACGAGCGTCAAACCGGTTTCCTTGGTTTTGCCGATCAACCGGCGAATTTCGTTGCGATGCAGCAGCAGTTTGCGGTCGCGCTCGGGCTCATGGTTATTGATGTTGCCGTGCGAGTATGGGCTGATATGCACGCCGTAAAGCCAGACTTCATCCTCGCGCACGGCAGCATAGGCGTCTTTGAGATTGGCACGACCGTCGCGCAGGCTCTTCACTTCCGTCCCTTGCAGCACGATGCCGGCTTCATAGGTGGCGAGAATCTCGTAGTCATGCCGCGCCTTGCGGTTCTGCGCGATGATTTTTCGTTCAGAGTGTGCCATGGGTCTCGCAAATCAGGTCGATCGGGGACAGCAAAACGCCCGCAACATAACATTTGCCGCCAAGAAAATCAAGGGTCTTCGCGCACCAACAAAAATGTTGACTTTCGCCGGCTGCTTTAATACATTGCGCCCGCTTCAAAAAAAACGCCGAAGTGGTGGAACTGGTAGACGCGCTGCGTTCAGGGCGCAGTGGGCGTACGCCCGTGGGGGTTCGAATCCCCCCTTCGGCACCAGCAAATCCCCGAGAGCAACTTGCTCTTGGGGATTTTTGTTTTGGCGCACACCGCGCTGTTATTGAATTCACAAGGCGCTCCGTTGGTCCCGCCAATCGAACGGCAGCACATTTCCTGCCACACTGACAGCCGCAAGCCTCATCAGAGCGTCATGATTTCTGGCGCACCGACTTCGAATCCCCGCCCATGCAAGAAAGACAAGTCATTGCCGAGTCGGCATCTCTGCGTGGCCCGCCTGGCAATGACGAGGGCGGTCGCGAGTTTCGAGAGTTACGTAATCGGAATTATTGCAATCGGCGTGTCTCAGCGTGAGCCACGCGTTCACGCTTTGGGGGTTATAGAGCCAGTGCCGCCTTGTTGTGTACGTCATAACAAATATACACTGTTGGCAAATCCTGGACGATGGCGGCATGGCCGGGATTTGTCCATCATTACCCTGGCATAATACTTGTCAAGGTCATTCCGTCGCTCTGAGCAGTCTCCTGCTCTCCCCGTGGCAGACTTACGAATTCGTCTTTCGCGTTTGGCTGTCTGAATTTGATAAAAGGTTTAAGCAATCATTTGCCTTTGTCGCTATATAACGCTTCATGAGAAAGCTGTCCAGCGCGCGACCTTGTAACGCTGCGCCGGTATCGGCGCCGAGCAGGGCGCATACGCAGGACAGCGCCGACCAAATCACCATCGACGACAGCACGCCCTGGCCGGCGGGTTGCCGTCACGGCTTGTTCACCCGCATTGCATCATGGTTCCTCTCGTGACTCGTTCGACATCTCTTGGCTTCTTCCTTGTGCTCACACTCGTGGGCGCGACCTCCGCGCCGGCGCAAACCACCATCTATGGCGGCCGCGGCTTGATGCGTGTCTTCACCGCTGAGCCGCTTGGCGGCAGGCAGATCTTTCTCAATTCGTATTTCCAAACCTTTCTCGAATCGCCCAAAGAACGCAACAGCCTTGGCAAAGATCACACGCTGTCACTGGGCATCACCCTGGGCTTGACCAACAGCCTGGAATTCAGCCTGCACGTGGTGCCGTATCAAGACGACCAGCGCCACGCCTGGGGCCCGCCGGGCGACACGCAACTGGGGCTGAAGCTGGCACTGCCCTTTGCCGCCGCCGGCCTCTCCACCGGCTTGCGCGGCTTCGTCAGTCTGCCCACGGCCAAGAATCACAACGTGCAGTTCGAGCCGTATTCTTCCGGCAACGTCGGCGCGGGCCTGCAAGGTCTGCTCACCATCGACATGACCGAGAACTTTCCGCTGGTGCCGCTGAAAGCCTACTTGAATTTCGGTTACTATGATCACACGTTCGATCGTGACTTCTTCGTCGATGATGAAGATCAGTATCTGCTGGGCGCGGGTCTCAAGTTTCCGATTCGCTCGATCACCTTCTACACCGAATATACCGGCGAGATTTTCGCCCACAACAAGCTGTTGCGTTATGCCGAGAATTCCACGCGGGTGTCGCAGGGCATGAAGGTGCTGGGGCCGTGGAACTTGATCATGGATCTGGCGGTGGATGTGGGGCTGGACAAGCCGGCGACCCTGCGCAGCGATCCTGTCTTCCAAAAGGACTATGCGGACTGGAAGGTGATCCTGGGCATCAACTATCAGATGGCTTTCAACCGGGAAGGCGGCGCTTCCCCGGCGCTCTCCAGCAAGCGCAGCAGCCGCCGCGCCGACCCCGAGCTGGAGCGGGTCCGTCTGAAACGTGAGAGTGCCAGGGAAGATTTGGAGGATATGGAAAAATCATTGCAGGAAAGCAACGATTCCGAGAAAAAAGAGAAACCATGAATTCCCCGCATCTGATTTGGCAGACTGGATTGAGACGATTGTCGGTGCTGGTCGCAATGGTGGTAATCGGCGGCGCCGGCCTGCTGGCCGGGCCGGTGGCGGCACAGGAGAAACTGGCGGCCGGCAACCGCACCGTTGACCGCAATATGGAGAAGGTGGCCTCGCGCATCTACCGCGAGGCGTTGAAATTCTATTATGATCGCGCCTACTGGAAGGCGGCGCGCGAGTTCATCATCCTGCTGGACTATTATCCCGCGTTCAGCCAGGCCGACGGCGTGCTGGCCAACTTGGGCGAATGCCTGTATTCGATGGACATGTTCAAGTCTTCGCACAAGATGTTCCGCTTTCTCGTGACCAAATTTCCCAAGAGCGAATACGTGGCGCAGGGGCTGTACGGGCTGCAGCGCATTCAGTATCAGGCGGAGAATTTCCCCGAGAGCATCAAGGTGTACGAGGCCATCCTGGCGAATTACCCGCACACCGAGGTGATCGACGGCGTGCACTATTTTGCCGGCATGGCCTACTTTCACGAGCACGACTATGACAACACCATCGCCGTTCTCAGCAAGGTCGGTTCGCGCAGCGAGTTCTACGATTTCAGCCTGTACACGATCGGGCTTTCTCACCTAAAAAAAAAAGCATCAACAACGCCCTGTCGGCCTTGCGCAAGCTAGTCGGCCTGCCGATCATCCGTCCGGAGCAGCAGCGCGACGTCAAGGTCAATGCGCACCTGACGCTCGGATTCATCTACTATGAGCTGGGGTACTATCGCGAAGCCATCTCGCATCTGCGGAACATTCCGGTCAACCACAAGGATTACCCGCGGGCTTTGCTGGTGCGCAGTTGGTCTTCGATCAAGATGAACGACTTTCAAAGCGCGGTGATCACGCTCAATGAGTTGATCAAGAAGTTCGATGACTCAGAATATGGCGAAGAGGCGCATTTCCTGCTGGGCCAGTCCTACTTGAAACTCGAGTTTTACGACTTCGCGGTGCAGGAATACGATTACATCATCCGCAAGTACCCGGAGGGCAACAACGTGGCGGACCGGGTCGCACTGGTCGAGCTGGGTCTGCGCGAGCAGGAGAAGGCGCTGGAGCAGCTCAAGGTGCAGTTGCTGGTGCTGGAGTCGAAACTGATCGATTCCATCCGGCTGGATGGCGCCGGCCAGGTGCCCAAGTACATTCAGGATCATTATGACCATCTCGCCAAGTCGCGGGATGACCTGGTGGACAGCATACTGGCGGAGCGCAGGATTTTCGAAGAAGTGTCGCAAAAAGTTGAGCAAGTTCGCTCGGATATCACGCGAATGGAGTCGCGGCGCCATTGGCGAGCTTATGCCGAATATGGCAAGGCGCGGGCGTTGTTTTTGAAGGGAATGCCGAGGTGATGCAGGTTGTTTGCCTTGCAAAATGAGGTCACGCCGAACATGAAACACGTCATCAAGCGAGCCGGGGCTGCCGCGACTTCCCCGCTGTTCGTGTTTGCGCTTGCCGCCGCCCTGCTGTGCGGGCGTGGCGCGCATGCACAAAACCAGGCTGCGACGCCGGCCCCCAAAGCGGCGGCCGCCCCCGAAAACAAGACCCCGGCGGCAAACACGCCCGCCAGCCTGCCGGAAAAGAAGAACACCTACTTCAAGAGCGACAGCATCTACGTCGGTGATCTGAACGCCGCCATCGCCAACGCCGAAGAACTGCTCCGCAAATATCCGGACAACGATTTCTCGCCGAGCGTCATGTTTCAATTGCTGGAATTGTACGTGAAACGCGCGGCCTGGGACTATCAAAAGCAAATGGCCGCCTACGAGCGCGAGCTTAAGCGCTTCGACGCCGGTGAAATCAAGAACGAGCCGGTGCTGCCGCGCGTCAGTTACGGCAAGGCCATCGCCATGGGCTACAAGGTGCTCAACCAGTATCCCACCGCCCCGTTCAATGACAAGATCATCTACCGCCTGGCGCTCTGCCATCTCGAAGAGGGCAACAACGACAAGGCGCGCGATTACTTCCAACGCCTGATTCAGGAATATCCCAACAGCGCCTATGTGTTGGAAGCCAACTTCCGCATCGGCGAGGCCTGCTTCGACAAGAAGGACTATGCCACCGCCACCCAGTATTACTCCAAGCTGCTCAACCAATGGCAGAATCCTTTCTTCAGCATGGCGC
>JBBIKM010000191.1:0-11779 GCA_037445455.1 bacterium | reverse complement strand
CGCTCGCCATGACCGTTACAAAATAACCCTTGATGAGCATAACCTAAAGGAGCAGTGAAATTTCTTCTGCCAAACAATTTTCCGTCATTGGCTTCTCAAAAAGTTAGTGACATTGGGCTGGAAGCCTGCGCTGCTTCACTCGTAACTGAGGGATTACATGGTATGCTGCGGCGGGCAAAACGATTGGGGCAGAATGGCTACGGCAAAATGGTTGGGGACAGAATTATTGGACTGCAGCAAATGCGATCTGCGCGGGGAAAGCAAAGACTTTTTCGCCTTGTGGAAAGTCCCCGCGTGGATAAACCGCAACAGAAAGGAAATCACCAACGGACTGAAACAATCCAGCGGATATTTCTTGAGCCCGTTGCGTTGTTTCAATCTGTTGGAGAAATTTTTGCCTTTATGGCAACGATTTCACCCCAAGGGAACGAGCGGGTGACACGTCATCGATCTGGTTTTTCCATCGGTTGGAGAATGCCTTGCGGCAGCGGTTCGGCCGCGTCGGGAGGCAGAACAGCGAGGATAAAATGCTCGATCGCGCGGTCAGGCGTTTCCTGCTGATGCCCAAAAGGAATAAGAAGAAGTCCGCTGCCGCAAAGGCATTTGGCCTGGAGGTGTCAACTCAGAAGTCGAGGCGGGATCGTGCCAACGAAGGGAATCAAGTCTTGCTGGTCGTGCCAATCCTGTCAACTCCCGCCTCGCGCCAGCGCCGGGTTGGCACAACTGTCATCGGCCGTCAATAGTCCGGCAGCCGGCAGGCGCTGGCGGGAGGCGGAGGGTTCGGCCTAGAACATCACGGGAATGAGCACGCCCAACCCGACGATCACGATGGTATTGAGCGCGATCTTGTCGACCTTGTGCGTGGTCTTGCCCATCATCAGCAGCATGGCAATGGCGCAAGCCAGGCCCAGGGAAAACTGCACGAACTGCAGATCGTTCGCCATCATGCGATGAATGCCGCCGCCGATGAAACTCCACCCCAGCGAAATGACGGTGCTGAGCAGGGCCATGCCCAGCCAGTGCACGCCGAATTCCCGGCGATAGACCGCGCTGCCCCGGTGGTTCAGCATGGCGCTGGTGACCACCCACGAGCGCGCGATCAGGTAGAGCATGCAAATGACGCCGACCACGTAACCGGCGATCAGCCACTTCAGAATAGTTTCCATTTTCGTGCCTCCTTCGATGTCGGGTTCGGCTGGCAGCGTGCGCCTCGGTGCAGACTCTTTCTGATTTGAAAACGATAGCGCCCGGCGCCATGTGCTTTCACATGTTTGCAACAATCATTCCCGGATGAAACTGCAAGGAAACCACGCTTTCGTGTGGCAGTCAGCAGTTACAGGAATGAAAATTGTAATCCGGCGGTGAGGAAAACGTAATGGACTTGCGGGCTGGCAGTGCGCCGGCGGGTGGATGGTGCGCAGGATCCGGGCTTGTCCGGTGTGTTCAACGTCCTGTCTCATTCCAACCATCACCGCAGTGCAGGCCGCTTGTGGCGACTGACGGCACGCGAGGTTGGAGGTAAAGCTTGCTTCTTTCACGGAAGATGCTAAAATAGGCCGTGTTTTGCCGCGAGCGCAGCAGCCGTGAACGCGCCTCCCGTCTCATTCAATTCGCAGTCACGCAGTCGAGCACAGCCATGAGCAATGCCTTGAACCATCTGCGCGTTGAATATGCCCAACGCCGTCTGGAAGAAAGCCAAGCCCTGCCGGATCCGATTCAACAATTTCAGCGCTGGTTTGCCGAGGCGCTGGCGGCGGACCCGCAGCACGCCAACGCCATGACGCTTGCCACCAGCACGGCGGCGGGCTGGCCCTCAGCGCGCATGGTGCTGTTGAAAGATTGCGATGCCCGCGGGTTCGTGTTCTACACCAATTTTCACAGCCGCAAGGGCCGCGAGCTGACCGAAAATCCCCGGGCAAGCCTGGTGTTTTGGTGGCGGGAGTTGGAACGGCAGGTTCGGTTGGAGGGCCGGGTGGAGACTGTGACGCCGGCGGAGGCGGACGAGTATTTTCAAACGCGGCCGCGCGACAGCCAGCTTGGCGCATGGGCCTCGGCGCAAAGCGAAATCATCGCCAACCGCCAGATGCTGGAGCAGCGTTTTCAGGAGCTGGTTCGCGAGTATGACAACCGGCCGGTGCCGCGGCCGCCGCATTGGGGCGGCTTCCGCCTGGTGCCGGAGGTGTTTGAATTCTGGCAGGGACGGCCCAGCCGTTTGCATGACCGGCTGCGCTACCGCCGCAGCGGCGGCGGCTGGGTGATCGAGCGGCTGTCACCTTGAAACAGCGTGTGAGATTCTGAAGGGACGCGGCCGTTGTGCGCATTGAATGGTTGTCGCAATTGCAACGTTGGACAATAAACTGGAGAATCAAATGGCGACGAAACAGGCATTGGTCAAATGGGTCGATGGTTTGCGTTTTGTCGGAAAAGCATATTCGAATCACTCGATTGTCATGGATGCGGCGGCCGAGGCCGGCGGCGGTGAGTCCGGGCTGCGTCCCGGGGAAATGGTCTTGCTGGCGCTTGCCGGTTGCACCGGCATGGACGTCGTGTCTTTGCTCAAAAAAATGCGGGTGGCGTTCGACGCCTTTGAGATCGCCATCGCTGCCGAGGTGGCGGAGAATTATCCCAAGCGTTTCACCAAAATCACTGTGATATATCGTGTGCGCGGCCGCGATATTCCCGAAGACAAGCTGCAGCGTGCCATTGATCTTTCGCGCGAAACCTATTGCTCGGTGAGCGCGCAATTGCGGCCCGGCGCGGAAATCAACTATCGCTACGAGATTTTGCCACCCGAATCACAAC
This sequence comes from bacterium, assembly GCA_037445455.1. Classification (GTDB taxonomy): domain Bacteria; phylum Zhuqueibacterota; class Zhuqueibacteria; order Zhuqueibacterales; family Zhuqueibacteraceae; genus Coneutiohabitans. Next base: position 8,977 of record JBBIKM010000191.1, on the reverse strand, counting down.
CCTGAGAACCGGCGGCCGCGCCTTCTGCCGGCCCGGCCGCCTGCTTGCCCATGCCAACTGCGCAACCCGCACGCCGGCTAGCAGTGATCGGCGACCCCATCGCGCATTCCCTCTCGCCGGTGCTGCAGCGTCACTTGATTGAACACTTCGCTTTGCCGTTCCGCTATGAGGCGCTGCGTGTCACCGCCGCCGGACTGCCGGCGCTGGTGGCGCGTGTGCGTGCCGGCGAGCTGGCGGGCGTGAACGTCACGCTCCCGCACAAACAGACGATCGTTCCCCTGCTCGACGATTTGGTGGCGCCCGCCGATCGCATCGCCGCGGTCAACACGGTGGTGTGCGAGGCCGGCCTGTTGTTGGGATACAACACCGATGCCCCGGGGTTCGCCCGCAGCCTGCAAGCCGCCGGCATTGCCGTGGCGCAAGAGACGGTGCTGCTGCTGGGCGCCGGTGGGGCGGCCGCCGCCGTGCTGTTTGCGCTGCTCGCCGCCGGCGTCGATCTAATCTATCTCAGCAACCGCGACCCGGTGCGGGGGCAGCGTCTGCTTGCCCGTCTGGCGCCGGCAGATCAAGCCAAAGTCCGCCTCGTCTCCTGGCCGGAACGCCTGGCATTGTTGCAAATGCCCACCGTCACGCTTTTGATTAATGCCACCAGCGCCGGCATGTCGCCCGCGCTCGAGGTTTCTCCCGTGCCGGCCGGTCTGCATCGCGCGGACCTCGGCGTTGTCGATCTTGTCTACAATCCCCATGAAACGAGGCTGCTGCGCGAGGCGCGCGCCGCCGGCGCCCGCACGCTTTCCGGCCTGCCAATGCTGATCTATCAAGGCGTGGCCGCCCTGGAGTTGTGGAGTGGACAGCGGCTGGATATTTCGGATATTGAGGAAGAGCTGGAGCTAAAGCTGAAGGCTGCGCTGCAAATCAAATCTTAGGGCGAAATTGAATTTTCGGACGATTCTCATCCCTCATCCAAGAGAAATGATCTCCTCCCGCGGATGGAATCAAACCAACTGACAAAACACGACCCCAGATTTCAGACAAGCTGAAAAGCGGGGCCGCTTCTCGGCAGCCTCTATTCTTGGCAGGATAACAGAATCAGCATGATTTCTCTGCAATGAAGAAACCGCCCGGGCGCCGGCATGAAGCGCACCCACTTCAGACCGAGCATGCCACGGTTCATGACGAGGCGCCCGGGCGGCGGTGTTTTCGGATGGACAAGAATGGCACTCGCGCGCGGCCTCAGTGAATCAGCACCATGCGTTTGGTCGCCATGGTGTTGCCATTAATTTGCAGGCGATAGAGATACACACCGCTGGCCTGCGGCCTGCCGTGTTGATCAATGCCCTCCCAACGCGCTCCATGCCTTCCGGCAGCCTGCACGGAATCCACCAATCGTTGCACGAGCCGGCCCTGCAGGTTGTAGATTTCCAGCCGCACGTGCGCCGGCCGGCTCAGTTGATAGTTGATCATCGTAACGGGATTGCAGGGGTTGGGAAAATTCTGCTGCAGTTCAAACGCCACCGGCTGATTCGCCGGCGGTGCCTGCACCGTCACGGCGCTGCCCGGAAAGAACATCTCCAGCGCATTGTCGAGGTGCGCCCGCCAGTTGCCCCAACTGTGTCCTTCATGAAATTCGAGGTATTGGTAGGTGTAACCCTTGGCCTGCAGAATCGGCAGGAGATTGCCGACGCGCGTGATCAAGATGCTCTGGTCATACGTGCCCATGTCGAGATAAATCTGCAGGTCGAGGCGCGGACTGCTTTCGAAGCCGGTGCGAATGTTGTTTTCCACGTTGCTGGACTGCGCCGCGATATTGCCGAACACTTCGGGGTGTTTGTAGCCCAGCCAGAGCGCGATGTTGCCGCCGTTGGAGGCGCCCAGCGTGGCGCGGCTGCCTGCCTCCGTGCGCGTGCGGTAGCGGCGATCCACCCACGGCATGACTTCGGCGATGATGAAAGCAGTGAACTGAGCCTGCAGGTTGCCGGCATACTCATCCGCCCGTCTGCCGGGATTGGGCGGCACAAACACCGCGATGATCGGCACGATCCGCTTGCGCGCAATGAGATAATCAATCACATTGTTCGCCTGCGCCAGTGAAATGTACTCCAGCCCGTCGTGAAACAGCACCACGGGATAGCGCGCGCCGGAGGTGGCGTAGTTGGGCGGCGTGTAGACCCGAATCACGCGGCTGTTGTTGAGATTGACACTGAAAAACGTCGTGTCGCGCAGGCTGCCGTGCGGAATGGTGGGATCGTATTGAATCTCCGGCGGCGGCACATACGCCGGCATGCGCAGCTCGGAATTGGGCCCGAAACCGCCGGCAACTTGATACGGATTGCGGGGATCGAGAATCCAGGTGCTGTTGTTGAGCACGAACTTGTAATCGAGCCGGGCATCGGCTTCGAAGGCATGGCTGTAATACCACAGCGTCGTTGCTGCCAGCCGCGTCATCGGGAAGGCATTGGCGTTCCAGCCATTGGCATCGCCGGGCACGGTGACCCGGCTGGCGGTACCGCGGTAGAGGAAATGCGCAAGCGTGTCTTCGCGCAGCGGCAGCACCGGCTGCGCCGCAAGCAGGCTGTCGATCAACGCCTCGTGCTGCGCCGCCGGCGCATTCTTGACGCGGGTGAGAAAATCCTGAAAAGTCTGGGCGGCGGCGTACTGGCTCAAGAGCAGCAAAACCGCCAGGGAAGTGAGTTTTTTCATGCCTGGACTGTTGCAGTTGCCTGCCGCGCTCAGCGCGCGCAGCGTGTGCGGGCAAATGTTTCGAACCAGGATCGCGATCGCAGGCAGGATCAAAAAACTTTGGTCACCAGGATCGCGATCGCAGGCGGGATCAGAGAACTTTGGTCACCTTCAGCCAGTTGTTGCGCGCAGCATTCACCTCGTTGATGGCGGCCGGCGAGCCCAGCACCACCACCAGCCCGTTCTCCCGCACCGCCGCCAGCACTTCGGCAAAGGCGCGAAAGTCTTCCACCGTCGTGCCCAACACCTGATCGCGCGTGCGTTGGCGCAGCTCATCGCTGTCGCCGAGCAGATGGCGGATCATCGCGGTGTAGCCCTTGGCATCCGGCAGTTGGTAGGCGTCGAGATCGCCGATGGTGCCAATGATGCTTTTGGTCAATTCCTCCGGCGGCAGGGAAACGTGCGCGAGAAATTGGCTGGCGAGATCGTAGTTCTCGATGGTCTTGAGCAGGTTGGGATCGCGATAGGACAAGAAGCTGAACACGCCGGAATGCCGGCCGAAGCTGCAGAAACCGCCGTAAGCGCCGCCCTGCATGCGCACGCGCTCCCACAGCCAGGTCGTGCGCAGAAAGTTGGTAATCACCAGGACGGAGCCGTGAAACTCATAGCCGAGACGATAGAGGTTCGCGGCCTTGCCGACATAGTTCACCTGCGCCGGAATGGTCAAGCCTTCGAACCCGCCGTTGAGTTGCGGGGACCAATCCACCGGCGTTGCCGGGCTTTGCGGCAGACTGTCCAGGAAGGCCTGCAGCCGCGGTTCGAAGTCGCGCCAGTCGTTTTCCTCCAGCGTGAGATTGCACAGCATGCTGTTGCGATTCACCAGAATGCGCCGGATTTCTTCGAGGCGCGCGTGCACCGCCGGCCAGTTGGCGTCGACTTCCTGCGCGAGCTGCCGCAGGAAGAACAGATAATTCACGCCGCCCATTTGTTCGTTGGCCCAACCGGCCTCGTTGAAGCACGCCTGCAACCGCGAGCTGACCACGCTGTGGCCGGCGGGCACCAGGCCGGCTTCCTGGCTGGCCTTTTCATCCAGCACCATCTGGCGGAAGCGTTCCTTGTTGTCCAGCCGCACGGTGAGCAACACATCGCGCAGGATGGCGAGCAGATCATCGCACTGGGAGCGCATGGCTTTGCCGCGCAGGAACAGCCAGGACAGGCTGCCGGGCTGATGCTGGCGCATCGAGGTAAAGGAGGAGGCGCGAATGCCGCCGGTCTTGCGGCCGATGCGCTGCATCAGTTTCACGAAATCCTCCTGCTCGGTTCCCATCTCCAGCAGAGTGCGGCTGAACAGCGAAACATAAGGCAGCAAATGCGGCGGCAGCAGGTGGAGATTGAAGCCGAGATCGAAATAGATGATGCCGTTGGTGAAAAGATCATGGTACAGCACCGGCGTGCCGCGATAAGCGAGCGTTGCCTGGGGAATCGTGCGGATCTCGCGGTCGAGATCTTCCCGCTTCAGGAAGGGCAGCTTGCTCAACTCTTCCGGTGGGTCCGGAGCTTCCTGGCGGCGCTTGAGTTCCTCCGCCTGCGCGACGATGCCCGCCAGTTCGGCTGCAGACAATTGCGCCTGTATCGCGGCCAGGCGTTCCCGCTCTGCGGCTTCCTCCTGCTCCGCCAGCCCCGGTTGCGGCTGCAGAATCACGGTGCTGCGGTGGGGATTCTCCAGCAAATAGCGTTGCAGCAACTCTTCGAAGTGACGCGGATTGGCCGCCAGCCTGGCCTTGATCGCCGCCAGCGGCTGCTCGAAGCCGAGCGGCGCGATCGGATCGCCGTCATAGAGCCAGGTGGTCAGTGCGCTCAACATCACCACCAAGCCGCGCGGATACGAGCCGGTGTTCTTCTCCCGCAGGCTGAACTCAATGGTATTAAGCGAGGCCTCGATGGTGTGGGGATCGATGCCCTCCCGCACCAGGCCTTGCAGCGTGGTCAAAATCAATTCTTCCACCTTGTCCGCGTCCGCCGGGTCGATGCCTTTCAAGCCGGTGGAGAGGTACATGTCACGCAGCTCCGCTTCCAGGCCGGCGCCGGCCACATCTTCGCCGAGGCCCGAATCGATCAGCGCCTTGTACAACGGTGCCGCCGGCGTGCCCACCAGCGCGTGCGTGAGAATGCTCAGCGCCAGCGTGGTCTCCGGGTCTTTGGTCTCGGTGAGCAGCCAGTTCACCGTCACCATGCCTTTGCGACTGGGGTCGCCTTCCTGGCCGGCATCATAGGCATGCACCAGGCGCCGCGGCGACTGCCAGCGCGGCGGCGGCGGGATTGCCGAGGCCACGGGTCTGCGCGTGAACTCCTGCAGATATTCATTCACCAGGCGCAACCGCTCGGGCGTGGGATCATCGCCATAGAAGAAGATGCGCGCGTTGGAGGGATGATAGTAGGTTTCATGAAAAGCCTTGAACTGTTCGTAGGTCAGCTCCGGGATGTGGCGCGGGTGGCCGCCGGAATCCAGGCCGTAGACGTGGCCGGGAAAAAGCGATTGCTGCGTGTATTCTCCCAGCAGACGTTCGGGCGAGGAGTAGCTGCCCTTCATTTCATTGAAGACCACGCCTTTGTAAACCAGCGCGCCGTTCTCCAGTTCGAGGTGCCAGCCCTCCTGCTGCAGCGTTTGCGGCGGAATGAGCGGATGGAACACGGCATCGAGATAGACTTCGATGAGATTGTAGAAATCCTGCAAGTTCTGGCTCGCCACCGGGTAGCAGGTCTTGTCGGGATAGGTGAAGGCGTTGAGAAAGGTATTGAGCGAGCCTTTGATCAGCTCGACGAACGGCTCCTTAACGCGGTATTTGCGCGAGCCGCACAGCACGGCATGCTCCATGATGTGGGCAATGCCGGTGGAATCCGGCGGCGGCGTGCGAAAGGTGATGCCGAAGACTTTGTTTTCGTCGTCGTTCTCCAGGGCCAGCAGTTCTGCGCCGGTTTTGACGTGGCGGAACAGCAAGGCCCGGGTTTTCAATTCGGGAATTTCCTGCTCCCGCAGCAATTCGAAGCCATGGGTGATGGTCATGCATTCCTCTTGCGATGAAGTACAGCGTGAATATTCGACCGGCTGAAGAAGGTGATCTGATGCACTGAAAAGTGCATTCAACCTGATTGTCATCCTGTTGGAATCCTGTGAAGCTTTGGGCACAGTGCCAGGCCTGTCACGAGATTCGTCGGAATGACGAAAGACCACATCCGCAACTCAAGCTGCCAGATCACCCGCTGATTGGCCGCGTGCCAGCGGGCGCCTGCCGCCCGCCGCAGCGGTAAGCGCGCGCCGTCGCTTCACAAGCAAAGGCGCACTGGCCGGTTAATCTAACAAGTTTCACGCCAATTCCAAGTCTGATGAAAAAGATAAAAAAGTCTGAAAATAGCACCAGCCCCGGCACGGCGCGGGATTCACATTTGTCGGAATTCGGTCTGCGAATTTTCCCGACCTTGAGAAAGCTCAGCCCTGCGCCGGCCAGCCGTGCCTCCCCGGCTTCCTACTAAGCTTCTGTTAATCTTGCCTCGTTTCCCTGCGGCCCCACGCGGTCCTTGCAGCCATTTCCGGCATGGCATTTGTCAGACGCGAGCAGAGACAAACCTTCCTTTCGTTCGGAGAGCGGAAATGCTGGAAACATTGCAACCGATGAGCGAGACCGCAAAATCCCGCCCGCAGGTGGCGCGCAAGAAAATTCCGCCGGGAGAGCGGCGCCTGCTTCGCGCGCCCGCCCAGCTCGGCCGGTGGGCCCGCTGGTGGTGGCGGATCAAGAATGATTCTCAATTCCTGCGCCTGCACGTGCAAAGCGCCTTCGCCGCACTGGTGATTTGGATCGGCGTGGAATTCGTGCTTTTCGTCAAATGGCTGGAGAACGGCGGCCTCGGTCCCGCGCCGGAGCGGCCGCCCGGCGTGGAAGGCTTTCTGCCGTTGAGCGGTTTGATCTCCCTGAAGCACTGGTGGCTCACCGGCACCGTCAATCTGATTCATCCGGCCGCGTTGTTCATCCTGATCGCGATTGTCGTGCTGGGTGTGCTCTTGAAGAAGTCATTCTGCGGCTGGCTCTGCCCCATCGGGTTCCTTTCCGAGCTGCACTGGAAGCTGGGCCGCTGGCTGTTTGGCGGCAACTGGCGGGTGCCGAAGTGGCTGGATTGGCCGCTGCGCTCGCTCAAATATGTGCTGCTCTACTTCTTTCTGTATGCCATTCTCTGGCAGATGGGATTGCCCGCGCTCGAGGCCTTCATCAATAGCGCCTACAATCAAGTGGCAGATATCAAGATGCTCTACTTCTTCGAGCACCTCGATCGCACCGGATTGTGGATCATCGCCGGGCTTGCGCTGCTGTCGCTGCCGATCAAGAATTTCTGGTGCCGCTATTTGTGCCCTTATGGCGCGCTGCTCGGCGCCGGCAGCCTGATCAGTCCGGTTAAAATCACGCGCAATGCCGAACGCTGCATCGACTGCGAGCTGTGCACCAAAGCCTGCCCGGCGAACATCAAAGTCCATCAAGCGAAGCGCGTGCACTCCGATGAGTGCATGGCCTGCCTGGCCTGCGCCCAGGTCTGCCCGGTAAAAGACACGCTTGATTTGCGCACGCTCCTGCCCGCGCGGCGGGTGCCGGCGCCGGTATTGGCGGCGTTGATCGCCGGCGTGTTTGTCGCCATCACCGGCGCCGCCATGCTCGCCGGGCTCTGGCAAAACTCGATCAGCCATGAAGAATACTTGCGGCATATGCCGCGAATCGAGTCTTACGGACATCCGGGAAGATGAAATGGCGGGCGGTCGCCAGCATGGTGTTTACACCGGGCTTGACTGGGGCAGGAGGAACCTGAACAACATCTGACCGTCCCGCGCTGGTATTACCGCATGGGTGGGATCCATCTCCAGCGCGAATTTGCAGCCTTCCTGTTTGAGCCGCGCGCTCCGCGCTCTTGCCTCCCGCAGGAAAAAGGCAAACAACGGCTCAGGCCAGCACAGGCCTGGCGCCGGCCCGCCCGCCTCATAACAGTTTCTCCTGCTTGAACCGGTCAAAGCCTTTCTTCGTCAGTCGCCGCAGCTCGGTGAGAAGTTTGCGATCAGCCGCAGCAAAGTTGAAACAAGACTTGCCCTGCATTCTCTTCTTCAGCTCGCTGGAAATCCCTGCAAGCAGATCGGGAAACATGTAGACCGCGAAGAGATGAAAGCTGACATAATTCTTATTGATTTGAGCGGCACCGAAGAACAGTTCCTTTTTGTACTTCCCGGTGTAGGGCGTGTATAAGCAGTAGTTGCCGGGCTTGTCCACTTTCACCAGCAAACGCGCTGCAAACGGCAGCAGGATGGCCTTCAACTGCTCGAACACCTCCGGGAAATCTGCCTTTCCTTTGGCGGAAGCTTGGGAGGGCTTGGGTCGCTGCATTTTTCTTCCCTTTCTAAATTATAGCGGCGTTGATGCAATGACGTGGATTGTGCAAAACCGGGGCATCTCCTGTCGATGTGGAAGGGCATGCTGCACAATGTGCCTCCCAAAGGCAAGTGTTTTTTCCCGAGAAGAAATTTGACAAACGATGCCGGTTTTCGTATCTTTGCCGCCGTTCAGGCGCGTTTATCGCCGTTTTCTTCACTGCTCCCATTCAACTGAGAAGGGTTGCTCATGGCAAAGATAGACATGGTCATGCCGCAAATGGGCGAGAGCATCGCCGAAGGCACGATCCTCAAGTGGCTCAAGAACGTCGGCGACAAAATCGAGCGCGACGAGACGATTCTTGAAATCAGCACCGACAAAGTCGATTCTGAAATACCCGCGCCCGCCACGGGTGTGCTGGCCAAAATTCTCGTGGAAGAAGGCAAAACCGTGGGCGTGGGCACGCCCATCGCGGTGATCGAAACCGACGCTGCCGCGGCAGCCGGCGGCAACGGCAAGGCGGAGCAAGCGGCGGCACCGGCGCCGGCCGCGTCCGGCCCTGCCCTGGCAGCGGAAGCGCCACAGCCCGCACCGGCACCCGCAGCCGGTGGCGAGGTGGTGCGCGCAGGCACGCGTTTCTACTCGCCGCTGGTGCGCGAGATTGCCAGGCAGGAAAATATTTCGATGGCGGAACTGGAGGCAATTCCCGGTTCGGGGGAGGGCGGCCGCGTCACCAAGAAGGATATTCTCGCCTACGTGGAGCAGCGCAAGGCCAGGCCCGCGGCTCCCGCTCCTGCACCGGCAGTGGCGCCGGCGAAACCGGCGGCGCCCGTGGCTGCTCCCGCGCCGGCCGCGCCGCGCCCGGCTCCCGCACCCGCGCCGGCGGTGACGCCCTA
>JBBIKM010000190.1:0-11815 GCA_037445455.1 bacterium | reverse complement strand
GCGGCGAGAAATTCTTCGGTCGCGCGGCGTTGATCGAAGAATTATTGCACGGTCCGCGCGCGGCGGTGTGGATCGCGGGACTGCGCCGCATGGGCAAGACTTCCCTGCTGCGTGAGCTCGAGCGTCGCGTGCTGCTCGCGGCTGATTCCGTTTACCTCCCGCTGTATTGGGATCTGGAAGGCGCGGTTGATGACGACACCCTGCGCGAAAGTTTGCTCGCCGGCCTCGATGAGGCCCGCGACCGTTTCGACTGCGACCGCGAATGGGAGAAGTTGTCCACTCCCGAAATTCTGCGGCGGCTGCAAAGCACAACGCGCTCGCACGACAAAAGGCTGTTGCTGCTGTGTGACGAAGGAGAAGCCCTGCTCGCGCTGGCACAGAACGATGCGCCGCTGCTGGCGCGTCTGCGCCGCGTGTTGCAGGGCAGCGAGACCGTACGCTGCCTGTTGACCGCCACCCGCCGCCTGGCCCGCCTGGAAACATTCGAGGCCACTGAAACCTCACCCTTTCTGCACGGCTTCACGCCGCCGCTTTACCTTTCTCCTTTCTCAGAAGAGGAAGCCCGCCGTCTCACCGCGCAGGCTGATTTTGACGCTGCCGTGCACGCACAACTCTTTGCCTGCACCGGCGGCCATCCCTTTCTGCTGCAGGTGCTGGCCAAACGCACGCTGGAGTTGGGCGAAATCGAGGCCGCGCTGGCCAGCATGCAGCACGATGAAACGCTGCGCAATTTTTTCCAGGTCGATTACCAAAGCCTGCAACCGGTGGAACAGGCGCTGCTGCAGCGCTGCGCCCGCCAGAGTTTACCGGCCGGGGCGCTCGCCACCACGGCGGTCGAACGCATCGCGCTGCAAACCCTGCGCGCCCTTGGCCTGATTGCCGGGACTGGCGAGACGCTGCAACTGCGTTCGCCCTTGTTCCAGAACTGGTTGGCCAGCCTGCCCGGCGCCCCGGCACCAGTCGAGCCAGCGACGGCGGCCGGCACGATCGCGGTGACCTTGCCGCTGCAGCCGGGTGATCGGATCGGCGCTTATGAAATTTTGTATGAGATTGCGCGCGGTGGCATGGGCGTCGTCTATTGCGCGCAGGACGTACATCTGCAGCGGCGGGCGGCGATCAAAGTGCTGCCGCCGGAGCTTGGGCATGAGCCGGCGCAGCGCGCCCGCCTGCTGGCGGAGGCGCGCGCGCTGTCGCAGCTCAACCACCCGAACATTGCCATCATCTATGCCGTCGAGTTTGTCGGCGGCGCGCCGTGTTTGTGCATGGAGTATGTGGAAGGCTTGCCGCTGGATGAGTGGGCGAGGCAGCCGCAGAACGATTTCAGCCGGAAGCTGGCGGTCGCACGGCAGCTCGCCACGGCGCTCGCCGCTGCGCATGCCGCCGGCCTCATCCATCGTGATCTCAAGCCGAGCAACATCATCGTCGATTCCCGGCAAGTGGTCAAGCTGCTGGATTTCGGCATTGCACGGCACGAGCAGGCGGGCCTGCGTCTTACCCAGGCCGGCCAATTGCTCGGCACCCCGGCCTACATGTCGCCCGAACAGATCAGTAACTTGGAAGTGGATCGGCGCAGCGATGTTTTTTCCCTGGGCGTGGTGCTGTATGAGCTGTTCACCGGCAGCCGGCCGTTTCAGGGAGAGAATTTTTATGCGCTGGCTTATGCCATCGTGAACGAAACTCCAACCGCGCCGGCCGTGATTGCACCGGCGGTGTCGGCCGGCCTGCAGCAGGTGCTGTTGCAGGCGCTGCAAAAGCAGCCGGCAAAACGTTTTGCCGATGCCGGTGAACTGTTGACCCGCCTCCTGCAAATCTGAAAAAAAGCTTGACTTTCCTGGGACAAATCACTATATCATACGCCGTTTTGAAAAATACCTGCGGCCTTTTGAATTCTCGCTTTGCGTTGTTCGCGTGTTTGCCGCATTGTGGCGATTGTGCTATTCACGAGCAGGCGTCTGGCTGGCTGATCGTGAACCGAGGTTGAGGATTCCCGCTGAATGCAATGATATAAAGTCATAAGGAGGAGTGATGACTGGAGAAATCGGTCAAGTCGCCGGTAAAATTTGGAACGCCCTGCAGGGCCACCAGGACATGACGCCGACGAATCTGAAGAAGGCGACCGGCGCGGATGACAAACTGCTGTGGCTGGCGCTTGGCTGGCTGGCGCGCGAAGACAATATCGAGATTGCCAAGAACAAGGCGAGCTACAAGATCAGTCTGAAAGCGAAATGAGAGTTCCGGCGTGCCTGCGAGCCCGGACGAATCATCTCTGCCGTCGATGAACCATGAATGACGACGTTCTCTCGTCCACTGCCGGGCGGAATGGCTCCCCCTTTTCGCCGCTGCGCAAACTCAGCACGCGCCAGCGGCGTTTTTGTTTTGTGGCGTTTGCGGTGCTGCTCGTGCTGGGAGGCGGGTGGTGGTGGCTTTTCGGCGGCCTGCCCGACGAAGAAGCGATTCGTGCCTATCAGCCGGACTCCACGGCGCGTCCCGGCAGGATTGATTGGGAGCGGCGTTATCACTCGCCCATCCGCCTGTGGGTGCCGGCGGCGCGGATTTCACAAAAACTGAAACAGGCCGTCATCGTCAGCGAAGACGATCAGTTCTATCAGCACCAGGGCTTCAATCTCGAGATGATGAAGGAATCGTTCGCCAGAAATCTCGAACAAGGCCGCTACGTGCGCGGCGCCAGCACCATCACCATGCAACTCGCGCGCAATGCCTTCCTGCACCGGCAAAAAACGCTGCGGCGCAAGGTGCGTGAAATGATCGTGACGCGCCGGATCGAAAAGGCGCTCTCCAAAGCGCGGATTCTCGAACTCTATCTCAACGTGATTGAATGGGGCGATGGCATCTATGGCGCGGAAGCGGCGGCGCGTTACTATTTCGGCAAGCCGGCGGCCGCACTCGATTGGGCGGAAGCCTCGTTGCTGGCCGGCATGCTGCCGAATCCCAGATACTTCAATCCCTATCGCCGGCCCAAGGCCTGCCAGCGCATGCAGCAGCGCGTGCTCTGGCTGCTGCAACTGCATCGCTTGATCACACCGGCGCAAGCCCGGGCGCTGGCAGCGGCGGGGGTGACGCTGGTGCCCCGCGGCGGTCAGCAACCGGCGGTTCCCGCAGTGGCCGAGAGCGATACGGCGGAAGCCTTGCAGATGATGCAAGCGGCCGATTCCCTGCCGCCGGTGGTGCTCACGCCGGCGCCGCCGACGGCCGCCGGCGACAGCCTGCAGGCAGCGCCGGATTCATTGCCCCTGCAAAATTGAAAACAACGTCTTGCTCCATAACCGAACCACAGGAGTCTTTTTCATGGCAGCAGCTTCTGATTTTCGCAATGGCATGGCCATTCTGCACAACAATGATGTCTGGGTCATCGTCGAGTTTCAACATTTCAATCCCGGCAACTGGCGCGCGATGGTGCGCACGAAGTTGAAACACGCCAAAAGCGGCCGCGTCATCGATCACACCTTCCGCATGTCCGACAAGATCGAGGAGGTGCAGCTTGAGGAAAAGGACATGCAGTATCTGTATGAGTCCGAAGGCAATCTCTATTTCATGGACACCGAAACCTACGAACAGACCTTCATCCCGGCCGATTTGTTGGGTGATCAGAAGCGCTTCCTGAAGGAGGGCAATCTTTGCCACGTCATGTTCTACGAAGGCAAGGCCATCTCCGCCGAGCTGCCGTTTTTCATCGAATTCAAGATTATCGAGGCTGAGCCGGCAGTGAAAGGCGACACCGCCACCGGCGTCATGAAAAACGCGGTGATCGAAACCGGCGCGAAGGTGCAGGTGCCGCTGTTCGTGAAGGAGGGGGACAGCATAAAAATCGACACCCGCACGGGCAAGTATCTCGAACGCGTGAAGTAAGCCGTTTCACCGCCCACCGACAGTGCAAAGAAAAAGCAGCGGCCATTCCGCTGCTTTTTTTGTTTTTCGGCAGGCGCACCACGCAATCTTCCGCTACAGGTTGATTGGCGTGGCCAACGGCCGACAATCCGACGAAATCATGGGGCGGTGCTTGCGCCGCCACGGCCGAAGGGGTTGCAAGAGAAAGCGCATGATGCCCCGCTTCGCAGCTCCGGGCAATCCTGCCGGGCGCCTGGCGGCAGTTTCAATCCGCCGCCCGCTCGCGATACACGCGCGGCAGGCGCACGCTCCACCGCGTCAGGATGTCGTACGAAACGGTTGCGCCCCACGCCGCCAGCTCATGCACTGAAATCTCCTGCGTACCCTGTCGGCCCACGATGACAACTTCATCCCATGGCTGCGCCTGGGGAATGTCGCTGATGTCGATCATCATGGCATCCATGGCGTTGCCGCCGATGATGGGCGCGCGGCGGCCGTGCAGCAACACCTCGCCGAGGTTGCGCACGCGCGGAAAGCCGTCGCCATAACCGAGCGGGAGTACGGCGATGGTGCGCGGCGATTCCGCGCGATAGCGCATACCGTACCCAACCGTGTCGCCGGCTGCAATGGTCTTGATCGCCGCCAGCCGCGTCTTCACCGACAGCACCGGCGCCAAACCCGAAACGCGCCGGCACACTTGTGAAGGATACACGCCGAGCGGCAGAATCCCCATGCGCACCAGATCAAAATGGGCCTGGGGAAGATCGAGATAACCGCCGGTGTTGCAGGCATGCAGCAGCGGCCCACCCGGCTGGGAATCGCCCAATAAGACTCCCGCCTGGCGAATTCGTTGCACGGCCTCGCCAAAGCGCCGCAACTGTTCGAGCGCGAAGGTCTTGTCCAACTCGTCGGACATGGCAAAGTGCGTCATCAAACCGGCCAGCCGCAGATTGGCATGCTGGCGGATCGCGCTCACAACCGGCGGCGCCTCCGTCCAGCGCACGCCATAGCGATTCAGGCCGGTGTCGATTTCCACGTGCACCCCGGCCTGCCGGTTGTGCTTGCGGCAGAGCTGAGCAAGCTGCGCGGCGGTCTGGGCGTCATTGACAAAGATTTGAAATCCGTGACGCACGCAGAGATCCAGCTCGGCGGCGGGCCGCTCGCCAAAAATCAGAATCGGCGCCGGCAATTGCGCCTGCTGCAGCTCCAGCGCCTCGTCGAGCGTGGCCACTGCGAGACACGCCGCTCCGGCCGCCACCGTAGCCTGCGCAATTTCCACGGCGCCGTGACCATAGGCCTGATCCTTGACGACGGAACACCAGCGCAAACCCGGCGGCAGATCAGCGCGAATGAGGGCGAGATTGCGGCGCAGTTGCGCCATGTCGATTTCCACCCACGCCGGCCGGCGCGGCGCCTCAGGTTGACACAGAGAGATCATTGGTCGTCTTCCCTGGTACTGGCGAGCAGCTTGTTTTTTGTTGGAAGCCGAAACTAAAACGCGAGCGCAACATTTGCAACTGGATTGTCGGATGATTACCTTGCGCCGGTTTCGAATGCCGCTGCTTTGCAGGAGCAATCCAGGGCGGCAAACCTCTGAAGATTTTTTCCGTAAAAGCGCTCCGTCCGCGGTTTGACAATTGATCCGTTCACCAACAAAGGCACTCACATGGAGACCCTCCGTCTCGAAAACATCTCCAAGACCTTCGACCATGTCGAAGCCGTGAAGGAGTTGAGCTTCCACGTGCCGCCGGGAACGATGTACGGCTTTCTCGGGCCCAATGGCGCGGGCAAGACCACAACCTTGCGCATGATCATGGAGATCATCCTGCCGGATGCCGGCACCATTCACATCACCGGCCTGCCCAATTCCCTGGCGGTGCGTGACCGCGTCGGCTATCTGCCGGAGGAACGCGGGCTGTACCGCAAAATGAAAGTGCACGAGGCCCTCGAGTTTTTCGGCGAGCTGAAAGGCATGAAGCGCCGGGAAATCCAGACGGCCATGCAGTATTGGCTGGAGCGCTTCGAAATGACGGGCGTGCGCAGCAAAAAAGTCGAGGAACTCTCCAAGGGCAACCAGCAAAAGATCCAGTTCCTGACCACAGTTTTGCATCAGCCTGATTTGATCATTCTGGACGAGCCGTTCATGGGGCTGGATCCGCTCAATGTGGAACTGGTGAAGGACGTTATGCTCGAGCAGAAAAAACGCGGCGCTTCGATTCTCTTTTCCACCCACCAGATGCACGAGGCCGAGCGCCTGTGCGACGCCATTTGCCTGATCAACCGCGGCCGCAAGATGCTGGAAGGCAGCCTCGCCGACATCCGGAAAAGCTTTGGCCCCAGAAGCATCATTCTCTCCTACGGATTACCTGCAAGATCCGGCGCTGGTCGAGCGCTACAATGATTACGGCCAGTACGTCGAAGTCACGCTGGCCGCGGCAGTGACGCCCAGGGACTTTTTGCGTCGCGCGCTCGAATTTGCCGACATTTCGCGCTTTGAAGTCACCGAACCCTCGTTGCATGAGATCTTTCTTGCGGTGGTGAAATCGAATTAAGGGAGCAGAGTCATGGCCTCGACCCCGATCGCCCCGGCCGGCTTGGGCGGCAATCTCACCAAAATGTTCACGGTCATGCGGCGGGAGTTTTTCTCGCGCGTCAAGACCAGGGGCTTCATCATCGGCACGGTGCTGATGCCGGTGTTCATTATCGGCCTCTTTGGCGTGCAAATCTGGCTGGCCACGGCCACCTCGGAGGAAATCAAGAAAGTCGGTGTGGTGGACGGCACCGGCGGCCTGTTTGCCGGTTTGGAAAAATATCTCGATGCCACCACTCCCACAGGCGTGCGCCTGTTTCAACTGGAAAAAGTCGAGACGGTCCCGAATCTGGAAGTCACCAGGAAAATACTGGCCGAGCGCATCGCCGCCGGCGATTTGGACTATTACGTCCTGCTCGACAGCGGCATCTATGAAAACAATCACGCCGAAATCTACGGCCAGACGGCCACCGACTTTCGCAAGAATGAGGCGATTGAAGAGGCCATCACCAAGGCCGTCATCGATCAGCGGCTGGCACGCTCCGGCCTGGATAGCGAGCGCATCCGCACGTTGATGCAGCCGGTCAATCTGGAAGCCTTCCGGCTCAGCGAGGAAGGGCGGGAGCAGAAGGAAAGTGAAATGAAAGTGGTGGTGGCCTGGATTCTGTGCTTCTTCCTTTACATGGCGATGATTCTTTACGGCACCATCATCCTGCGCAGCGTGCTGGAGGAAAAGACCTCGCGCGTGGTGGAGTCGGTCATTTCGTCGATGAAGCCCTTCTATCTCATGGCCGGCAAGCTGCTCGGCGTCGGCGCCATGGGCCTGCTGCAATTCCTGATCTGGGCCACGGTGGCCGGGCTCTTGTCACTCTACGGCATGTCACTGGCTGCCATGTTCGGCGCCCAGGTGGGGCCCGGCATGGAGCTGACCCGGATTCCCGTCTCGGTGCTCGGCTTCTTCGTTTTGTTCTTCGTGTTGGGATATTTTCTTTACGCCTCGTTGTATGCCGGCGTCGGCTCGCTGGTGAATTCCGATCAGGATGCCCAGCACCTGGCGATGCCGATCACGCTGGTGTTCGTGATGGCGTTTCTCTCCAGCATCTACATCATCAACAACCCCACAGCGACGGCCACGCAAGTGCTGTCGATGATTCCCTTTTTTGCTCCCATCACCATGATGACCCGCATCGCGCTCGAAACCGTGACGCCGTGGGAGATTGCGCTCTCGCTCGCTTTGATGGTGCTGACGCTGATCGGCTGCGTGTGGCTGAGCGGCAAGATTTTCCGCGTCGGTGTGTTGATGTACGGCAAACGGCCCACGCTGCCGGAAGTCATCAGATGGATGCGTTATGCGTGAGGCAGGAAATGGTTGAACGGGGCGGGGATTCTTGAGTTGGAAGAGAAATGAAAACGCGCGGCCAATTCCTGGACGCGCGTTCTCGTTTTATGGGGAATCCGGTTTCGGTCAGCCGTCCGAGGTCACGGAGGAACGAACTAACGCAAAACCGGAAGGGAGGTATGGGGAGGCAGGACAGCGCTGCTGTGTTCGCGATGAGGCCGCAACTGCGAACCCAATCCCACCACCAGCTTCTTTTCCCGCCAGCGAATCGTCCGGCTGGTGAAGGGCGCAAACCAAACGAGCGCGATCAGCAGGTCTTTCACCGGCATCAGCAGAAAATGCCGAAAGGCGACGGCCGGCGAAAGCCGGCGGGCCAGCAGCCAATCCGCGCCTGACTTGGCTGCTGCCAGTCCGGCAAAGACGCCCGCGCTCAACCAGCCAGGTTCGACCAGCGACCAGGCCAGGGCAATGGCCAGCGGATTCCCCAGCCATTCCGCGGCGTAGCGATACGTGCCGATCCAAAAGCGCATTCTCGCCCAGCGCACGTGCCGCCGCCAGAAGCTGCGCAGCGGCCAGGTGAGGTTGATGTTGTAAACCGGCGTGCTGCACAGCGCCACGCGATAGCCCTGCTTCTGATAGTGGCGGCCAAGCAGATAATCTTCCGCCAGCACGTTGCGCACGTGCTGCAGGCCGCCGATCCGCTGCAAGGTCGAGCGGCGCAACAACATCGATTTGCCGATCACGCACGGGTGGCGCAGCATCGTGTGCAGAAAGCAAACACTGCCCGCGATGAACGAATTGAGATGCAGATTCTCCAGAATCGCGCCCAGTCGCTCGCCGCCCAGGCCGCAGATGAGATTGTAGACCAGCCCCGTGCCCCCGGTCATTTCGGCCACCGTGTCGCGCAGGTAATCCGGCGGCACGCGCACGTTGTCGTCACTGATCAACAGCAGATCGTGACGGGCGTGCACCATCATCGGCACGAGATTGTTGACCTTGGGATTGAAGCCGAATTGGCGTTCATCGATCACGATCTTGATGGGCAACTCGGGATGGCGCGCCTGGAAATCCCGCGCGGCCGCAAAGGCCTCATCACCGGCTGATTTCAATCCGAAGATGATCTCGAACTCCGGATAGCGCAGCCGGGCAAAGCTCTCCAGATTTTCCGCCAGGCCATCGACCTGGCCGCACAGCGGCTTCAAAATCGACACCGGCGGCAGCGAGGCCGTGTGCTTCTGCTTGCGGCGCGTCTGGTGGAGAACACACAAAGCTTGCATGAGATAGATCAGGCCGCTCAAGACAAGCGCTGCCAGAAGGGCGGTGGCAATCGTCTGCATGGAGGAAACGCCTGCTGGGACATGTTGCGATTTGCGCAAAGATACCGCAGGCGTGTTAGCGGGAGATGAAAGGCAGGTTAAGTTTGAGGCAGCGCAGGGCCGGCAGCGGCGATCGTTTGGCCGGCCTCATTCCCACTCGATCGTGCTCGGCGGTTTGGCGCTGATGTCGTACACCACGCGATTGATGCCGCGCACTTCGTTGGTGATGCGGGAGGAAACTTTCATGAGCAAGTCATGCGGCAGGCGCGCCCAATCCGCCGTCATGCCGTCGGTCGAGGTGACGGCGCGCAACGCCACGGTCATTTCATACGTGCGGTTGTCGCCCATCACGCCCACGGATTGCACCGGCAGCAACACGGCAAAGGCCTGCCACACCTGATCGTACCATCCTTGCTCTTGCAGCTCACTGAGGAAGAGGTGATCCGCCTGGCGCAGCAGTTCGATGCGCGCCGGCGTCACTTCTCCGAGAATGCGCACCGCCAGGCCCGGCCCGGGAAAGGGGTGGCGGCTGAGAATGGCGGGATCGAGGCCGAGCAGGGCGCCGACGCGGCGCACCTCATCCTTGAACAGCTCGCGCAACGGCTCGATCAGTTCGAGCTGCAAATCTTTGGGCAGACCGCCGACGTTGTGATGGCTTTTGATCGTTACCGAAGGCCCGCCGGTGGGCGAAACGCTTTCGATCACATCGGGATAGAGCGTGCCCTGCACCAGAAAGCGAATGCCGGCGAGTTGGCGCGCTTCGGCTTCGAAGACGCGAATGAACTGCTCGCCGATGATCTTGCGTTTCTGCTCCGGATCCGTCACCCCGCGCAGCCGGCTCAGAAAAAGCGCCGCCGCCTCGACTTTGCGAAAGGCCGGGCCGAATTGCCGCGAGAACACCGCGGACACCTGCTCGGCTTCCTGCCAGCGCAACAAACCGTGATCGACAAAAACACAATGCAATTGCGGCCCGATGGCCTGGTGCACCAGCGCCGCGGCCACCGCAGAATCCACGCCGCCGGAAAGCGCACAAATCACTTGTTCCCTGCCCACCTGTGCGCGAATTGCCGCGACCGTCGCCTCCACAAAACTCACGGGATTCCAGTCCGGCGTGCAGCCGCAGATGGCAAAGACAAAATTGCGCAGCATCTGAACGCCGGCGGTGGTGTGCGCGACTTCGGGATGAAATTGCAGGCCGTAGAATTTGCGCGCCGGGTGGCCGAAAGCGGCATAGGGGGAATTCTCGGTGCGGCCGAGCGCGACAAAATCCGGCGGCAGCTCCGCCACGCTGTCGCCGTGGCTCATCCACACCTGGCTGCTGGCCGGCACGCCCTGCAACAGCGCGTTTTTGGACACTGTCTGCAGCGTGGCAAAACCGTATTCGCGCTGCCGGGCGGGCTGCACGCGGCCGCCAAGATGATGCGCCAGCAATTGCTGGCCGTAGCACAACCCGAGAATCGGAACGCCGAGCTGAAAAACCTCGGCCGCGAACGCCGGCGCATTCGCGTCATACACCGAATTGGGCCCGCCGGAGAGGATGATGCCCCTGGGCTGCAGCGCTTTGATCTCCGCCGCCGTGAGCGTACACGGTTTGATTTCAGAATAGACGTTTTGCTCGCGAATCCGCCGGGCAATGAGCTGGGTGTATTGCGAACCGAAATCAAGAATCAGGATGAAGTCGTGAGGATGCATGGGATACTTTTCAAAGGCGAAGCGTTCCTGCCGCAACGCCGGGTTCTTCGAGTCGCTGCGCGTCAGTCCGCCCTGCCGGCGCCAAACCAGTCGAGGTTGCGTGTCAGATACATCACCAGCGCGAGTATCACGAACAGGCCGATACTGCCGAGCAACAGGGCATAATCTTGCAGTTGCAGGATCACGAACAAAAAGCCGTAGAGCAAAACCAGAATGCCGCCGATGATGAGCGCGATCGCATTGTTCTTCAGCATGCCCCGGGTGTAGGCGCTGATCTGCAGCACCACCGCGGCGCTGGCGATCACGTAAGCCTGGTTGAAGGGCAGGTATTCCGAGATCGACAGCAGCAACGTGTAAAACACCAGCAGGGCAAAGCCCACGAGCAGGTATTGAATCGGATGCAGGATCTTCTTGTTCAGGATCTCGGTCATGAAAAAGGCCAGGAACGTCAGTGCGATGAACATGATGGCGTATTTGGCCGAGCGCATGGTTTTTTGATATTCGTCGATCGGCAGCAGCAGTTTGACGCCAAAGGCTGAGGCAGGCAACTCCTGCCGCGGGCCGAGCCACTGTTGCGGATAGTTGCGGTTGAGATGCAGCACGCTCCACGCCGCGCTGAAACGATCGCGCTGGACTTGCCGGGCGGCCGGCAGGAAGCTGCCGACAAAGCTGGGATTGCCCCAGGCCGCCGCGAGGTTGACCCTGGTTTCCTTGCCCACCGGCAAAAACTGCAGCTCACCGCTGCCGTTCAACTTTAAGCCCACGGAAAAGGAGTAGCCCGGTGTCGCCGGCTGCACCGCCAGCTTGGTGCTGATGCCGGAGAACAGCACGTCTTTTGATTCGATGCCGGGATTGGCGACGTGGTCAACGCCGTTCCACTTGATCACGATGGCTTCGCGAATGCCCTTCAAATCGCTGATGCCGAGCGCGAACACCGCTTCCTGCCAGAGAATGTTTTCGGGAGCGATGCTCAGCTCGCCAAAATTGGGCGCCGTGAACGTGCCGGTCAATTGCAGATCGGATTGATAAAGCACGACGTCATAGATGCCGCGGTGGCGGATTTCCGGCACCAGCTCGCCGGTCACCTGCAAT
>JBBIKM010000189.1:0-11844 GCA_037445455.1 bacterium | reverse complement strand
ACGGCCCGGCGAATTGTTGCGTCGGCTCGTGCCAGTGCATCGCGACATTGATCCACAGCCGTTCTTCCAGAAACTGCGCCAGTTGCCGCGCTTCTTCATCTTGGGCAAACTCGGCGATGATTGCCAGAAACCAGAGTGTCAATGCGGTGTAAGTGGGACTGTTGTACTCCGCCATTTCCGCCTGCTGATAATTCTTGTGCCGGCGGCCGGAAATGGTTCGTTGAAATTCCTGCAACAGGCGTTTGCCGATGAGCGTGTACGCCGGATCGTCCAACAACTCACCGCCGCAAATGAGATGGGCATACGCTGCCAGTGGATGATTCACGTTGCCGTCGGAATAGCGCACGGTCGCGGAGATCGGCAGATTTCGCCGCAGGTTTTTTAGGATTTGTTCTTTGGCTTGCTCCGAAAGCAATGCCGGATAACGATGATAGATGACAAAGAGCGTTGCGGGTGAATGCGTGCCGTCGTTCACCGTCAGGTTTTCCAGAATGCGATTTGCGAGTTGGTGATCTTCGGCCTGTGCACTCTCCAACAGTGTGATCGCATACCAGGCGGTTTCGCGCGGAATAAGGCAGATTAACGCAGCCGGATTGAAATGCCGTTCCGCCTCTGCACGGGCGCTGTCAAGCAGCCATCGTCTGAAGTTTTGCAAGGACGGTTCTTGCCTGCTTGAAGATGACAATGCAACTCTCATGAGATGAAGTTGAGCGGAGACCTATTTTGTCCCGAAGGGACATTTGGCTTTAGCCCACCAATTCATTGGTGGGAAAGATGATTCATGAACACCTCAAGAGTCCCGCAAGGGACGTATGAAAATGATGTGCCGATGTATCACAAAGGTTGGTTTTCATTCGTCCCTTGCGGGACTCCGGTGATGCGCTTGAATTGTTTCCCAACAATAAATTGTTGGGCTATTCTCGGTCGTCCCTTGCGGGACTCGAACCGTGGGTTTGTTTCGTTTCCCCGCGAAGAATCGCGGGGCTAATTTCGATTGTCCCTACGGGACGCAATTGGTTTCTTGATCAAGCCAATTCTATTCTCGCCTGCCGGCCATTGATTTGCAGCGCAAGCATGCGGTTCTTGTTCTTGTCTGATGCCGGCTGCACTTCCCAGTTGATCGGCGAAAGATCAAGGCTCATCACGATCAAAAACTCGCCGGATTTGCCGGTTTGCTGCAACTGCAAAAACCGGTCGCGTTCGCCCGAATGCGGATAAGCCGGAACAAAGTCAGAGTAGCCGGTGCGCCATTGCGCCTTTTCAGGAAGAATGCAAAGAAGCTGTAAAGATTGTTCGCCGTCGATGAGTTGGAGTTTTAGAGTGGGTGAATGAACAACCTCTCTGATCTCGCCATACGTATGCAAATTCCATTGCAACTCACGCGGATGTTTCAATTCAATGCGGTCGTGAACAACAAAAAGCGATGGACGCAGCACGCAGAGTCTCCGCACGAGACGTTGCACGCCGAGAAAGTCCAGATACGAAGCGCTCAAATCCGCCTCAATCCACTCCAGCGTTGCGTCGTGGTGAAAGTTGGTCATGCGCGCGAAGCGATTCGATGGCACGAACTCGGGCGCCCACGGCGCGCTGTCGCCGATTTGGCCGCGGCCAGCAATCGTGATGGTGTTGTTGAGCAGCGTGTCGCGGCGATAAACCGGGCCGGAACCGCAGAGCAGGAGTTTGTCCGCTTGCGCCAGCAGAAAGCTGCCCTGACACGGGTCGCTGTGACCATAGCCGCTCCATTCGCCGTGTTCGTATCTTCGCAAACCCAACGGCGCACCGGCGCGAAAAGTCAGCAACGCTTCATTATTCTGTTTCCCCAAGCGCCAAAAAAATTGGCCGCCATCCGGAAAATAAAAATGTGTTTGCCGAACAGGCGATGAAATCAACTCAGGTTCATGGAATAAATACTCCCACACCCGGCGGCGCGGGGGCACGCTGCGAAAATCCACGCCGGCAGTGGGTTGCTCAGACAGCGCGTCGCCCAGCGCTTGCGCCGCGGGAGATGGCGTGCGCGCGGCGATCAAATAATGCATCCAGGCATCGCCGGCAACGCGAAATTGCGGATCGCCGAACGTCACGCCGAGCTGCGCATCGGGACTCAACGAGGCTTGGCGAAATTGGCTGGCGTTTTTCCAATATGAGTTTCTCTCCCACAAATTCTCGCCGGCGCAATGGCGGAATAATTCGAGATAGCGCAACAAAAAAGTGTGCTCGTAAATCCACAGATTGATGCCATGCGGGAAAAAGCCGTCTTCCGGCAGCATGCGCAAGACACATTCAAACGCGCCGCGCAAGTAGGCTGCCCATTCCTGCGCGCGCGGATGCTCATTCCAAAAAAGGAAAGAGAACGCCAACAGACCGTGACTGCATCCGACAAAATGCGCCTGCGCGTAGTCCTCGCGCGCATAACCCAAATGCGCCCAGACTTGTTCGGCTATTTCAAACAGCTTGTCGCGATAGCGCGCACGCGCAGATTCATCGAGCTTCGGCCAGAGCCAGTCGTACGCCAGGCTTAGCGTGAACAAACACTCTCCCGCTTGCGTGTCGATGCGCATCGGTTCGTAATCTGGCTGCAATGCGCGTTGCAGAAAATCGTCAACCGATTTACGCGCGCGCTGCAGTGATGCCTCATCTTCTGTGATCAGTGCGTGGAAGCCGGCGAGCACCACGCGATCCATGTCGTTGAGCCTCTCCGGACCAGCAAGCGTCTTGCTCTCCGGCGTCAGCTCGAACGGCAAATGCCAATTGTCGAGAAGTTGCTCAATCTTTCGCCAAATGGCATGATGCGTTCGCCGGCGGCGTTCGCGCCGTTCCGCGAGTTCCGCGGACGAGAACAACAAACGCGGATGCGTGCTTTCAAGCTGCGGCCGCAATTTCACCGGCGTGGGAACCGCATACGGTTTTGCCGATGAGTAAATCTCGACAACGACGGGCTGCAAACGCGCATCGGCACTATGAATTTCGATTTCCTGCGGCGATTCCTCGGCAATAGCTACCAGGGCGATAAGGCGCACTTGCCCGGTCTCACGCTCGTCGCCCCAGAAGTTGTAGCGCGCTGCGACTTCTTCGCTGCCGCAGCGCAGTTTTACTTCCGGCATCGCTGGGATGTCACGCCAGCCCGGCCACGGTCCAACCGCAATCCCCGGTGGCTCCGAAGCGAATTCCATATCAACGAATTTTCGCGGAAGAATATCAGCAGCAGGCGAATGGCGCGAACGCATGTAACAAAAGTGACGCTCGAACGGGTAATCAGCGAGGCGAAAGAGCAGATGAAAACCGTAGCGTCCGGGCGTGAGCGGGGGCAATGAAAAGGCAACAGCTCCCGGCTCGTGTTTTACGGCTGGCGAATTGAGGTCAATGCGAAGCGGCGTTGCGCCGCTTGCGGCTGGCTTGGCAGGCAATTTCTCATTTACTCCAAATGGCCGATCATGACATTTTGCTGCCGCAGTTCATCATTTATTTTTTCGCGAAACGCCGGGCGCAAGCTGTCATTGCGCAGAATCTTTTTGAGTTCGGCGAGCACACGGCGATTGATCTCATCCTTCTGCTGTGCCAATTGCGCAATTGTCAATTTCCCGGCGAACAACAAATCCATCTTGGGGCTGAGCTGTTCCAAGATCGCATTGCTGCTCCACGAGGAATACCGCACGAAATCGCGCGTATCGCCGCCGTCGAAGCGTTCGCTCAGTTCCCACACCTGGCGAAAATGCGTTTCGCGCAGCTTGGGATAACGCGTTTCCCAACCACTGACGAAGTCCACTTCGCGCAAAACCGGATTGGGCGTGTTGTAAGGCGATTGCGTCACCAGCCATTTCATCAACGCCCACGCCTCGTGCGGATGCCGGCAGGATGAACTCAGCGACAACCCGCCGGAGGCGGAGCGAAAGTAAAGCGGCGGCTTGTCACCCATGCGCGGCAGCGGCGCCATGTCCCAATCAATCTGCAGAGCGGTGATAAAATCGAGGTTGGGCACAGCCTCAACCGTCATGGCAACTTTGCCGGTGTTGAGCATTTGCGAAACCTGCATGCCTTGCGCTTGCGTGAAGGCGATTTCCGGCATGACTTCGTGTTGGTAAATCAAATCGAGATAGGCTTGCAGCGCTGCTTGCGATTCCTGCGGCAGATCGAACAGCAGCGCATTGGGCCTGAATTCCGCGCCGTTCATCCTTTCCAATGCCGAGACAAAATGTTTGGGAATAAAGATGCCGTATTGATCGGTTGCGCCGTCGTTGTTCACCTCGCGTGTCAAGCGGCGCGCGCGGTCGAGCATGCCGGCCCACGTCCAGCTCGAGTCGGGATGGGGAACATTTGCTTGGTCGAACAAAGCCTTGTTGAAATAAACCGCGTAGGTATACGTCCAATCACAGAACTGATACCAACCGCCGTCAATGGAGGTGCCGCGCTGAATAAATTCCGGCCGGATTTTTTGCACGAATGAATCGCCGGCGGCAATGGAATTCAAATCGAGCAAGCGGCCTTCGGCGGCAAGCTGATCGCGCACCACGGTGTTGGTGTAGAAAATGTCAGGCGCTTGTCCGGCGGCCATCATGGCATAGAGTTTTTCCTGTCCGGTGAAGGGAAGCAATTGCACGCGCACGCCGTGCTCGGTTTCATATTGGGGAAGCTGCTCACGCAGCGCTTGCAGCAGATTGGCGTTCGCGGGCACGTTGAGGGTGATCACGGGCCTGGCATCATCGCTTTTCTCGGTGCAACTTGTGAGGACAAGCGCGAATCCGGCCAGCAGAATCGCTTGCACCGATTTTATCAGTTTGCACATGTGAATTCTTTCATCAGCATAAGAGGTTCACAGCCATTGCTTCAAGAAGTCGAGGCCGCTTTCGAACTCGATCTCATGGCCGCCGTGATGCAATTGCCACTGCAAGCGGTCGCTCAGATGCAGACGATCATAAGCTGCGCGTCCGGCCTCGAATTCTTCCTTCACGAAAGGCGGCCAGGACACCGAATCCCTCTCGCCGGTTTGAATGAGCATTGGCCGTGGGCAAATGAGGGCGAGCAAATCCTGATCGCTGAACTGCGTCAGCAGGCCGGGCAGAAACGCGTGTTCTTCGACGGTGGGAAGAAAGCAAGTGTAGTGCGGATCCTCGACAATCATCTTACGCACGCGCTGATTGAACCAGGCCGACACGATGCCAAGTGCAAGTCGAGGTTCAATCGGCAGGGTATACATGGTGTAGGCGCCTCCCATGCTCAAGCCCCACATCGCGATGCGGTGCGCGTCAATCGGCAATTTGGCCACGGCAAAATCGAGCCAGCGCCGCAGCAGTTGAATTTCCAAGCCCCAGATGGTCGTGCCCAACAACAAGGCCATGCGATTGAGTCGGCCACGGCCGGCAAAGTTGTTGACCAGATAGGGCGCCAGCACGGCAAAGCCGTGCTCCGCCAATCTGCGGCCGTAAGCATGATAGCTCGGCGGCGCGGTTTCATCATCACCCAGAATCATCTCAGGTGAGCCGCCGATGCCGTGCAAACAAACCACGAGCGGGAAGTCCGAGCCGCCGGCGTTGGCCGGTGTTTGGAAAAGTGCGTGTGTCTGCAACGCGGAATTCAGGCGCAGCGTGAGGCGGTGGCGCGTGGCCGTGATTGCCGGCATGTCCACCTGCATTTCTGCGGAGAACTCCGGCAGGCCGCTGACCAAATTTGCCCATTGCTGGCGATTCGGTTCCACGGATTGCAGAAACGCTGCGAGAGCATCATGGTGGCAGTGCCAATATTTCGCCCGCCGTGTGGGATAGTCACAGATGATCGCGCGCAAGGTTGCTTCCCAGTGGCGTTCGAGTTGCTGGTGATGGTTGGAGGGCATGGAATACCGCAAATTTTTTCAGTCGAAAGCAGAACAAAGAGCCGCCCTGCAATGTCATGAGGCCGCGATCGGTTCCACTCGCGTATGCGGCAATGTTGAATCCCGCCGTGATGAAAATCTTTGCGATTCTGGCAGCAATTCAAGTCGTAATTTGACCATGCGAAACGATCACGTGTGGCGGTTTGCGTGGTGCGCAGGAGGCGGGCAAATTTACTCGGGACAGCAAAGCTCTTCGTTTTGAAAGTGCATTGGCTGGCTGCGCTCTTGTGCCGGTCGCGTATCTTGTCTGGCAGCTTCTCAAGGATGAAACGCCTTGATGCCAGGCCCGGCATGATGCCTGCGATCAGCAGGAGCCTGGTCTGCCAGCCGTGGCGGCTTCAAGGACGTGAGCTCTCGCTCAGCACGCGTTCCGCTTGCTGGTTTATTGATGAACGAATGCCGGCTTCGATCATGGCTTGCGCGACGTAACCATCCCACAGCGTTGCCGCCACGGGCGCTTCACCGCGCAGCGCTTTGAGCAGCGCGCGATTTTCTTCAAGAATTCCGTTCTCTTCGCCGTGATATTCTACAGTCTCGGCGCTGCCGCGCGGCTTGAATTGCAAATGCGTCAAGCGCTTGGTGAGCAGCACCGAACCTTCAGGCCCGTGAAGCTGCGCCATGAACTTGCTCAACTGTGGCGGCTGACCGCAATCACCGACGATCAAACTTCCGGCAACACCATTTTCAAAACGAAAAGTGGCGCTGAGATTGTCCACCACACCGGTCGGTTGGTGATAGTTCCCGCCCACGGCAAAAACATTCACCGGATCAGCGCCGGCAAAAAAACGCAGCAAATCCGCGCCGTGAATGCCTTGCGAAATCACGTTGCCGCCGCCTTGCTCAGGATCGTTTGCCCAAAAATCCGGCGGCCAGGGATCATCCATGACTTGCACCGAAACCAGAAAAGGTGAGGGCACAAGCGCGCGCGCCTTTTGGGCCATCTCGTAGAATCGGAATTTCAAGCCCACCATGGCGATGAGGCCGGCGCGTTTTGCCGCTGTGTAGATTTCATGCGCATCACTCGCCGCCAGTGCGATCGGTTTTTCGATCATGAGATGCTTGCCGCTGGCAATCGCGGCCAGGCACAGCGCTTTGTGGCTGTCTGTTGGGGTGGTGATATAGACGAGAGCGATATTCGCGTCCTGCCAAATTCGCTCCGGTTGCGTGGTCGCGTAGACGGCGCCGCATTTGACGCGGAACGCCAGAGCGCGAGGTTCGTCAGAGTCACAGCAGGCGTAAACTCGAATGCCGGTGAGCTGGGCGAAGCAATCGGCGTGCAGCTTGCCCATCTCGCCGCAGCCGATGATGGCAGCGTTGATCATGACAAAGCCGGAGGTTGTTCGCAGCGTTGGGTGACGGGAGTTTTGATGCGACGCAGGTGCAAGCGGCCATCCTGAGATGAAAGAACCTGGCGGCGCGGGATGGATTGGCGCGGAATCGAGATTCGTTGCACGCGCGTCCGGCAGGTGGAGGTGCGGGTGATGCCTGCGGATGACGGCGCGCGCGAAAAATATGGCCAAATCGCCGGGCAATGTCAACCCCTTTCATCCCGCCGCGCCGCCCGGCCAGCCGTGTGCAGGTTTGCAGTTCGGCGCTTGAATGTTTGGATTTAATTGCTATACTTCCTGCCGTCGTGCGATTGCTGTTGCACCTGCCCCAAACGCAGAAAGTGAGTGGTGATCATATGAAGCTCAGATCGTTTGGCAAGACGGATTTGCGAGTGAGTGAGATTGGCTTCGGGGCGTGGGGCATTGGCGGGCCGGCGATGGCCGGGCCGACGCCCATCGGCTGGGGCAGGGTGGATGATGCCGAATCGCTGGCTGCGCTGCAGGCGGCGGCCGAGCGCGGCATCAATTTCATCGACACCGCAGACTTCTACGGGCTGGGGCATTCCGAAACGTTGATCGGCCGGGCTTTCGGCAATCGTCCGGATATGCTGATCGCCACCAAGGTCGGGCACCGGTTGGCGCAGGACAACCGCATTGTCCTCGATTATTCGCGGGCTCACATTCTCGCGGCGTGCGAAGCCAGTCTGCGCCGGTTGCGCCGCGACACCATCGACTACTATCAATTGCATTCTGCGAAAGTGGCGCATCTCGCAAACGGGGAGTGCCTGGAAGCGATGATGCGGCTGCAGGAGCAGGGCAAAATTCGATACTGGGGACTCTCGCTCAATACCTTCCATCCCCATCCGGAAGCGGAGTTTCTGCTGCAGCGCGGCCTGGGCGACGGCCTGCAACTGGTGTTCAATATCATCAATCAACGTGCTGCCGGCCTGCTGACGCGCGCCGCGGCGCAGGGCTATGGCATCATCGCGCGCATGCCGCTGCAGTTCGGCTTGCTGGCCGGCAAGTTCGACCGCCACACGCGCTTTCATGCCGATGATCACCGCCAGTTTCGGCTGACGCCCGCGATTTTGCAGGAAGCTGAAACGGTGCTCGCACCGGTTTGGCAGAGGCAGCAACGCCTGCAACTCTCGCCGGTGGCCTTCAGTTTGAGCTTCGTGTTGAGTTTTCCCGAGATATCAACCGTGATCCCCGGCATCAAGACCGTGCAGCAGGCCATCGAGAATACTTCTGATCTGGCCACGCTGCCGGCTGACGAGGTGGCGGCGCTGCAGCAGCTTTACGAAGAACAATTGTTCCGTCTGGTGATGCTGATGGAAGCCGCTGGTTAGCATACCTTGCAGGCGCGCCGCGAGAGAGAATGCTTGCCGCCGACAAGCTCCGGCCGCCTGTTTACTCAAAGTGGAGCTGTCGTGATGAATGCCTATCGAGTTCCCAAGTTGAGCAAACCGCCGCGCTGCAAACGCGGAGAGGTTTATTTGATTGCCAGCGGCGATCTGCGTCTCGCCGCCAACCAGACCTGCTGGCCGGCGCAAGTGGAAATGGAGCAACGCTTGCGCGCGGCGTTGCAGGGGATGGGGGCCAGGGTGGTGCGCGCGCATGCGTACGATCCGATGCTGGGGCATGGTTTCATCTGGAATCAGCGCATGGGCATGGAGGTGTTTCAAAGCATTCCGCCGGAGGCGCCGTTGATCGTGGCGGAAGCGGTGTGGCAGTACAGTTATCACGTGCTGGCGGGGTTGCGCGATCATCGCGGTCCGATTCTGACGGTGGCGAATTGGAGCGGGCAATGGCCGGGCCTGGTGGGCCTGCTGAATCTCAACGCCTCGCTCACCAAAATGGGGGTGCCTTACAGCACGATTTGGAGCAAGGATTTCACCGATTCATTCTTTCTCAAGAATGTGCAGAAGTGGCTGCAAACCGGCAGGATTCGGCATGATCTCTCGCACGTGCGCGCGCTTGAGGTCAGCAGGCTGCCGAAAGCAGAAGCCCGGCTCGGCATTGCGCTGGCGCGGCACCTGAAGCAGGAGAAGGCGATTCTCGGTGTGTTTGATGAAGGGTGCATGGGCATGTACAACGCCATCATCGATGATGAATTGCTGAACCCGGCGGGCTTGTACAAGGAACGCTTGAGCCAGTCAGCCCTGGTGGCGGCGATGCGCGAGGTGACGGAGGCGGAAGCCCAGGCAGCGCGGCAGTGGCTGGTGCAGCGCGGCATGCGGTTTATCACCGGCACGAACGAAGAAACGGAATTGACCGACGCCCAGATTCTCGAGCAATTGAAGATGTACATTGCGGCGGTGCGCCTCGCCGCGGAATTCCGCTGCGATGCCATCGGCATTCAATATCAACAGGGTTTGAAAGACATGGCGCCGGCCTCGGATCTCGCCGAGGGGTTGTTGAACAACGTTGAGCGGCCGCCGGTTTTTCGCAAGGGCACGAGCGAGGAATTGTTTGCCGGGCAGGCCCTGCCGCATTTCAATGAAGTGGACGAGGGCAGCGCCGTGGATGCGCTGGTGACGAATCGCGTGTGGCGGGCGATGGGGTTCGATCCCGCCACGACGCTGCATGATTTGCGCTGGGGCGAACATTATCGCGGCGAGGGCATCGACGAATTCATCTGGCTGTTGATGATTTCGGGCGCTGCGCCCGCTTCGCATTTGACCGGCGGATATGCCGGCGCGACTTCGGAGCGGCAGCCGCCGATGTATTTTCGTTTGGGTGGCGGCACCCTCAAGGGCGTGAGCAAGCCCGGGGAGATTGTGTGGAGCCGCGTCTATGTCGAACGCGGCCGGCTGTGTGCGGATGTCGGTCGCGGGACGGCGGTCGCGCTTCCTGCTGCCGAAACCGAGCGGCGCTGGCAGGCAACCACGCTGCAATGGCCGATTATGCACGCGCGGTTGCACGGCGTCTCGCGCGATCAGATGATGGCAAAGCACAAATCCAATCACCTGCAGGTGGCTTACGCGCCCTCCGCCAAAGCGGCTGATCATGCGCTGGCAGCCAAGGCTGCCATGTTCGCGGAAATGGGACTAACCGTGCGGCTGTGCGGCACAGTGAAGGTGGGTTGATATGGGATCACTCTTGCTTGGCATCGATGTCGGCACCTACAGCAGCAAGGGCGTCCTGGTCGAGCCGGACGGCAAAGTGCTGCGCACAGAAGTCGTTGAACATGAAATGGACGTACCGCGCCCCGGTTGGGCAGAGCAGGATGCGGAGGCCGTGTGGTGGGGCGATGTCGTGAAGATTTGCCGCGCCTTGCTGGACGGCCATCCCTACGCCGGTGATGATGTTGCCGGCCTGGCGGTGAGCGCGATTGGGCCGTGCCTGTTACCGCTGGATTCGTCCGGCAAGCCGTTGCGCAAGGGCATTCTCTATGGCGTCGATGCGCGCGCCAGCGCGGAGATCGAATGGCTCAATCAAAAACTCGGTGAAGACAATATCTACGCCTTCTCGGGCATGGCGTTGAGCAGTCAGGCCGTCGGGCCGAAGATTGTTTGGCTGCAGCGTCATGAGCCGGAAGTGTGGCAGCGCGCCGCGCATCTCACCACCGCCAGCAGCTATCTCATCTTTCGACTGACCGGCGAGCAAGTGATGGATCGCCACACCGCCAGTCACTACATGCCGCTGATGGATATTGCCAGGCTGGAATGGTCGCCGCGCTATGCCGAAGTGATTGCGCCGCTCGACCGGTTGCCGCGTTTGGGCTGGAGTGATGAGCTTGCCGGGCGCGTGAGTGCGCTGGCTGCAGCCGAGACCGGCCTCAAAGTTGGAACACCGGTGGCCGTCGGAGCGGTCGATGCGCTGAGTGAAGGCATCAGCGTCGGCGCGGTACAACCCGGTGATCTGATGATCATGTACGGCAGCACTGCGTTCTTCATTTTGGTGGTCGGCAAGCCCACGCCTGATCCGCGCATGTGGACCGTCGCCGGCGCGTTTCAGGGGCAATACAATCTCGCGGCGGGCATGGCCACCACCGGCTCGCTCACGCGCTGGTTTCGCGATGAACTGGCTGCTGATCTTCCAGATGAATCCGCTTACGCGATGCTTTTTCAACAAGCGGAATCCGTGACACCGGGCGCGGGCGGCTTGCTGGTGTTGCCTTACTTCAGCGGGGAGCGCACGCCCATCAATGATCCCAAGGCGCGCGGCATCATCGCCGGACTCACGCTGGCGCACTCGCGGGCGCATCTGTTTCGCGCCGTCCTGGAAGGCGTGGGCTACGGCATTCGCCACAACATCGAGGCGTTCAACCAAGTCGGCGCGGAGGTGAAACGGATTGTGGCAGTGGGCGGCGGCACGAAAAGCACGACCTGGCTGCAAATCGTTTCAGATATTTCCGGCATTCCACAACTCGTTCCGGAGATCACCATTGGCGCGAGTTATGGGGATGCGTTCCTGGCGGGGCTGGCGGCTGGCGTACTGCAACGTGATGATCTCAAGCACTGGGTGCGGGCCAAGGGCCGCATTCAGCCTGACAGCAGCAGCCGGCAAAACTATGATCAGCTCTATCAGGACTATTTGTTGCTCTATCAACGAACCCGCGAGATTGCGCACCGTCTCGATCAGTTCAGCTTGTAGCCTTGAGACCCGGCCCGGCAGGCAGAGCCGGCCGGGCAACCCGGGCATGCCTGG
>JBBIKM010000188.1:4732-11875 GCA_037445455.1 bacterium | reverse complement strand
AAAGCTGTTCCCTGGCGTTGTAGGCAGCGAGTTTGAAGGGCAAGATCAATTTTTGCGCGGATTGCGGCGCCAGGCTGACGGCGGGGGCCAGTGGCGCCGGGATTTGCCAGGCAGGATCCGCGAAGAGTTGCGGTCTTACCTCCAGCGTCTGCGCCGTGTGATTGGTGAGGGTGATCGCCAGACTTTCCTTTTCCGCATTCGGCAGCATCAAGTCCGCGCTCACCGGCGCCGTGACGCGAAATGGCCGCGTCCAGGTTTCCCTGCCGAAGCTGACCTGCACGGCGTAGGTGACCGCGGGCGCTTCATTCGGGACTTTGACAGGCAGGATGAATTCTTCAACGGCACCGGCCGGGATGGTTTTGGTGTCGGACAACTGGCCATGCAGCCATCCCACCAGGCGGCGGCTTGGCACGGGCTGGGTTTGCCGTTGCACCGGGCCCTTGTTCCAGGCGAGCAAATTCACAATACCGCCCCACCAATCGAGCTGGCTGCGCACGTGCTCCGGCCAGTCCGCCGGCAGCGAGAGCTTGATGCGGCCGTTGACCGGCCGTGCCGTGGGATTCAGTACGCGAATCTTCAATTGATTCGTCATGCCCAGGAAGAGCGTCGTGTCGGCAACCGCCAGGGCCACGCCCTCGGCCTGGCGCACAATCACGTAATCGCCCTCCCGCCGGAACGTGACGGGCTTGCCGTTTACTTGCACCGCTTTGGCCGCAGGCGCCCAAATCTTGAGCCGGCCAAACTGCCCGGGCGCGAGCAAGGCCAGTCTCTCGCCCTGCCAGGCGCATTCGAATCTTTCCAGCGGCAAAGGAGAGGAAACCAGCGTTGCTTCCTGCCATTTTACTTCGTTCACGTTGAAGCCGGCGAGCAGCGCGGGCTGATCCGCCGCGCGGCGCAGCAGCCAGAAGCGCGAGGGCTCGACCTCCGCGAAAAGAATGTCTTCGCCCCGGGCATGGCGCACGCGATAGGTGTGCGGCGCCGCCTGCTCGAATGCACTCACGGCCGGTGTGGGCTGGTAGGCATGCACGAGGTGCGCAAAGCGCGTGCTGCTGGCACGGCGCCGGCTCATCAACATGGGCACCGGCTGCGGGTCGCGCACCAATTGTTTGTAGAATCCGCCGATCGGCGGCGTCATCGCCTGAAAGACTTCGGTGCCCGCCTCGCCGATCGCCTGCACCAGCAGGCCCTTGCCGTTCTTCAATGTAAAGGTTGCGCTCCAGGCGCCCGCGGTTTTGCCGGCGTGGATTTCACTGAGCTGATCATAGCCCGGAATGCCGGGCGGATGGCCGAAGAGATCGAGCGGCTGCTTTTTGAGATTGACGCCGGTGATCTTCAATTCGCCGAAGCTGTGCAGCGGCCAGTCGATGAGACGTTCTTCCGGGCACGCCACGTCGAAGAGATCGATGAAGTAATCTCCCACTTGCAGCAACGTGCGCGTGAGCGTGGCGCCGGGATAAGCGGTCACGGTGCCGCCGGAGGCCACCTGCAAGCCCGGCAGCGCGCCGAAGAATCGGCCATAACCGTTGGTCCACGTCTGCGTGGTCTGATTCAACACCACGGTGTTGTGCGCAATGCTCTGGCGATACCAGAGCTGGAGATTGGGATTGAAATAGGATTCATTCAAGGGATCGACGATCCAATTTTCCGCCAGCGCATAGTAGCCCATTTGCAGACGATCAGGATGGCCGTGCTCGCCGCCCATTAAACCGTAGTCGAGGTAGAGATAGCGCCGGTTGTCGCCTTCGCGGTTGCGCAGAATGGCAAAGCCATTGCCCTCGAGGTTGAAGCTTGTTTCGGGATGGATGCTGGTGGTGTCCGCGGGAAAGGGCAACTCGGGCACGAGATTGAACATTGAAATCGGCGCGCGTTTGCCCCCCAAACCGGATTCTTCGCCGACCACCTGGGTGCCGCGCTTGACCTGCGTGAGATGGAGCAGCGCCAGATAGCGGGGATCGCGGTAAACCGCGTAGCCGATCTCATAGAACGTCGCATATTCCAGAATATTGCCGCCGCCGCTGTCTTTGATGCGCGGGAATTCGTAGTTCGGTTTGATCAATTCGAAGGGCACGTCGAACATCTTCTTCATCGTGCGGCCGGCGATGCGGCGGCGGTACAAGTCCATGCCGTTGTGGCGCGCCATCTCGGCAAGATGAATCATGCCACGCAGGGCGACATAGTGATAACCCGGTCCCTCGGCCCAAAAACCACTTTCCGGCGTGGCCGAGCCTAATTGCCATTCGAAGCCGTACTGGCCTTTCATGGCAAAATCGATGAGCGCCGGATCCTCATACAAAAAGCCGACTGCCGCCGAAACATTGTTGTACCAAAGCTGGCGGTTCGAGGCCGACTCCGGAAATTTCTGCGTGATCTCCGCCAGCGGATAGAAAAGCTTCTCCTTGAGCTTGCGCCGGTCGGCAGGTGTGAAGCCTTCATAGTTGTAAAGCAGATCATAGCCGTAGGCCATGTCCACGCCCCAGAAGGATTCCGACAGCGTGCCGAAAAAAACATGCGCCGGCCCGAGAATGGTGTTGGTGGTGGGATATTTCAAATAGAGATCGGCGAATTGCAGGAGAATCTCGCGGCCGGCCTCAGCGTATTTCTTTTCGCCGTGCACTTGAT
The DNA here is from genome assembly GCA_037445455.1 of bacterium. Classification (GTDB taxonomy): domain Bacteria; phylum Zhuqueibacterota; class Zhuqueibacteria; order Zhuqueibacterales; family Zhuqueibacteraceae; genus Coneutiohabitans. Next base: position 9,256 of record JBBIKM010000188.1, on the reverse strand, counting down.
ACAGCATCCCCATCCACACCAGATAGGTGGCCAGCTCGCGGTTGTACCAGCCCGACCAGGCGGAGTCATATTTCTCGCCGCGATAGACTTCGGTGGTGTCCACCGGGCAGCGATGATCATGCGGCCGGAACAGTTCGTACTTCAATTCGACGTCGTGCTTGGGGCAGGTGTACATCTTGTACTGGTATGTCTGCTTCACCGGCGAGACGTAGATCGGCCGGCGCTTGAGAAAACGGTCGAGCTCCGCCTGCTGGCTGTCGAAAATCTTGCGATACCAGGCATGTTGTTGATACCAACGCCGGGCCTGCGCAATGTCAGCGGCATCGGCCATCAGACGGGGATGAGAAGGTTTGGCCATGAGTGATCCGAATGAGAACAGAAGCAGGAGCCACCAAAAGGTGGCGCGGGTAAAAGGAAATGGTCGCATGAATCATCCGTGGATTTGTTGGTTTCGGGTTTGGCCGGCAACGCGGAAGCGCTTTTCGCGTGTTTCAGGTTGCAGGTTCAATTGCGTCCTGGTGGAATGACAGCCCCCTCAGAAGCCAAACTCCACCAACGCAGCGGCATTCGAGACCGGTTGAATCACGGGTTGCGGTTGTGACCAATCGAGCACGCCGAGAAACAACCGAAAGCCGTCCGAGCGATGGCCCACGCCCAGACGAAAGTAAGCCACCAGCCAGCGTTCCCCTGCGCGCTTGATGACTTCCATGGCCGTCATGCCCGGGCCCACTGGCTGTGGCGTCTGCTCCGGCCAGTGCGCCGGGTTGTCCGAAATCACATACGACCAGGAGGCAATATGGCCGCCGAAGAAGAGCAGGTACTGATTGCGCCATTCCTGCACGTTGCATGATTCCGGATGGGTCAAATCCTTTTCGAGATAGGCCGGGCCTTGATCCTGCCAATCGATCAGATTGGTCGAAGTGGCGCGTGCGATGCAGGCACGGCCGGCGTTGGTCACCGCGGTGTAGTAGAGCCAATACTCTTCGCCCCGCTTGATGACATGGGGATCGCGGCAGGCCGCACCCTTGGCGGTGGGACAAAACGCCCAGCCGTATTCTTCCGGCCGGATCACCGGCCGCCGGCCCACGCGTTGCCAGTGAAACAAATCGTCCGAGGTTGCCAGCCCGATGCGCTGTGTGTTCTCGAGCGTGACGCCGGTGTAGAACATCCAATAGCGGCCCTGCGCCTCGATCACAAAGGGCGCGAACACGTGGCCATTGTCCCAACCTTCGGGATTGAAGTAGAAACAGGGTTCATGGGTCTGCCAGGTTTGGAAGTCGGCCGTGGTGGCGTGGCCAAACCAGATTTCGTTGCCGGGCAGACAGCAGCTCACATTCGGCACGCCGGCAATGTGAAAGAGATGATAAAGACCGTCGCGTTGAATCAGGCAGAAATCCTTCAGATAGAAACCGCGCGGCGCATAGCCGGTCTTCAGCCAGTCCTCCTGATAATCGCGCTGGCTGTTGACGGCCTCGAGGTAACACTCGTAGTCGAGATTGCGGATGGTCATGGCGTGCAGTCCCGCAGGAAACTTGTCAACAACGAGAACGGCACCAGTGCTTCACCGGATGGCCAGCGGCGATTTTCCGACAGCAATCGAATTCACTGCGTGCCGCGCGTGTTTCTGTGCGTTTGCACTGCAACGCGGGCAAGAGTCCAAGCGGCATTCATGGATTGTCGCCGGCAATGGTCCTGAGAAGTCGATCGATGCTGTCGCGGCCTGCGGCCACGCCGAGGCGCAGCAGGGTTTCGCACGTTTCACCCGGGGCGAGGTGGCGCAAGGTGCCGCGTTCGCGTTCGGCGGCGCGGCCCATCACCAGACAATTGGCCGGCTCCAGGCCAAGCGCGTAGGTGCCGGCGCCCATTTGCTTCCACTGGATCAACTCGGGCAGTTCCCGCTGGCGATAGGAAACGTATCCCGCCAACTGCAGGCCCTCATTGATCAGCGCCGCGGTCACCATGCCGTCTTGCGCCGCCTGCGCGGCGTGAAAGAAGACCTGCTCCGCATAGCCGGCTTGCGGCGCTTCCATGACCAAATGCCTGTCGAGTCCGGCTTGGGCGGCAGCATCGCGCGGCCGGACGGATTTTTGATTAATTACCACCCGGCTGCCCTCTGCCAGCAGGGGAAAGCCGAAGTTGCAGTGATAGAGCAGCATGAACGGCGCGGGCCGATCGCCGAGATTCTCGATGGTGTCGGCAATTTGCAGCACACTGTCGCCCAGGTTCGCGGTCAGCCGCCGCGTCAATTGCAGATTGAATCCGAACACCGAGGTCTCGCGCACGCTTGCGGTGAGCCACAGCTCATAGTCATCACCGCGCCAGCGGCCGCCGCAACCCAGGAGTTGCGCCGGCAGATTCGAAATCCGGCCGTGCAGGCCGTACTCCCCCAGCTCATCGCGGCCGGGCGCGCCGGCGTTGGTCAGGCCGCAGGTGTTCAGCCAGCCGCCGTGAAACGTGCGCAACCAGCCCACGCCTTCCGGTTCAAACAAAGACGGTGCCGTGATGCCGTCGGCCGATTGCCACGCCAGGGCCATGCCCCGGTAGTTGGCCTCGTGAATATCCAGGCCGCGATCGAGCAGCACGGTGAAGCTGAAGCCGGATCCGGTTTTGAACTCGGCCAGGCGCACGCCGCGGCCCGGGCCGTCGTTTAACTCGCACAAACGAATGTCGGCGAGCTGGCGAATATCGCCGACGTGGGCGAGCAACTCGGCGCGTGTCCAGGTTTTGCCGAAGAGGGTGGCCATGGGGTGATCCCAATGCAAGGCAAAATGAATTGACGCCAGAATGCCTGGCGCCCGGCAATGATGGCGTCGCAACGCGCCTGCACTCTTGCGATGTTGCTGTTCCGAGAGGAACGCAGCGCGAGACGACCGGCAGCGTTCCTCGGCGTCCAAAGAGAGTTAGGCCGGGTATTCGTTGCACAAATAGTACAGCGGCGGCTCATCTTCCTCGATCGTGGGGAAGCGTCCCACCGGCGCCAGGAAGCGATTGTCCTTGTCATCATCATTCACGCGTGACACCTCGCCGATCAACACCGGGCCTTTGCCCGCCGCGGCATAGAATTGATGATACATGCGGGGCGGCAGCGTAATGCTTTCGCCGGGCCGCAAGATGATCTTGCCCTGCGCCGCGACGGTGCGCGCGAGGCCATCGGTGAGCACCGTCACCGGCGTGTCCGCCAGTTGCTCTTCGGGCGTGGCGTTGCAGACTTCGACGACCAGGTCCCCGCCGCCGCGGTTGATGATGTCTTCCATCTTGTGCCAGTGAAAGTGCCAGAGCGTCACCTGCTCTTCCTGCGCGATCATCACTTTTTCACAATAGTCTTTGCCGCCCGCCTCACCCAGCCTGCCGTTGCGCAGCGTGAACATCACCAGGCCCATCGCGCGAAACTTGCCCAGGCCGAAGTCGGTCAGATCCCAGCCGAGTTTTTTGTCCACGATTTCCTGCGCGCGGCTGCGGTTTTTCTGCCAGTCGGCGGTGGTCCAGAATGCCCACGGCGGCAAATGAAAGTGATGGTGCTCGAAAAAAGCAACGGCCTCGCGTTGCAGCGCATTGATTTGCGATCGTTTCATGGCAGCTCTCTCCCTGGGCCGGACGAGCCGGAACCGAGAATCAACCGCGGCGCCGCAGCGAACGGCCGCTTGAGGTGACGGCGTTGCGCTCACCCCGTCTCCGCGGTTCAACTGTTTGCTTTGTGATCAAGACTGTCTCAGCGTTTGATTCTGAACCGTTGCAAGCTGCGAGTTTGCCAGTCATACCGCAACGACAGTGCCGGTTTTGCCCGAGTGCAGCGCTGCGGTGAGAATCTTGTGCTGCAGCAGGGTTTCCTCCGGGGTGATGCAGCCGAAGGGCATGCTGGCCCGCGGCTCATGCAGTTCGTCGATGAAAGCGGCCCACATTTGCAGGATGGCATCGGTGAAGCCGAATTCAAAAATGCCGCCGGTCACCGTGGGGTAGGCCGAGGCATAGCCCAGATCCTCGTGCTGCCAGACTTGCGGCCCGCCGTTTTCGTAGCGCATGGTCTGCAGCGTCTTGGTGAATTTGGTGCTGTAGCGCGCGCTGAATTTGGTGCCCAGCACTTCGAGGTACCAGGTGTCGGTTTCGCCCGGCGCGATGCGATAGGTCTTCACCGTCATCGGAAAGGTATAGCCCTCGCTCGGGTGCCTGACTTCGCAGTGCAGCGTGGCATTGTCCCAGGTTTCGCAGGGCGCCATGCCGCCCTTGCCGTCCGGCCGGTGCGTGACGATCTTGGACAGCGTGGCGTGCAGCCGGGTGGGCAGCCAGCGCGCACGCAGGGGCAGATGCAGCGCGTGCATGCCGAGATCGCCCAGGCAGCCGTACTCGCCATTGATCGCCAGCGTGCGTTTCCAGTTGATGGCCTTGTTGAAATTCAGATCGGAGGAATGCAGATAGCCGCTGTTGACTTCGATGATGCGGCCCCAGGGTTGCTCGAGAATGAACTTGTGCATCTGATGGCCGCCGGGGTAGAAGGGATATTCCGAGGAACAGCGCACCAACAGTTCC
>JBBIKM010000188.1:0-4710 GCA_037445455.1 bacterium | reverse complement strand
ATCGCGGCCAGGATGCGCTGGTTGGCGGCCAAATCGATGCCGAAGGGCTTCTCGCCCAGCAAATGCTTGCCGGCCGCGAGAATGTCACAATAGAATTGTTCGTGCAAATGATGCGGCACGGCGCAGTAGACGGCGTCCACCTCGGGGGCGGCGAGCAAGTCGTGATAGTTGCGTGTGGCCAGCTTGATCGAGGAAAAATTGCCGGTGTACCAGTCGAACAATTTTTCGTTGAGATCACAAATCGCCACGATTTCAGGCCGGGCTTTGGTCTCCACCAGGGCGGGCCAGCGGCCGCAGGCCACCGCAAATTCACGGCCCATCAGGCCGCAGCCGATGACGCCGAAGCGGATTTTGCGTTGTGCAGGCATGGGGTCTCACGAGGGTTTGGGGAAGGGACAGCTCGTCGGCTGTCACTTCGGTTTAAGAGTCATTCATGGACAACGTCATGCGGCAGAATCAGGTGAAGATTTCGGCAACGGTGCCCGTGATTTGCAAGATCCGTTCTGGACGACAGCGGAGGAAGTTGCAGATGACAAGGCAGCCGCGCCCACGGCGCGTGGGCCGCGATGCCAGCAGGCGCTCCGGCAAATCACGCGCGGCGCGCGGTTGCCGTGCTAACCCTGAAGCAGCGCGAGCGCCTGATTGACGCTGGCGCCTTCATGCACGATCGCCATCAGCGCGCGCGTCATCGCCACCGGCTTTTCATGCTGGATGATGTTGCGGCCATAGACAATGCCGCTCGCGCCCTGCTGCATGAGATCATAAGTGCGCTGCAAGACCTCCCGTTCGGCGGCCTTGCCGCCGCCGCGCGGCAGCACCGGCCGGCCGGCAATCTGGATGACACGATGATACTGGCTGACGTCGTCGCAGGGATCGGCCTTGATGATGTCCGCGCCCAGTTCGCTGGCCTGGCGCACCAGCGGCAGAATCTTGTTGAGATCGCCGTCGACCTGATAGCCGCCCTTTTTTTCGTTGGGCTGCATCACCAGCGGTTCGACCATCAGCGGCATGCCGTAGCGTTCGCACACCGGTTTCAGGCGCGCGACGTTGGCCACGCACTGGCGGTGCAAATCCGGCTGGTTGGGCAGCAGTAGAAGATTGACCACCACACACGCGGCGTCGAGCACGAGCGCCTGCTCCACCGCGTCATCGATGACGTAGCTGAACAGCACGTCGTGAACCTGCGGGTTGTAGCAATTCGCGACATCGGTGCGCAGCACCAGTGCCGGCTTGTGCTTGCCGGGAATGCGCTGCAGGATTTCCGCCTGGCCGACGGTGAGCTGAATGGCATCGGGCTGCGCCGCCACCAGCGCATGAATGGCGTGCTCGAGGTTCTCGATGCCGCTGAGAAAGCTCACTTCATTGAAGAAGCCGTGGTCGATGGCAACATCCAGGCATTTGCCGGAGCTGCCAAAGAGACGGTTGAGACGGAATTTTTTGTTCATACTCATGCCAGGTCTCCGTTGGATACACCTGCGAAGTCGGACGTGGACTCGGGGTGAGGCAATTACGCTGCCAGCGCGTGTGTCCCAGTCCGGCCTCGCGCCGTTGTACTAAGCGCCAAGATTGACCACAATCCACAACAGCAGAACGATCAACCCCACCAGTGCCCAGGTGCCGAAGAAGCCGAGGTAATCCATCTTCATCGGCTTGTGAAATTCCCACTGGGTCTTGGGAAAGAGTTTGCGTGCTTCGAAGTGCTGCATGTTGGCTGCGTTGGCCAGCACCAGGCGCGTGTCTTCTTCAGGCGTGGGCTGAATCGGCGTGTGCACTTTGGCGAAGAAATAGTCCAGCGTCTTGCGGCTGGCGGGCCGGGTGAAATAGCTCAACACAATCAAGCACAGCAGCGGAAACAGGGCATCGAACGCGAAGCGCGTGGCTTCGAGCTGGGCCTTGTTGAAACCGGAAAAATCGAGGCCGAACCAGCTCAACACCCACAGTTCGGCGTTGAACCGGCCGATGCCGATCAGGCGGGAATTGGGATCTTCGGGATTCTCGCGCGCGATTTTATCAAAAAAAATCGGGTAGGGCGGAATGACGCGGGTTTTGGCAATGCGTTCGCCCACTTCCCGGGCGAGGCCGGCATCCACGTCGGCCTGCAGCGCCTTGGTGTGCACGACGATTTGCCGTTCTGCGGTTTGCTTGAGAAACGGCGCATGGCTGCGCGTCACGTCCCAGGTGGTGAAGAGATTCGGGACGATGACGATGATCAGGAACGACACGAAGATTTGAATCGTCACCGCCCTGGCGCTCAGGCGGCGCCACATAAAGCCCAGCCAGATCGCGGCGCCGAAAATGGCCGGCATGCTGATGAAGTATTTGAACAGCTCCAGCAAGTTTTTGACGTAGAGCGCCATGCCGATGCCGCCGAAAATCGTGAGGAAGATCACCACGCGGCCCACCGCCAGGTAATGCTGCTCGGATTTGTGCGGCGCCAGCGGCTTGTACACTTGATTGACGAACAGCGCGGCGAGCGAGACCGACTGCACGTCCAGCGAGGACATGTTGGCGGCCAGAATGCCGACCATCATGATGCCGATGAAGCCCGGGCCGAGAAGCTGTTGCGTCATGTAGCCCCAGATGAGATCGGGATCGTTCAATTGCCCGGCAAACAAGCCGATGGCAAGCAGGCCGGCGAACGCCCAGAAAATCATCATCACCCGCTTGAACATCATGCCGCCGATCATGCCGAAGCGCGCGGTATTCTCGTTGGTCGCCGACCCGCTCACCTGCATGCCGGTGGCCACTGCGGTGATCGAAACGAGATTGGCGAACGACATCGCGGCGATGGTGTACCAGGCATATTCGCTCAGCGCCTCCGTGCCGAACAGCCAAAACATGTGTTCCGGCACCGCGGCATGCAGGCCGGAAAACCCGCCGATCTTGATCAAGCCGAAGGGGATGAGCAGGCAGGAAAAAAATATCATCAGAATGCCCTGGATGACATCCGTCATGGCGGCAGCGGTCAGACCGCCAAGCAGCACGTAGAGGCAGACGATGCTGCCATAGGCGAAATAGAAATACACCGGCTTCACATGGGAAATGAAGGCGCCCAACTGGCCCTTGTGGTCCATGCTGCGCAGTTCCTGAAAGCGGGCCTGCTTTTCTTCCGGCAGTTTGCCCTCGGTATAGAGGACTTTGAGTTCACGATACTCGTAGTAGGAATCGACCTTCAGTCTTTCCGCCGCGGTGTAGGCCGACTCCGGCTTGGGGGTGAGCGCCATGAATGTCTTGGCCGAGACCAGATAACCCACCGCCGTGCCGAACAGCGCCATGAAGATTGTAAACACGGCATAGGCGCCGCCCAGGAACTTGCTTTCGAAGCGTTCGGTGAAGAAATCGCCGAGCGTCACCAGCCGGGCGCGGCGAAAGAGCATCGAGGTGAACCAGTAGAAGGGCGTAAGGAAGAGGACGAGGTATTGAATCCACATGCCGGCAATGCCCTGGCGGTAGATTTCGCGCGAGACGGCCGCGGCCTGGCTGGCATCGGTGGAGCCACCGAAATTCAGAAAGAACTGATACACCCGGCCCATGCGGCGGCCGCCCATGAAATAGTCTTCAGTGTTGTGCATGCGCTTCTGGATGATCTTGCCGATCCAGATCATAACCGCGAAGTAGGCAACGATGATCGTGGCGTCAAGTACGTGCATGCCGATGATGTGCATTCCTGACCTCCGGTGGGGGTGAGAGGTTCGAGAAGGTGGAGGCGGCCACTGGGACGACTTGCCAGCGCTGGCCACCGTGTCATGAATCCCCGGGGCGCGCCAAGTCCGGAAGAGCCCGACGCGACGGCATATGCAAATATGCGACAAAAGGATAAGGACGATTCACCCGCACTCCCCTGCAAAGAGCCTCTGTAACCTCTGCCCAAAAACAAAGAAACCGCCCAAGCGCTTGACTCTGAAGCTTGCACAAGTCGAACAAAATCTTCTCTATGATCAGAACGAAGCGCCCGGGCGGTGATCCAGTTTTGACGGACACTAATCTAGCCGCGCCGGCGCAAATTTCATTGCCTTTCCGGTGAATTCTTTTTTGGCATCTGGCATTGAGCCGGCGGCAGGGGGAGGCCGCGCGAATTCCCCTGCGCTGATTGGGTGCAGGGGTTCCACGGGCCGCAAAGTGGTCGCGAGCGGGCGCCCTGCGGGCGGAGCCTGCGCTATGGTAACAGAGTTCGCCTCGAATAGCAAGCCGCAAATCGCTGAAATGGCCCAAAAAACAAAGCGCCAAAAAAGCCAATTTTTTCCGCAGCGGTGGCAAAGATATTGGCGGCAATAATGATTGATTTTCAGGCCACTTGGCTGATTTCCCTCTTGTTCTCCATGTGTTGTCTCGCAGTGCCGCGGTCGAGGAAGAGCGCGGCAGTTCCTCCATAATTCGTTGAACTGGTTTTGGTCGAAAACACTCATGCAGACGAAACGGTTCATGCTCCAATCTCGACTCTTCCCCAATTCGTCAGCCGCTCCCCCACGCCGCCTTTGTCCGTTCGGTGGGCAGATTCTCGCAGGCCCTGTCCGGGGTGGACAGCTTCGCGGACCGCTGCGCTGGTATTGAGCGCAGTGCCAGGTTGCCGGGCGGTGTTGCCGGTTCAGGCGTCAGCAGGTGCTTCGCGTCAGGAAGCGTAACCCACGCAGGATCGAAATTGCAAAAAGGAAGGAGGTGACGGCCGGGTAAATTCTTGCGCTTCGGTGAAAGGACGGCGGTACCCACGAA
>JBBIKM010000187.1:10668-11892 GCA_037445455.1 bacterium | reverse complement strand
GGCAGACGATCCGCGTCGAACACGGCCACCGCTACGAATGGGTCACGGCCACGCCCGAGGCCTGGCAGGAGGCCCGCACGCAGGCGCTTCAGCTTCCGGCCGGTTCCTGGTTCAACCGCTTTTTCGTCAATCAGATCGAGAGAGTCGTGCCCTATCTTGATAATGTGCGGCCCAGCATTCGCGTGGTGAATTATCTGCTGCGCGCGCACACCGTCACGGCCATCAAGCTGCTGCCGCAATTGTTGCAAGCGATTCTCCTGCTCTGGCCGAAGCCGCCGGCACGCCGGCTGATCTATTTGGGCGGCCTGCAGGTGGCGCGCGTGATGATTCCGGTGGCCGCCGCGCTGTGGCTGTATTTTGCCAGGAGCGGACCGGAACGCTGGCTGTTGATTCTGTTCGCGCTGATCGCCCTGCCCTGGCTTTTTGCGCAATGGGGCAAACTGCTGCACCAACGCTACGCCCGTGGCAATGAAGAAGGTCCGCGCGCTGTCATGACGAAAGAATTGCCCCGCCGTGCTGCCGCGGCTTCCTTCCTTGCCGTGAGCGGGCACACGCACAAGCCCGGCAAGCAGTTTTGGCCGGAAGCAAACATGATCTATTTCAATTCCGGAACCTGGACGACCGTTTTTGAGGAAGAGAGCGGTGTGGTGCGCAATGAGTTGAGCAAGTCTTTTGTGGAATTGCGCCGGCTGCCGGCGCGCGGTTGGCATGCAGAGTTGAAGCGCTGGGAATATTCGCCCGGGCCCGAACGCGAGTTGACGCTGTTGGCGCCGCGACCGCGCCGGCAATCACCGGAAACCAGCGCGGCGCCGGTGACCGCTTCCGGAGAGATGAAGGCAAAGCCGGAATTGAACCCGCACGGCAATGGCGCCATGATGCCGGCCCCGGTGTAACGGCAGCGTGAGCAGGGCAGCATCGCGCTCCCTGGCCCCGGCTTTTTGTGAATGAGGACGGCCGCCAGTGGCCAAAGCCCCACCCTTGCGCTGAAAGCTTTGATGCTGGCGACGAGCTGGAATGAACCTGCGCGTGTCATTCGCCGTTTGATGAGATGATACACTGCCACGTGTCACATCAACTGCCCTTCTCAAAACATAAGTGCAACGGGGTGCCTATGAAAACGCTCAGATTGCTGTCCGCGATGTTGACGTTGAGCCTTGCGTCCGCGGCCCTGGCACAGGGGCCGGGTTCTGCCGGCGTGCTGTTCCTGCTCATTCAACCGTCGCT
>JBBIKM010000187.1:0-10645 GCA_037445455.1 bacterium | reverse complement strand
CTGCGCGCCAATGGCATGGGAGGCACATCAGTTGCCTCCGTGGAAAGTGATGCTCTTGGCATCGCCTTCAATCCTGCGCGACTGGGGGTCTGGGCGAATGAAAATTTCCTCATGGCGGAGTTTTATCCCGCCAAAAGCGACTGGTTGGCGGGCCTGGCCCCGGGTATTTTTTATGACGCCAAGACGTTCATCGCGGGCTATAATCTCAAACGACTCGATCATCGCATTCCAGTGAGCCTGGGCGTTGGCTATACACGCGTCAATCTTGATCTCGGCGAAATCGTCGTGACCGGCCCGGACGATCCCATGCCAATAGCCGTGGTACATGCCGTTGAGAAGGCCAAGCTTTGGACCGTCGGCCTGGGCTTCGATTATTGGATCAAAGCCGGATTCGGGTGGAGTTTCAAGAGCATGGAATCGAACCTGAGGCCCGCCGTGGTTGGAAGTCAAATCCATGCTGCCACGGCAGGAAGCAAAGCACACGATTTTGGCGTGGTTTTGTATGTGCCCGGCGAAGAAATCATTGCGCGGCTCGCCGCTAAGACACTGGAGATTCGTCCGGGAGTGCGCCCGGTCTTCGGGGTGGGCTTGGGATATTCAAAAAGCAATATCGGCGATGCGATCAGCTACATCGATGCCGCGCAAGCGGATCCCCTGCCGCGCACCGCGCGAGTGGGATTGAGCTTGAATGCCGGATTGGCGAGCACACGCCACGGCCGCCCGTGGCGTCTCGTCTCGCTCGAACATCAGTATGAAGCCGAGCAATTACTCGTGCGCAGAACAGATCGCCATGGCGTTTCTTATGCCGGTTTCCTGGGCGACATCAACTTCTTCAAGAACGTGATCCTGCGGCGGGAAAATTCCAAAATCATCACCAAGATCGGCTGGGAACTCGGCGCCAATGAGTTTGTTTTCCTCCGTTATGGTCATTACCAGGACCCGCTTGGCCGCGTCGATTACAGGACTTTTGGCGCGGGCATAAGTTCATATGGCCTGCTCAATGTAATTCTTGATCCCTCCCCGCAAAGTTCCCTCTTCATCCGGCTGATTACGGAACATATCGATTTGCGCTATGACTATGCGAGATATGACATCAGCGGTTGGCAACCGCTTTCCGGCACGGATTTTCATGGGGTGAGGATTCGCCTTTTCTGAGGAGAGCACGATGAATGAAACCCTGCCGTCATTGTTGACCGGTCTGATCTCCGGCGCGATTACTGCCGTGATTACTTACTTTGTCACTCTGTCGAAAGCGCGGCTGGAGTTGACCGTGGGATACGACAAGGAACTGCGCAAGAGCCGGCTGGAGGCCTATCAGAAACTGTGGAAAATCATGAAGCCGCTGGCGCGCTATTCGGCCGAAAGGCCGCTTACCCATCACATTGTAAGACAAACCTCGGAAGCGATGCGGGATTGGTATTTCGACATCGGAGGCATTTTCTTGTCGCACGACAGTCGTGGTCCCTACTTCGCGCTCAAGCGGGAGATGCAGGCGATCATCGACGATGCCAGCCTGCGGGAGTCGAAGGACGCGCCACTGGCTGACAGGTGGACGAAACGCCTGTATGAGCGGGGCACTGCGCTGCGCGCGAGTTTGTCAGATGATATTGGAACAAGAAAAGGGCCTTTTGTTTGAATGGAGTTGCGCCCGTGTCTGTCAAAGTCGAGCAACTAAAGAGATGAGGACGGTTCAGGGAGATAATGAAGAGTGTTGTGAAAAGGGGGCTTAGAAATTTCACCGCCGTTATGGTCATTACCAGGACCCACCTGGCCGCGTCGATTACAGGACTTTTGGCGCGAGCATAAGTTCATATGGCCTGCTCAATGTAATTCTTGATCCCTCCCCGCAAAGTTCTGACTTCATCCGGCTGATTGCCGAACATTTCGAGTTGTGCTATGACTACGGGAGATATTACGTCAGTCGCTGGCATCCGCTTTCCGGCACGGATTTTCATGGGGTGAGGATTCGCCTTTTCTGAGGCAAGCACGATGATGCGGCGTTCACGAGGCCCAGGCGCGGCGCTGTGCTGTCGTGGTTTTCACTGCAACAGGATCATCTTTTTCGCCTCGGCAAAATTCCCGGCCGTCAGCCGGTACACGTAGATGCCGCTTGCCACCCGCTGCCCGGTATCATCGCGGCCGTTCCAAATCACGGAGAACTCGCCTGCCGGCTTGTGCTCATCGAGCAAGGTGCGCACCAGCCGGCCATGCACATCATGGATGCGGATCGCGACTTTCCCGGCCTGGCGAATTTGGAATGTAATTGTTGTGCTCGGATTGAACGGGTTGGGATAATTTTGGTGCAGGGCAGACGCATTGGGCGCAGATGCACCGGGCTCTTCCACTGCGGTTGCCGTACGGTAATACCTCAATACGCCATAACCATAAGTGGCCGCATAGATGCGGCGTGGGTCATTCGGATCAACTCGAATCCGGTTGATGTAGCCAAAGTATTCCGGCAACCCCTCCCTCATCTCCTGCCAGGTCTGGCCGGCATCGTCACTCCTGTAAATTTTTTGCCCCGCGATATACAAGCGAGCCGTATCCTGATGATCAATGGTTACGGAGGTAATGAATTCACCGTCCTTTCGATGCACGTTGAACCAGGAGCGCCCGCCATCGTTGGTCTTGAAAACACCGGAGCTGCCCAGGGCTGCGTAAATGGTTCGGGGATTCAAAGGATTGAGGCAGAGATCAAAAATATCCCTTCGGCCATTGGGAAAAACAGGCAAACCATCCGATGAATATTGCCAGAACTCGCCGCCATCGGTTGATCTATAGATGCCGAGTCGGTACGCCACGTCTCCTCCCTCCGTGCCGGCATATATGAGATTGGGATTTTGCGAATCAATGGCGATGGGGGAGACGGATTTGAAATCGAGTCCTTGATCTTTTTGCTGCCAATTCGTTCCCGCATCGATGCTCTTGAAAATCCCATTCCAGGTTCCCACATATAGAATGCGGCTCGAGGCAGGATTGATCAGAATCGAGTTTATCAGGCTGCTTTCCAAACTGAATCCGGTTAGTTGCCAGCTCTTGCCGCCATTCGTGCTTTTGTACACTCCCGACTGGATCTTGCTGTTTTCCGGTTTCATGAAACCTGCATACATGATTTCCTGTGATTCCGGCAGCAGCGCGAGACTCGAGATATAAGTAAATCCGGTATCCATCCCAATATCCTGCCAGTGTTCTCCCGCATCGCCGGTGAAATAGAGTCCGGCGCTTCGTGCTGCTACAAACAAACGCGAGGGATTAGTACGAGTGTCAAACGCCAAGGCCGTATTCTCGAACGCAAAAATGCCCCGGCTGGACTTGTGCCAGGAATCTCCGCCGTCCCGGCTTTGGTAGAAGCCGTCACCCGTGCCCAGTCTAAGATGATCGAGGGTGATCGCCTCGATGGATAGAATGGCGGTGTTATCCAACCCCGCCACCTTTTCCTGCCACGTTGTTCCGCCATCCGTGCTGCGATACAGGCCATTCTCGGTTCCCGCCCAGATAACGCCATTGTTGACCACCAGGCCGTTTGGACGAATGAAACGATTCTTGAAATTCGCTCCAGTGATATTCATCCAGTTGTGTCCGACATCCAGCGTTTTGAAAACCCCGGTCATTGTTCCAGCATACATCACGCTGTCGCGAGCCTGGTCTGGAATGATCGCATATGCCGGCAAGCCGGCCAAATTACCGCTGATATCTTTCCACCCGGAAGCGCCGCCATTCACGGTCATGAATATGCCGTTCAGTGTCGCGGCGAACAGCCTCTCGGGATCACGGCCCGACATTTTCAAATCGGTCACATCCGTTGAAAGCAATCCTTCGTTGATAGTAAACCAGGTTTTGCCGCCGTCCAGTGATTTGATGACCCCGGGTTTGCTGAGCAAGCCTCCTCCCCGATAGTAGCTGATATAGATTATTTTGGGATTTGCCGGATTTATCGCGATGCCGGTCAAGGTACCGGATATGGTTTGATACAAAGGGCTCCAAGTTTCTCCGAGGTCCGGGCTCATATATAACCCCCTGGAGCCGCCCGCATAGACTTTTTCGTCGAAGAATTTTATGTCAGTTATGAATTGCCCAATCCCGTATTCACTGGCGATGATTTGAGGGGGGCCACACCAGCGCCAATTCAACCCGCCATCAGCACTCTTGTATAACCCACCGTCCGTTGTGCCAATCAGAACAATTGACGGATCTTGGTCAAAGGTTTTTATCGTCCAAACGATGCCGCCTTCGGGGCCGGTGTTTTGCCAAACATTGTGCTGCCGCGCAGATTTTTTTATGAAAGAATTTTTCAGATCAATTTGAACGGATTTGCTCGCAAGCGTTTGGCGGCTTTCCCAGACGAAGCTTTGCCGGAGAGCGTCGTACTTCTGGGCGATGGATTCGTCTTCTCCGAGGAAGCTGAGAAGCCCAGCGGTAAGGATAATCCGATGAAGTGGATTTACTCTGGAGAGCATGGCGAAAACTCCTGTAGAAATCATCTTGCCGGGTTTGATTAGATTACGAAATCGGACTTGTACATGAGACAATAGCTGGTGTAGCTGCTGCCTTCCTGTCTGAACACAACGACCCCATCCTTGAAACATTAATCATTATGGCACCGTCTCCGACACTTCATTGGAGGCTTGCTCGGCCATGTAATACCATGTTCCTGCTCGCGCCCAGTCGTGGTAACGATAATCGCCACGATACCGCGTACATGGACACAACCAATCCCAATACGATGAGGTGGAGTAGTGTTGAACATCGTATGCAACGATACTGCCGTTCGGATAAGCGCCCGGGCCATTTCTTCGATAAAGGTCAAGAGCTGGTATGGATCCAGGATTTGAAAAGCCGGCCGCATACCATTCAACTTTGATCTCATAATACCAAGGCAGAGGTGCCCGCTCCCCCCTCTCTATGGGAGGCGGGATCTGGGTCTTGTTTCCCGTTTTTTCAGCCTTGATCATCACGATGGCGATTGGATTCGCGTGTGCTTCCACCACTACAATCAGCAGAAACGGCACAAAGAGAAGCTGACAAAAAATGGCCACCCTTTTCATGGTTCGTTCTCCTGTGGGTTTGGAGTGAATGAATCAAGCCCGGCAAGATCTGAAGCGGCTATTGCCACGTGATCAACAAGTCTTCTTTTGGAGAAAAATTTCGCCGTGAGATGTAATAAATCACCCTGCCTTCTTTTACGTCTTTTCTACCGGGTTCAAGCGAAATGCCGGTTTTCCAAGCCTGTGGCACTGAGACGGCAAAATCAGCCTGCTGAATCGGATAATCCCAGTGCTGTGTGCTGGACAAAATATACTTCGCGCTTTTGTTGTCGTGAAGTTGTCTGTAACGGATGCGAATGGACTTTTCTTCGCGGGGATTCATCGACATATCCAAGTAGATACTCGAAGAGTCCTTGCGAAAGGAGTAATTGTCCACTTCGATTTCATGAGGGAAGGGGTGATGGGCATCCACCGGGAAAGGATACTGAATTGTCATGATTATTGTCCCGCCAGTGAGATTGCGAAAATAGTAGATCCCCTCGATTTCAACTTCCCTCTCCTGGCAGGTGATTGTGATTCTTTCCTGGTAAAAATCGATCCAGCGTGGCGCCGGCAGGCGTTTTGCAGAAGAGGACCCGGTTGCTTGCCCCAAAACCGGAATCCCGCGTGTGAGAATCAATATGAACAACGAAAGCGCCAGGAAGTGGCTTCGAGCGCGTTTCATGAGGGATTGCCCTTTCGTTCGGCATGATCACGAGGGACATCCGCACAATCTCCAAAATCTCCGCAATTTTCAAGGAAAAAAGACTATGTTTTTTGGCTATGCAAAATGGCTATGAATCTTGACCACGCGCACGGCCGGCCAATGCCGCCTGCCGGCTGCGGCATTTATATTCTCGCGGCGTCATCCCTTTTTGCTTTTTGAACCAATTCGCAAAGTTGCCTTCGGAAGAGAACCCCATTTCGTAAGCTACTTCAAAGACGTACTTGGTCTGTAAGAGCAGCTCTTCCGCTTTTTGCAGCCGGCAGTGTTGCCAATATTTTGAAAGGCTGAGGCCTTCACGGCGGCGAAACAGTTTGCGCAAGGTGTGATACGGTATGTCGAGCCGGGCGCAGAAATGCTGGACAGAATGCGCTTGGTTGCACGATTCGCGCATGATTTTCTTGATCTGCAAGACCGGGTCCATTGCACCCTCCCTGATCCGGGCATTCACAAAAGCGAGGCCCGGCGCATTGCCTCGTTGCCAACGGCGGCACCATTACGCACCGGAGAAGGACTATACCGATTCCGCAAGATTTCTTAACGCTGGGTGTGGTGGCAGCAATGATCGCCAAGCTGTATCAACGTGCCATTCGTGTGAAGAGAGTGAAGAGAGTGAAGAGAGTGAAGAGAGTGAAGAGTCTCCTCGCGCCGTGCGCTATTTTCCGTTGAACCCTCGCAAATATAAAACAAGAGCCATTTTGGTCAAGAAGTTTTTTGACCTGGTTTAAATAAGCTCTGAACACAACTTCACCGACCGTATTTTCGATTTGGATAAATGGAACCCCCCCGGAGGTTGACTTTCTTGATGTAGGAATCTTCCCCTGCGCTGGCATCATTGCCCTGCCGCGGCTTGGTCTCTGTGCTTGAGAAGGTTCTTGCAGAATGGCAGCAAAGGCGCGGACGCTTCCTGTACGCAAAGGTCGCGGTGAGAAAGCGAGAAGTGGAGGGGAAAAGAAGCGGGTTGCGCGGCTTGGAAGCTGCGAATGCCTCACCGCTGGGCACAGCGTTCGAAAATAATCCCCAAACCCTCCAGGGTCAAATCCGGCTCGACGCGTTCAACCGTGGTGAGGTAAGGCAGGAAAACTTGTGCCAGCCCGCCGGTGGCGATAATGTGCGTGTCCTCGCCCAGCTCGCGTTTGATGCGGCGATTGAGGCCGTCGATCAACTCCACCCCGCCGAACATCAAGCCCGCCTGAATGCTGGCCTCCGTCGTGCGGCCGATCACGCTCGCCGGAAATTCCAATTCCACGCGCGGCAGCTTGGCCGAAACGTGATGCAAAACGGTTGCCGTGGTTTCCGGACCCGGCGCGATGATGCCGCCGAGATACTCTGCGTTGCGGGTGACGACGTCAAAGGTGGTGGCCGTGCCGAAATCCACCACCACCAAGGGCCCGCCGAATTTGGTGTAACCCGCCACCGCGTTGCAAATGCGATCGGCGCCCACTTGCTGCGGATTCTCGTACAGGATCTTAATGCCGGTGTCCAACTCCGAAGTGACGTTGACGGAGGGAACGTTGAGCCGCTGCTGTATCATGCGTTCGAAAACCGGCGTGAGATGCGGCACCACCGAGCTGAGCGCACAGCCCCGGATTTGCGCGAGGCCAAAGCCCTCCGATTCCAGCAGCAACTTCAGCATGATCCAGACTTCATCGCTGGTGTGGGCGTTCTTGCTGTGCAGGCGCCAGCTTGCCGCGAGGCGGTGTTGTTCGAGCAGGCCGAGGGTAATGTTGGTGTTGCCGATGTCAATGACGAGAAGCATGCTGGAAGTTCTTTCTGGGTGTTGCCGGCGCCGCGGGCCGGCGGTGAGGTGGGAGGGCCTCAGGGGCTGGAGGGCGACCAGCCTTCGCGCGCCAGGGTGATCTCGCCGGCTGAGAAGAATTGCAGGGTACCGTTGGAAAGCCGCAGGATCAGCTCACCGCTGTCGCCAATGCCTTCGAACACACCGGTGGTGATGCGTTTGAGCTTGTCCATCGATGCCTGGGTGACGGTCAGGTGCTGGCCGAAATCGCGGCAGCGGCTGCACCACGCGGCTTTGAGCAGCACCAGTTTGCTGCGCAGGTTGCCGAACAGGTGTTTTTCGAGCGCGGCCAGCAGCTCGAGCAACAGATGCTGGCGGTCGACCGGATGTCCGCAAATCTGCTCCAGCGAAGTGGCGCGGTCGCGCAGCTCGCCGGGAAATTCCTGCGGCTGCTGTGACACGTTCACGCCGATGCCGGCAATGATCGCCTCGATTTCATCCTGGACGATTTGTGTTTCACACAGGATGCCGCACACTTTCCGGCCTTCGAACAACACGTCGTTCGGCCACTTCACTTGAAATTCCCGCCGGCAAAACTTCGAGAACACCTCCGCCACCACTGCGGCGATCGCCAGTGAAATCATGCCGAGTCTTTCGGGCGCAAGCTGCGGCCGCAACAATACGGAGAACCACAGGCCCTTGCCGGCCGGCGATTGCCAGGAGCGCTGCAGGCGGCCGCGGCCCGCGGTTTGTTCATCCGCCAACACCACGCTGCCGGTGGCCGCGCCGCGCCGCGCCGCGCGCTTGAGAAAATCATTGGTGGAAGTGATGCGGTTGAAAACGATCAGGTGGCGGCCGACGATCCGCGTGGGCAGCAGGGATTGCAGGGCGTCCGGAATCCAGAAGGGGGTCTCAGTGCGTCGGCTCATCGGATTGCGTCGTGCTGGAAGGCCTCGTTGTCATCGTCACAATTGGTCATAACCGTTCACGCCGGCCAGCGGTGCTGGGAACCGAGCCGGCCTCGATGCCGGAGAGTACGAAATCATTTACTCAGACTCAAGGGCAAATTCCCCGGGCCAGTGCCATCCGGCTCGTGCTGCAAGCGCGACGCCGGCGTCTGCCTGCGGCAGACCGGCGCTGGCCTCCTGCGGTCATCGCGGAAATGCCCAAGCCGGTTTCATACTTCATGACGAAGCGCCCGCGCGGCCAGGACTTCCGGCAGACGTGATCCATGCAGTTGCGCGACTTTGCTTGAGCTTCTCCCTTTCCTGCTCCGGCGTGATCGGGCGGAAAGCTCGTCCACCTCTGCACGATGCTTGACGAAGGCCGCGCCATCCGGCTGGCTATTTCGCCTGATACCGGCCAAACACTTCGCGCAGCGAATCCGCGATTTCTCCCAGCGTCACATAGCCCTCAACACAGGCGATGAGGTGCGGCATGAGATTCTCCCTGCCCCTGGCCGCGGTTTCCAGTCGCTGCCGCAGCTCGCTGACTTTGGCTTGATCGCGGCGGCGGCGCAACTCGGACAGCCGCTGGATTTGCTGCGCTTGAATGCGGGGATCGACACGCAACAGATCGATTTTCTTCTCTTCTTTCACTTGAAACTTGTTGACGCCCACGATGATCTTTTCCCCGCGTTCGATGGCCTGCTGGTATTCCCACGCACGCCGGCCGATTTCCTCCTGGAAATATCCGGCTTCGATCGCGGCCACCGCGCCGCCGAGGGCATCGATGTGCTTCAGATATTCCTCGGCGCGGCGCTCGATTTCGTTGGTGAGGCTTTCGACCAGGTAGCTGCCGCCGATGGGATCGGTGACCGCGGCCACGCCGCTTTCGTAGGCGATGATTTGCTGCGTGCGCAGCGCGATCCTCACCGATTCCTCGGTGGGCAGCGCCAGCGCTTCGTCGCGGAATTGGTGTGCAGTGATTGCGTGCCGCCCAGCACCGCGGCGAGGGCCTGCAGGGTCACGCGCACGATGTTGTTGTCGGGCTGCTGCGCGGTCAGGGTAGCGCCCGCGGTTTGCGTGTGAAAGCGCAGCAGCATGGCTTTGGGATTGGTCGCGCCGAACCTTTCCTTCATGATGCGGGCCCACAGCCGCCGCGCCGCGCGGAACTTGGCAATCTCCTCGAAGAAATTGTTGTGGCTGTTGAAGAAGAACGACAGGCGGGGGCCGAAGACGTTCACGTCCAGGCCGCGCTGGACAGCCTGGCGCACATATTCGATGGCATTGGCAAAGGTGAACGCCACCTCCTGCACCGCATCCGAGCCGGCCTCGCGAATGTGATAGCCGCTGATCGAGATCGGATTCCATTTCGGCGTGTGTTGCGAGCAGAACTCGAACATGTCGGTCACCAGCCGCAGTGAGGGCGCGGGCGGGAAGATGTAGGTGGCGCGCGCGATGTACTCCTTTAAGATGTCATTCTGCACCGTGCCGCTGATCGCCCGCAGATCGGCATTTTGTTTCTTTGCCACTGCGAGGTACAGCGCCAGCAGAATCGCGGCAGTGGCGTTGATTGTCATCGAAGTGGTAACCGTCTCCAGGCGAATGCCATCGAACAGGCGTTCCATGTCCTCGAGACTCGAAATCGCCACGCCCACTCTGCCGACTTCGCCGTCGGCCAGTTTGTGATCGGAATCATAGCCCATTTGGGTGGGCAGATCAAAGGCGGTGGACAGGCCGGTTTGGCCCTGCGAAAGCAAATAGCGAAAGCGGGCGTTGGTCTCTTCGGCCGTGGCATAGCCGCTGTATTGCCGCATGGTCCACAGCCGGGCGCGGTACATTTCCGCGAAGATGCCGCGCGTGAAGGGGTATTCCCCGGCAGGCTCCGGCGCCGCGGGAACGTCCGCGGCCGTGTAAAGATTCTTGAGTTCGATGTCGGCATCGGTTTTCATGGCAATGTCCTTGTGCGAATGAGCCTGAAATGCCCGCCGGCTCGGGCGTGTGAGTTGGGCGTGATTTGCGCCAGGTGACAAGGGTATTCCCGTCACGGCATGACCGCGGCACCGGCAACCTCAGGGTTTCCCCGGTGCTCGCAGCCTTGGAAACCCGGGCTGAGCCGGCATGGGAGATATTTTCAAACGGCGACGAATTATTTACCTGTAGCATCAAAATGGCGTTCGCGCGGATGAAACTGGCGGTGCACTTCCTTCAAGTACGC
>JBBIKM010000186.1:9171-11992 GCA_037445455.1 bacterium | reverse complement strand
AGGACGAGGGCGTGGCCCGTGGGCGCGTAGTGTCCCCGCATGCCCAGGCGGTCGAGGCCGTAGAGGAGGCCGAGGCCGCCGATCATGACGGCCGCCCACAGGGCGCCGGCCCGGTAGCCGGCGAGCAGCATGGCCAGGGTCTTTTTCATTGGATCGACACTCCGGATTCATACTGGCGCTGCCGAAACTGGGCCGGCGTCAGATTGGGATGGACGATGCAGTTCGAGCCGATTTGGCAGCGCGCCGGGAGATGGGCGCCGCGCCCGATCAGCGTGATGCCGCTGCGCAGAAGCTGGGAGTACTCTTCGTTCGGAATCGCGGGGTCGCCGCTGCCGATCTCACACTCCGGCCCAACATACACCTCGGCATCCGTGATGACTTTGTGCAGGCGGCAGCCGGCCGCGACTTTGGCATCGAACATCAAGATCGAATCTTCCACCTGCACGTTCTCGCCGATCTCCACGCCGGGGAAAAGAATGCTGTTCTTCACGGTGCCTTTGATGCGGCAGCCACTGTAGATCAGGGAATTCTCGATCCTGGCGCCGGAATCGACGTGGGCTGGCGGCCGGTCGCGCACCAGGTCATGCGCGAGATTGGTGCGCACCTGCCATTGCTCGGGATCGATCCTGGGATGCTCGCCGAGCATGTCCATGTTCGTCTGCCAATACTCGTCAATGGTGCGGGTATAGCCCCAGTAGCCGTCATCCCAATAGCCAAACACGCGCTGCTTCTTCACCATCTCCGGGATGAGGTGGCGGCCAAATTCAAAGCCCTTGGGGTCGCTGGTCATGTATTGGTCGAGCACCTCGGCCAGCACTTTGGCGGAGAACAGGTAAATCGTCAGCGAAGCCCAGTAGCGCTGCTCCGGCCAATCGGGAACGGTCTCGGGCTTTTCGAGATATTCCACCAGCCGGCCGCCGCGCCGGCCGGCCTCCAGTTCCAGACGGCCCAGGCCGAAGCGCGAGGCTTGCGAGCGGTCGGTGCGGGTGAAGGCGATGGTCAAGTCGGCGTCGTGTTCGAGATGAAAATCGATGAGCGGGCCGTAATTCATCGCATAGACGTGATCGCCGGAGAGCACGAGCACGAGATCAGGGTCATGCACGCGAATGAAACCGAGGTTCTGAAAAACCGCGTCGGCGCTGCCGCGATACCATTCGGAATACCGGTGCTTCTTGAACGGCGGCAGGATGGTGACGCTGCGCTCCCGGCCCACCATTTCCCAGGAGGCGCCGTTGCCGATGTGATTGATCAGGGAATAAGAGCGGTATTGCGAGAGAATGCCGACATTCTCGATGCCCGAGCGCATCAGATTACTCATGGGAAAATCGATCACGCGATACAGCCCGCCGAAGGGCACCGCGGCTTTGGGGCGCATCTGCGTCAACACCGAAAGCTCATCCCCGCGGCCGCCGGCCAGTATCATTGCCAGTATTTTTCGCATAGCCTGCACCCAAGAGTATTTATGATCAAGCCCGGCCGCAGCACGCTGCTGCGTGGGAAAATGCCAACCTGCCTGCCCCGCTCACTTGCTGAATGCCCTTTCCATGATCCAGCCCACGCCGAATACCAGCACGCCGGTTATCGCAAGCCTGGCCTCGGCTTTGAAGGCCGCCTCGCCCAGTGGATCCGAAAGTCCGGTGATGATGCCCCACAACGTGAGCGCCAGGCCGAGCATCTGAAAAGCCTTGGCGAAATACCAGAGCGCCTTGCGCAGAATCGCCTCCATTCAAATAAGAAGGGGCAAACGGCCAGGGGGACTTGTGCATCCGTGCCTCTCGCCGTTTGCCCCTTGTCGTTTGCCTGAGGCGCTACGATACGCCCAGCGGGAGAAAGGCACCGGGATTGTTCCACTGCCCCTGCTCTTCACGGAAACGGATGCTGGTGTCCACCAGCAACTGGCCGTCTTCGGAAAGGTCGATCTTCACACGTTCCAGCGGTCGCGGGGCCGGGCCTTCGAAGTTGAGGCCGTCCATCGTGAAGCCGCTGCCGTGGCATGGACATTTGAACTTGCCTTCGGCTTCGAGCCAGCGCGGCGTGCAGCCGAGATGCGTGCATTGCGCGAAGATGGCGTAAAACCCCTTGTCGTTGCGCACGATCCAGGTGCGGTAGTCCTTCACCCACTTGGTGCTGACCGCGCCCACGGGATAATCGTCGGGCAGGCCGGCCTTGAACAGGGTGGACGGCTCGAACAGCACGCGCGGAAACATGTAACGCAACGAGCCGAGCAACATCGTGCCGAGAAAGCTGAAAAACGCCACCCAGCCGGCGCGCGAGAGAAAATTGCGGCGCGACATCCACAGCGTGCCGGGCGCCAGCGGCTCGGTCAACGACGAGCGTGATCCCGGCCTGGCCTTGGTCACTTCAGCGGCGGCAGGTGACGGCTTCGTCCCGGCGCCGGCCGCCGGGGCCGCCGCCTTCTTCATTTCACCAGCCGGACCCGCAGCTTCTTTTTTTTCTTCGGACACGGGCAACCTCCTCTAACTCGGATTCGATGCGTGTTTCTGCCAGGAAAGGAATCTGGGTGCGCATGGATCACAATCGACTGCGTGCCTGCACATGCGAATCCAAACATTTCAGTCTCAGCAGCGCAGGGTGGCGGCTTGCCCGGCCATCAGGGTTTGCCGTTGCCCAAGCCCAGCAAGTAGTTGCGCAACGCGATGATCTGCTTGTCGGGATCGCCATCCAAGACATCCGGCGGATAGGAATCCGGATAGAACGAGGGCATTTTGGTGCCCGGTTGCAAGCTCTGCGGGTCGCGAATCCAGGCTGCAATCCATTCCGGATTCAAGCGCTGGCTGGCCATGGCCAGGTCCGGCGCCCA
>JBBIKM010000186.1:4176-9159 GCA_037445455.1 bacterium | reverse complement strand
CGGAGGGCCTTGCGGCTTTTGCGCACCGCGTTGATGACACGAAAAGCAATCAAAATAATCGCGCGAAACCAGCTTCTGTGCGCCGGCGCGTTGCGCAGACGTGATCTCGAATTCCGGCAAATAGGAAAACCCGGGCGCTTCACCTTCGAGCGACTTGAAATATTCGACCAGAGCGTTGGCTTCCTTGTCGGTGAAGCCGAAAGTCGGCATGCGCGTGCGCAGCCACGGCCGGATCTCGCCGGTGCGCGGCTGCTTGAGAAAATTGAACAGCCATTCGCTCTGCACCTTGCGGCCCTCGCCGATCAAGTCCGGCGGCGCATAAGCCGAGGCGGTGAACTCGTCGAGGCCTTCCTTGCCCAGCGCCTGGATGAGCGCGGGCTTGATATCCCAGCCTTCCCCTTCGATCAGATGGCAGCCGGTGCAGTTGTACTTGCGCACCAATTGGCGGCCGGCCTGCACGGCTTCATCGCGGCCGTGCCAGGGCTTGACGTAGCGCTCACCGATCACGCGGCCGTCCCAGGACCGCAACAGCACGGCCAGTGAAGTGGCATCTTCCTCCGCCAACTGATAATTCGGCATGCGTTGAATCACGGCTTCGGTGGCATACAGCCGCGAGTTCTTGAGCTTGCCGATGGTCCAACCCGCCCAGGTTTTCTCCACCTGCTGGTTGGCGAGCGCATCGCCGTAGAACAATTCTTCGGTGGTCTTTGCGCCGAACTCATTCAGCGACACCGACACGCGGCCTTCATTCTCCAGGCCGGGAATGACATGGCAGCCGTGACAGCCGAAGTTGCGCAGCACCGCTTTGCCCTGGCTGATCAGTTCCGGATTGCTGAGATCCGGCAGGGGCGCGCTGTAATCGCCCGGCAGGGTGGTGCTGTCTTTGAACGTCAGCAGATAAGCCGTAATGTCGGCCGCTTCCTGATCGCTCAAGCGCAGATTGGGCATGCGCGTCGAGGGCGAAAAATGCTTGGGATCCTTGATCCAATCATACAACCACTGCGGCGAGGCCTTGGCCGCCACCACGCTCAAATCCGGCGCCATGTCATAGGGCAGCGGGTTGGGCCGCAGTTCGCGATCTTCCGCTTCCACGACGTGGCACCCCTTGCAGCCCACGGTTTCCACCAGAGTTTCGCCGCGGGCCGCATTGCCATTGGCCGGCATTGCGACGGGCGTCCAACCCGGCTGCCGGCCGGCCTCAAACAGATAGGCGGTTGCCGCCAGCGCCTCTTCATGGGTGTACATGGGATTGGGCATGCGCGAATGCGGCCGCAGCTCGCGATTGTTGCGCAGCCAGCCGTAAACAAATCCCGGCGAAAGCTTGTATGCCACGCGGCTCAAATCCGGCCCGATGCGATCGAGCGTCTCGTAGCCGCGAATCTCATGACAGCCGTAGCAGCCCAGATCAAAGACCATGCGCTTGGCGCGGTTGAGTTGCTCGGCATGCGCCAGCCGCAGCTCTTGCGCGTGACACTTGTTGCAGCCGGTTTGCACAAACGCGCCGGTGAGCAGCGGATGTTCCCAATGCTTGGCGAAACCGTGCGCCATGGCCACCGTTTGCAGCGCCGGTCCCTGGCCCTCGTGACACGGCGTGCAGCCAAAGCGCTCCACCGGATGAATGCGCAAGAGCGTGTCCAGCGAGACATGCGTGCGGAACGGCTCGGACATCCCTTCGAAGCCTTTGCGGGTGGCGGCTACATGGCAGGTTTGGCAGCGATCGACGTTGTTGATGAAATTGCCAAAATTCCCCTTGACAAACTCCGGCATGACGACCTGCTGAATCTTGATCTTGCGCTCGTCAATGCGGTCGAGGCGAAATTGCAGCTCATCGCGGCCCTTGGTGAGTTGCGCCAACTGGCTCTCGCTCTCGTGAAGCTGGGCGCGCAGCAGGCGCAGCCGTTCCTGCACTGCGTGCTTCCCGGCCTCGGCCTCATCCCACTTCTGCTTCCACTCGGCGGCCAGCCGGTTGAGTTCTGCCAGCCGGCGGCCGTGCCGCTCATGCGCCGCTTGATCGTGATGGTATTGCGCCTCCTTGTAGAGGTAATATTCGGCATCGGCCTCGCTCTTCGCGAAGCGGTATTGCTGCACTGCCCGGGCAATGGTGGCCGCGACCTGCGCCGAATCTGCCAGTGCCTGCTGATATTCCGGGCTGCGCAGCGCCGCCCGTGCCTGCTCCCGTTGCGCCAGCAGATTCTGGTATTGCTCCTTCAGCTCGCCGTCATGCAGTCTGGCGTTTTCCGCGGCGAGCTGGGTTTGCAGGCTGTCGCGTTCGAGCCGGTTGAATTCGCGCTGGGTACGCTGCCAGGGCGAGCGCACCCAGATCATGTCAATCACCGCCCAGAAGGTCGTCAGCGCCAGCAGGGCGCTGCAGACAAAATAGATGCGACTATAGTCCCGTTCTTCAATCGGAATATCGGAACGTTTCGCCAAGTCCGCCTCCTTAGACATTGAACCACGGCGTTACCCAGATGTACTTGATGTTGAACGCGATCCGCAAGAACATCTTGATGACCAAGCCCATCATGGACAGCAGCAGAAAGGCATTGACGCTGTAACGCAGCGGCCCCAGCGTTTTCAGAATGTCGGACTTGTCTCGTTTCCAAAACCAGTAGATCGGAATCAATGCGAAGTATCCCCCCACCACCGCCAGGCCAAACAGCCCGGCGCCCAGTTTGGAGCGAATGCCGACCACTTCATGCAGATCGACATTCACCATCGCCACCACCTTGTGCGGGTCCCACAATTCCCAGGGTGCGAAGAAATTCCAGCCCGGGCCGCGCAAGAAGGTGCCGAGAATGATCAGCCACAGCCACAACACGAGAAAACCGAAAAGAAAAACCGAAATGGCGAACGGCCGCTCTTTAAAGGTGTAATAGCCGTTGCCCTTTTTGTTGGGGTCGATGTAGGGGATTGCCATCAGCCCGACGATGATCAGCGTCGGCAGCACCACGCCCGCAATCCAGGGATCGAAGTAGACCAGCATTTCCTGCAAACCGAGAAAGTACCACGGCGCCTTCGAGGGGTTCGGCGTGCGGGAGGGATTGGCCGGCTCTTCCAGCGGCGCATCCAGCACCACGGACCAGACGGTGAGGATGATCATCACGATGATGGCCGCGAGAAACTCGTTGCGCGTGAGGTAAGGCCAGGTGTGAATGCGATCCTGCCCCTCCTCCTTCATCTTGTCGAACTCGCCGTTGGCGAGGCGGCGGTCGTTGCGGCTGGCCTCGCGCCACCACAACCCCACATAAAAGGGAATGATGAACAGCAGTCCCACGATCGGAATGTTGTCGGGGTTCTTCAGAATATTGATGAGGTTTTCCATGAATACCCAACCTTCTGTGCGTGTGAAGCTGCGCCCGACCGGCGCACCGCAGCGGCCGATCAGCAGAGGCAAGCCGAATTGTCAAGAGAGCGGGGGTGTTGTGTTGCCGTGCCGCCCGCGGGCGGCACACAGCCCCACTACAGCGGGCCGGAGATGCCGCCGTCTTTGCGGACGCGCCAAAAATGCACGCCCATGAAAACCGCCGCAAACAACGGCAGGAAGATGCAGTGCAACACGTAGAAACGCAGCAGCGTGGGCGGGCCCACTTGTGTGCCGCCGAGCAGCATGAAGCGCACGTCGTTGTCCGGCTTCATGCCAAGTTCGGGGCCGAACGGGCCCTCATGGCCGAGCAGGGGGGTGGCGCGCGCCATATTGGTGCCGACCGTCACCGCCCAGATGGAAAGCTGATCCCACGGCAACAGATATCCGGTAAAGGAGAGCAGAAGCGTGGTGGTGAGCAGAATGACGCCGACCACCCAGTTGAATTCCCGGGGGGGCTTGTAGGAGCCGGTGAGAAAAACGCGAAACATGTGCAGCCACACGGCGATCACCATGCCGTGCGCCGCCCAGCGATGCATGTTGCGCAGGAACATGCCGAAGGGCACGTCAAACTGCAAATACTTCATGTCCGCGAAGGCGTATTCGGCGGTGGGGCGATAGTAGAACATCAACAAGACCCCGGTGACGGCGGTGACGAGAAAGAGTAAGAAAGTGATGCCGCCCATGCACCAGGTGAATCGGATGTATGTGCCGTGGCGGGGAAGCTTGGTGGGATGCAAGTGCATCCAGAAATTGTCGAGCACTTGCAGCAGGCGATTACGCTGGGAATCCTCGTAATCATGACGGAACATCGACTTCCAGACTTGAGACTTGAGCAGGCTCTCCCGCATCTTGTTGATGACTGCTTGCATGCCCTCTCCTCTGATGTGGTTCCGTACCAGCCAGATTCGATTTTTGAATGGCGCGAATATAAACGAAAAAGTCTTGATTGTCAAGCGCGAAGCCACCGCCGCGCTCCTCCCTCACGTACCGGCGGCGTCATATTGGTCAGCACCGGCCGCACCATTGCTTCGGGCGCCCGGAGCCGCGCCTCGTGACGCCACGGCACAGCCGTGACACGGAGCATCGCCAACAATCCCTGCGGCCCTGCCCCTCGCCCGAAATTCTCCCTGACCATCTCATCGGCAATAGCGAATTTTCCCCACGGGGAAGGGGATTTCCTCGCGGCGCGGCAACCACCCCATCATCCATTTCCATCACTTTCCAACCCAACAGACCCTCTCGGCACGGCAGCTTTGGCGCGGCAGGAAAGGCGGCAGTTCACCTTTTCAGCAGGGAGGTCTTATGTCGAGCAAACTGCACGTGGTGGCGCTGGCTTTGACTCTTTCCAGTCTGACTGGCCAGAGCCTCGGGCAGAATGGTTTCTCATGGACCAATCACTCGATCGGCGGCGGCGGATTCTGTCTGGAGATTCGCTTCGGTCCTTTTGATGTGAACAGTGCGCAAAACCCGCTTGAAGGGCTTTACCTGGCAACCGATGTCTCCGGGCTTTATCGCTCGCCGGGTGCCGGCAATTCGTGGAGCTCTCTTTGGAATATGGCGCAGAACCCCGAGTTGCTCACACGCTACGTTACAACCATCGCCTTCAACCTCAACCGCAC
>JBBIKM010000186.1:2002-4135 GCA_037445455.1 bacterium | reverse complement strand
GCCACCCGATGGCACTGCCTGGCAAAGGGCGCAAATCGCGCCGGTGCTGGGAATGTCGAGCAGCGACGGCCGCTATCCTTGGGTGGGGATTGTTCGAGAATATCCGCTTGACCACGATCGTTTGCTGGCCGGGCTCGGTGACGTGCGCGAAGATCCGGCAGTTCCCAAACAAGTAGATGACACAACTTCTACCTTGCTCGGCTCGAGCACGCTTCTGCGCTCGAACGATGGCGGTGAAACGTGGACACCCATCCCAATTCCAACTTTTGTCGTGGACCATGCCGAATTGGTCATCTATGATATCGACTATCTTACCGAAAGCGTGGAGGGCGGAGATGATATTATTCATGTCTTCGTATCCGCCGGCCGCACTGAGCGCACCAAGCGCATGGACGGTCAAATCGTGCACACCTATTACGGCGGCATCTATCACAGCAGCAACGTTTTTGACGGTTCGACAGTTTCCTGGCACAATATTGCCGAAGCTCAGAATCAAGGCAGTGAACCGCTGAAAAACATCGTGAGCCTGGTAGTGTTGGCCGATCAAATCAATCATGCGCCGATTTCGAAAACGGATACCATTTTAGCTTTCGCCAACCGCCTCACCTTTGCACAGCCCGCGGGTGCTTCCAACAAACCGGCGGGCGGGCCGTATCGTTCCACGTTTACGTTGAATGACCTGACCAGCTCCAATTATCAACCCCAATGGCAAGCAACGACCAAAGGCAATTATTTCGGCCGTCTGGCCGCCACACCGCAGAGCACGCGGACGCATTACCAGGTTTATCTCGGCAAGCCATACGGCCTGGAAATCGACCTGCGTGCGATTCGAGAGGGCATGAGTAACTTCACCCGCATCGTTTTCCCCACTGCGCCGCCCGGCGAACAGAATGACAATGGCTATCGCGAATTTCTCGCCAATGGCAACACCAGCTTGAAATTCGGCAGCCTCGACCTCAATCCGGTTCCGGACTTTCAGTATCCCACGGTGTATGGTTGTTGGGGCTACGGGCCGCTCAAAGCGCAAGGCACTGGCGACGCAGGCCTCTTGGACGGAACACCGATTTCGGGATTCAGCACGCCGCGGCCCTACAAGCAGATTTTTACGATCAAAACCGCCGCCTCGCCGGATCGCTTCACCACCCGCGGCATGGACGAGGTGTTCTTCAACGGCAGCCTGCCTGCGTTTCATCCGGATTATTCGAACAACAGCATCATCCTGATTGGCTGCACGGACAATGGCATCCTGCGCAGCACGGATGAAGGCCAAAGCTGGGAGCAAACCCGCATCAAAAGCGAAACCGACTGGTTTGGCGGGGCACAACAACACGTTTATCATGTCGCCTTTCATCCCTTCCAACCCAACCTCGTGCTGGCCTCTGCCGGCGTTTTCAATCACCAGCGCGGCAACCCCGGCAAAGGCGGCTTGTTCATAAACACCGCTGCCGGCGCTGGCGATGAAAACAGTTGGGCGCTGCGGGGGGGCGGTTACAACGATGCCACGACCAGCACCAACGGCTT
The DNA here is from genome assembly GCA_037445455.1 of bacterium. GTDB lineage: Bacteria > Zhuqueibacterota > Zhuqueibacteria > Zhuqueibacterales > Zhuqueibacteraceae > Coneutiohabitans. The sequence goes on along the minus strand of JBBIKM010000186.1, from coordinate 2,614 downwards.
GCCCAATGGCGAGATTCAGGCCTTTGCTTTCGACAAGAAATCCTACGGCGATTACATTCCAGAAATTGCCGGTGGCACAACCGCCAATCATGAGATCGGCGTGCTGGTGGCCCTGCGCGGCAAGGGGCTTTATTATGGCAGGCTCAATGATTATGGCAACGTGACCAGCAGCTTCGCGAAGATCAGCGATGCGGATCTCACTGCTAAAATCCCGGCAGAGGACCATCTCATTCATCACAACTATTCGAGGCTGGTGTTCGACCCGGAAGACGATGACACTGTCTATTTGGCACGCCATTTCCCGGCCGGTGGCGTCTTCCGCATCAAACTCAATACCAGCAATGATGGCAAGCGTTACTCGCCAGCCTCGGAGAATTTTATTGTTGCAGTGGATGAGGTGATTACCGGGGCGTATATCGGAACTGGAGGAAAACGCCCTCTTGATCCAAATGTTACCCCCAAGCTTGCCGCAGATGTTATCAACCTTCTCGTTACGGACAGCCATGTGTTTGCAGGTGTGACGTGTGGTTCTGACCCTGATTTGAATCAAACAAATTATACGGGCGGGTTAATATGCTGGGCTAAGAGCGATTCTGCTGGAGTTTACGAGTG
>JBBIKM010000186.1:0-1986 GCA_037445455.1 bacterium | reverse complement strand
AGCAATCCTGAGCACTCAACTTCCAGAACAATAGCCATCGGCGGCTTGGCACAAGACCCGTCAAATCCTGATGAGATTTGGGCCGTGACCTACCGATTCAGCCTCAATACCAGGCGAATTTCCGATGGCAAGGAAGCCGGCGAAGACAACTGGACTCACATGAGCCTCTGGGTGAGTACCAACGCCGGCAGTGACTTCGTTCCCTGGTCTTCGAATCACAGCTTTCCGGATGCCGTGACCATGGCCTTTTTCCCAAGCGATCCCTCTCGCATCCTCATGCCCACCCACGGCAATGGCGTTTGGATCGGCGTGCGGTCCGGCAGCAACCAACCCAAAGGACTTGCAGTCTTGCCAGATTCTACAGGACATGGTAACACTTTAACCAGGCATTTCGCCTTGCATCCCAATTATCCCAACCCCTTCAACCCAGCCACCACAATCGGGTTTGATCTGCCTTATGACACCAAAGTTCAGTTGACAATTTGCGATGTCCTCGGCCGGCGCGTCCGCCAATTGGTCAACCGCTCTATGAAAGCCGGCTACCATGAGGCGATTTGGGATGGCAAAACTGGAAATGGTGCCCTCGTGGCTTCCGGCCTTTACTTCTATCGCTTGCATACCCCCGGCTTCACTCGGGTCCGCAAGATGATCTTCTTGCAGTGAGTCGCGCGCCAGGAAACGGATGGAATGGCTGTGGGTGAGGTGCGGCGGTCAGGCGCCGACCAATCGATTTCCAACGGGGGGACAACCGCTTCAAACGTCTCACAGGAAAAAGGAGAAAACACACATGTTTTCTCCTTTTCCTTTATGTGCAACCCCCTTTTTTGTTGCAATAGACACGCTGATCTTCTTCATTCACGCGGAACCGACGGTATATTTCTTGTTGACCTGCACGATAGAATCATTTCGCTTCTGGAAAATCCGTCCGCAAACAAGAAAGCTTCCTGTGAACCGCAGACAATTGCAATTGCATGCCAGGAAGATGATTTCTGCCCTCTCTCAAAACACAGCGGTTGGCTTGTTTTTCCTTCTGCTCTTGCCAATTTCTTTGCCGTTATTTGGCCAGGAGAGCCGGTTCATGGCTTTCAATGCCGATACGTTTTTGAATTTCAACGACATCACTAGTTCGCCCGATGGCAAAAATGTCTATCTCTGCGGCCTTTATACCATTACAGCGCTTGAGGTGCAAGACGATGACAGTGTCAGAGTCATACAGGTTTTGAACAATGACCACAATGGCTGCCAGGGGGTCTACAACCCCATCGATCTTGCGGTATCTCCCGATGGCCGTTTTCTTTATGCCGTCGATATGAGCACAACTGAAAGAAAAATGTCGGTGTTTACGCGAGACGTTGACACTGGCGGCATCAGCCTGCTGGAGACGATTCGGGATACGGTATTCACGAGCCAGACAGAAGTGGGGGATGATCATGAACTACTGTTTTCGCCGGAAGGAAAGAATCTCTACTGGTTGAATAGTCCTTATGACGGAAATGGGGTATTGGCTGTTTTCGCTTGCGATTTGAAATCTGGACATCTGACAAGAATACAAACTCTGAGAAGAGGCACAAATAGTCTTGGTGATTTCAGCATTCCTAACTGGCTTGCAATCGCGCTTGATGGCAATCACCTTTATGGCGGCGGAGGGAATCGAACGCAAATACTCATTTTGTTCCGAAATCAAGAAAATGGTCTGATTGATTCTGTTCATGTGCAAAATATCGCAGGCTGGGAGGGACAACGCTGGGAAAGAGGAGGTGTCGTCATTTCGCCGGATGGTGAAACTGTTTATGCTACTGCCTTATTTTTGGATGAGTTACTGGTTCTTACGCGCAATCGCCAGCAGGGAGACCTAAATCTCCTGCAGACAATTACAATCAATAGCCCTCACGTATTGTTTGTTTCCCCGAATTCATTGAATATCTATCTGGGATACTATGACAAGCACGGCTACTTTGCACTCTACCACAAGAATGATGTTTCAGG
>JBBIKM010000185.1:0-11995 GCA_037445455.1 bacterium | reverse complement strand
TGAAGAACAAATTCACCGGCAAGGAGTGGGATGATGATTACAGCTTGAATTGGAACTATTTCGGGGCGAGGTATTATGATCCGCAGATTGGGCGGTGGATGGTGGTTGATCCGTTGGCGGATAAGTATCCGGGTTGGAGTCCGTATGTGTATGCGCTGAATAATCCACTAAAATACGTTGATCCTTATGGGAAGGATACTCGACTCTCAAGTAAGGCTAAATTCAGAGTCGTGGGATTGGGATTTACAAATGCACTGCCTATTTGGAAACGATTCGGTGAAGTAAGATGGGTGCGGCAGAACGAAGGCTTTGTAGTCCTTGAAAAGGGAAAGTCTACCATAGATCAGGAAAGCGTCATATATCCAGGAGACGTTGATTTCTCTACTGTGGTTAATGATAAAGGTGAGCCTATACCCTTCCTCATTGACCCGAAGACTGGAAAACGTGTCACTTGGTTCAAGATTGGCGATGAAAAGAATGCCATTGTTATTATTCACGAGGACGGACGAATTGAAATCGTAGAACGCTCTTGGTTTTCAGAACAGCGTCCAGCAAACGAAATGGAAACCGAGGAAGCAAATGAAGCAAAGCAAGAGCAAGAGGCTAAGAAGCAAGCAGAAGACGATCGTAAAAAGGCAGAAGAAGAACGTAGAAAGCAAGAAGAACGCAGACGGGAAGAGGAACGTAAACTGCAAGAGAATCGAGAGTGAGGAGAGAGGTTGAAAGCAACCATTACAGGCTGTTGAAAACCGCAAAAACAAAATGTCAGGAGAACATCCGATGAAAATGAGAATATTGTTTATCCCGCTGCTGTTGATGTTGAGTGGCTGTTTTATTGAAGCAAACCCAGTTCTGGAAATGCAGAGAGAATTGAAACAAGCGAACTTGGTTACTGAGTTAACGTTGACGGTCAACCCGCTGCCGAATAATGATATATACTTTGATTTTCCCTATATTGTGAAACGCACGCGCATGACACAATTGCCGAAGGATATCGGTCAATTCCATAACTTGCGCAGGCTGTTATTGAACCATAACAGCTTAATCGATTTACCTTCCGAGTTGGGTGAGCTGGTTAACCTTGAAGAACTAGATCTATCAAGCAATCAATTCGTTGAAATCCCTCAAGCTGTGGGCAAGTTACACCGGCTTAGGACTCTAAAAGGTTCCTATAATAGACTCGTCGCAGTTCCGGACCATTTGGGCGATCTTATTAAGCTCTCGAAATTGCATCTCCATTATAATCAAATCAGCACCGTTTCATCGAAAATAGGAAATCTTAAGGCACTGCAAGAGCTTTACTTGGAAAACAATGAGATTACTGTACTGCCAGATGAAGTAACGAATCTCAGCAACCTTTCACGGCTCCATGTTAATCAGAACCGGCTTGGGGAATTGCCGCCAGATATTGGTCGTCTGCATAATCTTTGGGACCTTAATCTCAACGGCAATAGCCTTGGAATGCTCCCAGAAGGAATAGGAAGTTTGACCAAATTGAGGTTTGTTAATGTGGCTGGAAATAGATTGCGTGACATTCCGAGTGCAATTGGGAATCTTCGTGGGCTGCTCTCGCTCAATGTAGCCGACAATCAAATCGAGAAACTCCCCAGGCAAATCGGCAATTTGTCGCAGTTGGAAGACCTCCAACTAGCTAAAAACAAGCTTGCCGAGCTTCCGGATGAATTCTCGCAACTCAAGCGCTTGCGAGAACTCGATTTATCCAACAATGCCTTTACAGAGATACCTCGAGCAGTCTTTGAACTATATGATCTTGAGGAGCTACAGATGGAAGGTAATCCGATTTCTGAAATTCCACCGGAAATTTGCAACTTGAAAAAGCTCAAATACCTCAATCTTCTTGGAACATCTATCCAAAGTCTGCCGGCAGAAATAGGACAATGTGAAAATCTGAAGACTCTCATTATAGGGGAGACCAACATCGTAAGTTTGCCCGATGAGATTCGGCAAATCAAGTCACTCAAGTCGGTTGCCTTGAGCAAGGAACGAGTCGGCGAAGATGAGAAAGCTTCTCTAAAGCGTAGGTTTGGAGATTTTGTCGTCTTTGAGTAGTTAAGACTAAGCACAAGGAGTATTTCTGTATTTTAGAAGCCTATTTTTTGAAAGATCAGCCGGGCTCGACCCAAGCTAAACCTGAACGGCATTCCATCCAACGCCACGGTTTTGCGGGCAACGATGAATTTGAAATATTTCGAGGCAGTGAATTATGGCGGCGGAACCTGGATGGACAGATGGGTCCAAGCGCACGAGCTTCCAAGGCGCAATTTCGACGAGCAATGGGCCAGCCGCGAGAACTGCACCATTGACATTCCGTAGTACATTCCGTATGCGGCGATCAACAGCTTCGATGCAAAAGCGACAATGGAAAGTACGTTGCTGTTCTGGCAGAGCGAGCTTTCCGAGCTGCCGAAATGGAAAAGCTGGGACTTGACGAATCTACAGCCGTCATTCAATTGAATGAAAAGATTTGTCGTTTCGGCCCCTCGTGAGCGACTGTTGAAGCCAATGGATGCACGGTTGCAACAGTGCCCCACGAGGGGGTAGGACCATGAACCTGCACACGCATTAGGAAAATGCCGTAGACCAGAAATGGGCGGGCACACTGCCCAGCAAGAGCTGTCCGGCCGGGATCAGAAAAAAGGTCGAGAGCAAGCGCAACACTCGGGTATTCGTGAAAACGTTCTGCCCGGCCGGTGGCCGCTTCGTTCGCAGGCCGTGCGCGCCACTCTGCACACGAGGTCGAAGAAGGGCTGCCGTCACGGGCTGTGCCGGATCGGCCGGAAAAGCAAAAGTCAAATTCTGCAGTTGAAATTGATCGGCGTGGCAGTTATCTTGCAGCCGCAGTTCGCCAAGTCGGGGTTTAAAGTCATCTCATTATGGTGCAGGGACGACCATGAAACGAAAAATGCTTGCGGGCTTTTTGCACTTGTTCTGCGCCGCACTGGTGGCGGTTTGGCCGGCCGCCGGCCGGGCGCAGGTCGAGCAGGTGATCGTCAATCTCAAAACCGTCGATGCCGCTGTGATTCGCGATCCGGCAGACATCCGGTTCTTCGCGGATCAATATTTCATCGATGAAAGAATCGACAGTCTGGAGGTGATCGACATCCGCGGCGACGGTTTCAACGAAACCGACGTCATGCAAATCTATCCCTCCAAGCGGCTGATCAACCTCAGCCAGTCCGACACCGCGCTGGCAGTCATGCAAAGCTGGAAGCGCGCCGGCGCCATCGACATTGTTGGCCAGCGCAACCCGAAGACCAAGCAAATCGAGGCGCACTCGAATTTCCTCACTGCCTCCGCGATGTATGCCAGTTTGGTGCGGCTGGTCCAAAGCACCTACCAGGGCCAGCGGCTGCGGCTGTATTTTGATCTCGACGACCTTGCCGGAACCGCCGCGTTGAAAGTGTGGGGCTTTCGCGATCCCAAAGAGATGGAAAAAGAGCCGAAAGACTGGAAGCAGTTTGCGCACGATCTGGTGTTCTACACGCGCACCGACACCATCTACGTCGACAAGCCGGTTTATGACGTCATTTACATCGAACAATCGGTGACCGACACCGTGTACGTGAATCAGGGGGGCGAATGAGAACGACCAGGAGTCTGCCGGCCTGCCGCCGATGGCAGCCGGGATTTCTTGCCGCCGCGGTCGTGCTGGCATTGCTGCCGGCGACCGCCCTGCCGCAAACCGGCGGCCGCAAGCTCAGCGCCATCCGCGTTCCGCCGGGCGTGACGCCGCTGACCGCCGCGCACGCGGATTCGCTCGCGCGCCAATTGTTCGTGCCCTGGCCGCAAGCGCAGCAGGCGGAAAAGCTCATCATCACGGCGCGGGTTGCGTTCACCAAAGCGGACTCGGTTTGGGCAATCCTGCAGCGCGCAGCCGATCAGCCACCCCGCGTAACGCCGGAGGATTCGCTCGCGGCGGCGAGAGCGACACGCGAAGGCGGTCAAAAACTGCAGAGAGGCGTGCCGCTCATTCAGCAGTATTTGCAGACGCAACAGGAGGCCGTGCGGCAGCAGGCGATCGGCCATCTGCAGGCGGCGGAAGCAGCATTCGTGCAGGCGCTGCAGCTCAACCCGTTTGCCACGCAGGCACGCACCTGGCTGGCGGCGGTTTACCGGTTGTTGGGCGACCGCTTCAAGGATCGTGAGGATTATGGCCGCGCAATCAACATTTGGGAGACTCTCGTGCGTCTCGAGCCCGGCGAGTATTCGCATTACTTCAATCTGGCGCAGAACTATTTCGCCGTGCAAGCGTGGCAAAAATCCCTGGAGAATTTCGAGGCGTGCGAGCAACGGCTGCTGGCCTCTGCAGCGGTGCAGGACAGCCGCCTCGCCGATCCCACGCAGCCGGTGGCCGCCGCGGTTGATTCGAACGCCTTGTTCATCTCGGTGCTTTATCAATCGCTGAGCGCGATCCGGCTGGTGCATGAAGAGAAGACTTATGCCTCGCTGCGCCGGGCCTTGCAACTGGCGACCACGCCGGCGCAACGCCGTACTGTTCAAGATTACCTCAAGTGGATGGATTGGGACGACGGCAACATCACGGCGACGGTGCTGCGCGACAGCGCCCTGGCGTACGCCGGCCGCGGCGAGTTTTCCGCGGCGGCCAAAACCTTTGCCGGGCTGCTGCCCAGGCTGCGCACGCCGCGCGCGCGCAATGAAATCGGCTGGCGGCTGGCGCTCATCGAGTTCGCCAACCTCAATCAGAAAGAAGCAGCGGCCGAGCGCCTGCTCAACATCGTCACCAGCATTGCCACCGATGCCCGGGGCGCGCCGCCGGATTCGCTCAGCCGGCTCTATTTCGACAATTACGGCACCATGTGCCTGAGCCTGGGCAATGAAAAGATCGAGGTCGATCGCAAACTCGCCTACACCTACTTTCTGCAGGCTTCCTCCTTCAACTGGTCGGGCCGCGGCAAGAGCTACTTTGCACTGGCCACGCTGGCCGAGGCGGACCCGCGCCAGGCGGTGAGTCATGCCGAGCAGGCTTATGCGCTCGCGCACCAACTCGATGCCGAGGAAGTCATCAACTTGCACAAATTGCTGATTCGCGGCTATCGCCGGCTGCAGCAATTCGACAAAGCCAAGCAGCATTTTGAGGAACTGCAGCGCCTGCTCGCCGGCAACACGGGGCCGGCCCCCGGCATGTGAGGCGCGCGGCCTCTTGCTTTGAAACGAAGTTTTCCCACCTTGCCGCCCGCAGCAGCAAATGCCTGCGGCAGAGAACCTGCTTCTGCCTCTGGAAGGCATGTTGCTGCGGGTGGAAAACCTGCAGGTGCCTGTCATAGGTTTGATATTCGGACTCGCATTGATTTGACTCTCCCCCTGGCCGGGTTGCCTTTTCCGCCGGCAATCCGATTTGATCCCTGTATCGTATTTTCCTGATGAATTCCAGAAGCTGGCTTACTCCGTGCCGCAAAGGCGATTGGCAACGCAGAACGCCGGCTTGTTGTAAACGGCAAGGCTGTGGCCGTTTTGTCACCCGGTTGTTTTTGGGTGACGTCGTCTCTTGCCGTCTTGCTCCGCCGGCTTTCCGTGCCGGTGAGGCATTTTGACAAATCGTCCTGCCGCGGCAGTTGAGAGCGACCGCCAGGGCAGGCTGGCGGTGATCCGTTCCATTTCACAGGAGGTTTCAAATGTCTTCCAACCGTGTCCTTGCTTCGCTGATTGTGATTCTGCTCGCGCTTGGCGTGCGGACGGCAGAGGTGGCCGCGCAAAGCGCAGAAGAGGCGAACACTGCAGCCATCAAACGCTTCTATGAGGAAGTGATGGCCAAAGGTAACATGAAAGTTATTGACGAGCTGGTCGCGGACAATTTCGTCGAGCACTATGCCCCCGACCCCCAAATACCGGCAAACAAAGCGGGGCTGAAGCAAACGATGGGCATGTTCCGCACCGCCTTTCCGGATTTGCAGGTGACGGTCGAGGACATCATCGCCAAGGGTGACAAAGTGTGGGCGTACACGACCACGCGCGGCACGCACCAGGGCGAGTTCATGGGCCTGGCCGCGACCGGCAAAAAGATCGAAGTCAAGGGCGTCGATATCGTGCGCTTTGTCAACGGCAAGGCGGTCGAGCATTGGGGCTTGAATGACGACTACACGATGATGATGCAACTCGGCATGCTGCCGGCGCCGGGGTCGGAAGCAAAGAAGCAGTGAGGCACTGAGCTGAGCCAGCCCTGCCCGGCTGTGCCGATCGGGCAGGGCTGACGAAAACAACACTTCGGCAACACAGAGGCAGAAATGAGAAGACAATCGCCCGTAATCCGGCTGGCGGCTCTGCTGGGCAGTGTGCTTCTATGTGCCTGCACGGAGCAACCAGTCCCGCAGAACACCTACTTTCAAACTGCTGAAACCGGTGTGCGAACCGGCGGTGTGCAGATGATTCCGATTCAAACGCCGGCGGGAACCTTCAAAGTGTGGACGAAACGGTTCGGCAACAACCCCCGCATCAAGCTGTTGCTGTTGCACGGCGGCCCCGGCGCGACCCATGAGTATTTCGAGTGCATGGAAAGCTTTCTGCCGCAGGAGGGCATTGAATTCATTTATTACGACCAACTCGGCTCCGCCTACTCCGATCAGCCGCAGGACACCAGCCTGTGGGATACGCCCCGTTTTGTCGAGGAAGTGGAGCAAGTGAGGATCGCCTTGGGCTTGCACCGGGATAATTTCTATCTGCTCGGCCACTCCTGGGGTGGCATTCTGGCCATGGAGTATGCCCTGAAATACCAGCAGCATCTCAAGGGTTTGATCATCTCCAACATGATGGCCAGCGCTCCCCGGTACGACGCCTATGCCGAGGAGGTGCTGGCCAAACAATTAGACCCGGCGGTGCTTGCCGAGATTCGGGCCATTGAGGCAAGGAATGATTTTGAAAATCCCCGCTATATGGAGCTGCTGCTGCCCCATTTCTACAACAAGTTCATTTGCCGGCTGCCGCTGGAGGAGTGGCCCGATCCCATGATGCGGGCCTTCAACAAGCTCAATCACACCGTTTATGTGATGATGCAGGGGCCAAGTGAATTCGGGGTCTCGGGCAAGCTGGAGAAGTGGGACGTCAGCGCGGAGCTGGGCAAGATTACAACGCCAACGCTGGTGATCGCCGCCACGCATGACACCATGGATCCCGCCTATATGAAATGGATGTCGGAACAGGTGCCAAATGGCAGCTTCCTGCGCTGCGAAAACGGCAGCCACATGTGCATGTGGGATGATCAACCGACCTACATGAGCGGCCTGATCAAGTTCCTCAAAGCCGTGGCGGGCGGGGCAACGAAAGTGGCTCTTTGATTCGAGGGCGATGCCCCCTGGCCTGAAGCAGCACCGGCACCGGGATTTCAATTCTGCCCGCTTTGTCAGCGGCCTGCGGACCCCGCCGGGGAATCGCGCCTGCAAGCGCGATCTCCCGGCGGCCTCTTCGCCTGTCCTGCCATTGCCTTTTCCCTCCGCGGTTGCGCTCATCCTTCCGCCGCATTCGCACACTTGTTTTTTAGAACGGGTTTGTTTAGTTTGTCGGCCAAATTGCGGCGGTTGCTGCCGTGCAGAAGTCCCGACCGGACTCAAGTCGCCGGTGGATGAGAATGATTGATTGCAGGAAAGTGCGCGCATGAAGATCCGTTTGCGCCGGCAGAAGCGGCCGCGCCTGGCTGTGCTGCTGCTGGACGGTGTGATGAGTGAGGAAGGCGATGAGCCGCTGACGCGCCGCGTGAATCAGGCGCTGGCAGAGGCCCGGCATTTTCGGGCACGCGGGCTGCTGGTGCGCATCAACTCGCCCGGCGGCACGGTGGGCGCAACGCAGGAGATTTATGAAGCGCTGCTGCGCTTCCGCGACGAAACCAAAGTGCCGGTGGTTGCCTCGCTCGGCGAGGTGGCGGCCTCGGGCGGCATCTATGTGGCGATGGCGGCCGAACGCGTGATCGCCAATGCCGGCACCATCACCGGCTCGATCGGCGTCATCATCCAATCGCGCAATCTCAGCCGGCTTCTCGGCAAGGTGGGCGTTGAGATGGAGGTGGTGAAGTCCGGAACGTTCAAGGATACGTTGACGTTTTTTCGCGGCATCACCGCGGAGGAGCGCAACATGCTGCAGGAGTTGATCAACGACAGCCATGAGCAGTTTGTCGAAACCGTCGCGCGCGGCCGCAAGCTGGCGCCGGAGAAAGTGCGGGAATTCGCCGACGGCCGGGTGATGACCGGCCGCCAGGCGCTGCAGCACGGCCTGGTGGATGAACTGGGCAGCTTCGAGTCCGCCGTCGAAGCCATCAAGGGCCTGGCCAACCTCACCGTGAAGCCGCACTTGGTGGAAGTGGGGCGGCTGCGCAGGCCCTGGTATGAGCGCCTGACCCGCCGTTTTTTGAGCCAGCTTGATTGGGAGGGCGCAAGCCCGCGCCTGCGGGGCATTCCGCTTTACTTGATGCCGCGCTGAAGGCGGGCCCCGGCCGGCAAGCCAAGCCCATCGCCTTTGTGAACCAGCCAAAGCAAGGAGACGACTTTGTTCCGACGAGTGACCGTGGTGTTGAGCAGTGTCATGTTGGCGATGTCTGCCGGAGCCCAGCCGGTGGCCAACGGCCGCACCGGCGCGCCGGACGAGCTGCCGCTCGCACCCAAGGCGCTGTTTGCGATGTCGAATGTCGAAATCGACAGTTTGATTCGGCAGGTGGTGGCGCGCGAGCCCGTGCTGACGCGGCGCCTGGCGTTATTCTCGGAGCGGGCCAAAGGCACGCCCTATGCGCTCTTTTGCCTGGGCGAGGGACCCGAGGCCAAGTATGATCGCGATCCGCTGATTGATTTCACCCGCGCGGATTGCGTGACCTTCACCGAGCAAGTGCTGGCCATGGCCATCACAACGAATTATGAGGAAATGTTTCACACGCTGCAACGCATTCGCTACCGTGACGGTGAGATCGATTTGCGCCGCCGCAATCATTTCACTCATGCCGATTGGGTGCCGAACAACGCCTGGCTGCTGCACGACGTCACCGCTGCGGTGGGCGGCAGGCACTGCCGCGAGATGACCAAAACCATCGATCGGCGCAAACTGTTGCGCTTTCTCGGCGTGCCCGACAGCGAGCTGGTCGAGATTCCCCCGCCCGAAACCATGACGATCAAATACGTTCCCGAGCAGCACCTGCTCGCGATTCAGGACAGCCTGCGCACGGGTGACATCTTCAGCATCATTCAGAGATCGCCGGGCATTTTCTCCGCCCACATGGGCCTCCTCATTCGCAAAGACAACGGCGAGCTGGTGGCGCGGCATGCCTCCTCGCGGCCGCGCAACCGGCAGGTCGTCGATGAGTCTTTTGCCGCGATGGTGCAGCAGCTCAAGGCGAATCGCAAACGCGTGGGCATGGCATTCCTGCGCGTCAATCCCGGATTCCAGTTTGTCAATCCGCCCACACCAGCGGTTCAGAAAGATGCCGGCCAGCCCTGAGTCCATTTGCTGCCGGGCGGCAGCGCTTCTCTGTCTCGCATTCTTCGCCGTGGCCCTGCCGGCCACCGATGGTTACCCGCGCCAGCCGGCCTTTGATGTCTGGCATTACCGCCTGCGCCTGGAGCTGGCCGAAGCAAGTGACCACATTCAAGGTGAGGCCACGCTCGCCGTGATCGTGCGCGATGCCGGTGACTCGACGTTGCATTTGAATTTGAAGGGCCTGACCGTCACGCAGGTGACCAGCGGCCGCCGGCGGCTGGCATTTGCACCGGATGCTGACGGCCTGCTCGTCACGCTGCCGCCGGGCCGCAAGAACGGTGACACGCTGGCGGTTGCGATCGCGTATCACGGCGTGCCGCAGGCAGGCTTGGTCATGGCAGTGAACAAATTCGGCCGCCGTACCGTCTTCGCGGACAATTGGCCGGATTACAGCAGGTACTGGTTTCCCGGCATCGATCATCCTTCGGACAAGGCCTCGGTCGAGTTTCACCTCAGCGCGCCGGCACATTACACGGTGGTGGCGAACGGCCGGCTGGTGTCGGTCAGCGCCGCCGCGCCCGGCAGGATGACCTGGCACTGGCAGGAAAGCGCGCCGATTCCAACTTACTGCATGGTGTTCGGCGCGGCGGATTTTCAGGTGTCGCACCAAACCACCACGGCCGGTGTGCCGCTCGCAATCTATGCCTATCCTGAAGAGGCCGCGAGTGCCGGAGCCGCGCTCGGCCGGACGGCGGCGATGGTGGAATTCTTCACGCGCCGGCTTGGGCCTTTTCCCTACGAGAAGCTGGCGCTGGTGCAAGCCAACACGCGCTACGGCGGCATGGAAAATGCCGGCGCCATTTTTTTTGCAGAAAACAGCTTTGGGGAAGGACGCAATGTGGAACGCACCGCCGCACACGAGATTGCCCATCAATGGTTCGGCGACGCGGTCACCCCGGGAGATTGGCACCACCTGTGGCTGAGCGAAGGTTTTGCCACCTATGGCGCGGCCTTGTTCTATGAGCATGTCGCAGGCCCGGCGGGATACCGTGTGGTGATGCAGGACGAACGTGCCGCCTATTTGCAGGCGCTGCCGCGCCACACCGCGCCGATTCTCGATACCACCATCACGGATTATCGCCGGTTGCTCAGTCCCAACAACTACGCCAAGGCGGCGTGGGTATTGCACATGCTGCGGTCTCTGGTGGGAGAAGAACATTTTTGGCAGGGCTTGCGCAACTTTTACGCGCAATTCCGGAACCGCACGGCAGTGTCGACGGATTTTCAAGCGGTGATGGAGGATGTTGCCGGAACAGATCTGGGATGGTTTTTCGCGCAATGGCTGCAGCAGCCCGGCCACCCCGAGTTGCAGGTGGACTGGCAGTGGCATCCGGCCGCCAGGAAAGTCGAGGTGCAGATCAGGCAGACGCAAGCCGGCGCTGCCTTTCGCCTGCCGCTGCAAATGGCCCTGCACGTCGATGGCCGGGAAGCCAGGCATGAACTGTGGGTTGATGAAAAAGCGGTGACGGTCGCATTGCCTTCCGTCTCGGCGCCGGAGCGGCTGGTTATCGACCCGGAAGAGAAAATTCTGATGCGGGTGCAGGTGTCAGAAACCGGGGCCAGGCGGGCCGGCAGACCGTGAGTTGGCGGGGCCGGCGCGCGTCACGCTGCTGCCGTAATGCGGACGTGGTTTCAAGTGCAGTGAACCTCCACAATGCCCGGGAGGGGTTATGCAGCTCATCGGCCATATCACTGAAGACATGGTCATGGCGCTGTATCTCGGCAATCTCGCCGCCGAGGAGGAGCAGCGCCTGCGCCTGCACGTTGCGGAGTGCGCCAACTGCGGGCGCGAATTCGCGCTGTATCACGAAGTGCTGGCAGGGCTGGAGACTCTGGTGAATGAGATGGGAGGCCGGCAGCGCGCGCCGCTGCTGCGTGCCGCCATCAAGCAAAAAATGCGGCAGCGGCAGATCTACTATGATCTCGTGCATCACCCGCTGGCGGGTCCGATGTGGATCGCGAGCACGGCCGCGGGCGTGTGCCTGGCGGCGTTCTCCGAAGCCACGCCTTTTGAGATTGAAGAATCCCTGAAGGCGCGGCAGCCCGAAGCCTGGATTACGCGCGACAAGAATGCCACCGCCGCCATTGTCACCGAGTTGCGTGAATATTTCCAGCGCCGCTTGACGAGCTTCACCACGCCGATCGACTGGCGGTTTGTGCCGGGAGGGTTTACCGGCCAGGTGTTGAAACTGGTGAGCAGGATTCCCTACGGCCATGTTTACACCTATGGCGACGTGGCGGCGCGCCTGGGCAATCCCAGGGCCGTGCGTGCGGTGGGCCAGGCCCTGGGTGCGAATCCGATCCCGCTCTTCATACCCTGCCATCGCGTGGTGGCGAGCGGCGGCAAGCTCGGCGGATTTTCCGCCGGCACGACGATTAAACGCCGGCTGCTGGAGCTAGAAGGCGTGCGCTGGCCCACGCTCAGCCGGCAGATGGATCTTTTTTTCGCCAACTAGCCCAACTTCCGCAGTTGACGGATCTAAATTTAGTATTTTCAATAGAAGGT
>JBBIKM010000184.1:10642-12111 GCA_037445455.1 bacterium | reverse complement strand
CGAACAGGCGATGACCGACGGCGCCCACGAGATCGACATGGTGCTGAGCCACACCGCCTACCTCGGCGGCGACTTGCGGCAAACCAAGGACGACATCCGCGCGGTGGTCCGCGCGTCGGCCGGCGCGCCGGTCAAGGTGATCATCGAGTGTTGCTTCCTCGATCGGAAGCAGAAGATCGAGGCGTCGCGACTGGTGCAAAACGCCGGGGCGGCCTTCGTGAAGACCTCGACGGGTTTCAGCCCGGACCCGGCCGCGATGTATGAAGACGTCAAGCTCATTCGGGAAGCGGTCGGTCCCACGATGGGCGTGAAGGCGGCCGGCCGCGTGCGCAACTACCACCGGTTCGTCAGCATGGTCGAGGCCGGGGCGAACCGGATCGGCCTTTCGCTCTCCGGGGCGAAGGAATCGATCCGCGGCTGGAAGGAACTCCACCCATGACCGCTGCCGAGGACGCACGCGAGCTGTATCTGGGCGTGGAAATCGGCGCGACCAAACAGCAACTCGCCCTGACCGACGCGCAGGGCACGTCGCTGTGCCTGGTTTCCGAGAGGGTGCCGCTGCCGGACGGCGCGGTGAACGTGCGGGACTGGCTCGCCGCACACATTCCGACTCTCATCGCCCGTCAATCGGAATTCCAGGGCAGGGTTGGTGCGATCGGGGCCGGCTTCGGCGGCGTGTTGGAAAGCTGCACAGGACGCATTCGCATCTCGGTGCAGGTGCCCGGCTGGCAGGACTTCCCGTTGGCCGACTGGCTTCGGGAGTCGTTCGGCCTGCCGGCGCTGGTGGCCAATGACACGGTGGCCGGCGGCTACGCCGAGTTGTGCCGCGGCTCGGGCGCCGATGCGAGGCACTTCTTCTACTCGAACATCGGCAGCGGCATCGGCGGGGCGCTGTTCTTGGACCGCGAGCCTTACGACGGCCTCGGGATGGGCGCCGCGTACATCGGCCACACCTACGTGCCCGACTGGACCGCCGGGTCGCCGGGCGTCGAGGCGAAGCTGGAGAATCTTTGCTCGGGCTGGTCGATCGAACGACGGCTGCGAACCCCCGGCTACGTGCCCGGCGAGTCGTCGCTGGCCGCAGTCTGCCGGGGCGACGTCGGCTCGCTCACCTGCGCGATGCTCGGCGAAGCAGCGCGGGGAGGCGATGCGTTCGCGGTGGCGGAAATCGAGCGGCGCCACGCGGTGCACATTCGTCTGGTGGATGAAGCGCTCGGCACCCTCACCATGTCCGGCGCGTTCGAGGACCGTTCCACGGATTCGACTTTGCAGGCCTTCTGCCTCGCGCTCAATTTGAATGTGGCGCGCGAGGGCGATACGTATCTCATTTTTCGGCAGGATTAAAGGCTTGTCATGGGGCTGATCAAGACTTTGCGCGTCAAACACACACTGCTGCTTCTGCTGCTGGCGGCGGTGCTGGGTGGGTTCACGACGGCCGCCGCGGCCGGCGACAAAAAGTCCGGCATCAC
>JBBIKM010000184.1:0-10623 GCA_037445455.1 bacterium | reverse complement strand
ACACCCCGCTGCGCACCGCCATCGAAAAAGTGGCGCAATTGTACGGTCTCAACATTCTCTATGCCGACGCCACGCTGGAAGATCTCACCGTCAGCGGCGAGCTGATCGATCGCAGTGCCGAAGAAGTGCTGCTCTTCTTGTTGAAGGACTCCGCCATTGCCTTCAAGCGCGTGAGCGAGAGACAGGTCGTCTTGTATCGCAAAGGCGAGCGCCGCGCTTTGGACATTTCCGGCCTGGTCGTTGATGGCCGCACCGGTGAGACGCTGCCGTATGCCAGCATCCGGCTGGTCGGCTCACGCCTGGGCGCGACTGCGGATGAGTTCGGCCAGTTCACCCTGCTGGGCTTGCCGGCGCAAGCCTGCACGCTGCAGGTTGACTACATGGGCTATTACTCGACGCGCAGGCACATTGATGCCACCAATTTGGCGCCGCGCGTGCAGTTCGCGCTGCAGCAAAGCATCCTGTCGTTGCAGCCGGTGACCGTGCAGGCGCACAACTGGGAGATCATGGCCGCCGGTCCGCGCCTGGGCGAAATCATCGCGGCGCCCGCAAACCTGGCGCATTTGCCTGCGTTCGGCGGCAAGGACGTGATGCGCGCGCTGCAATACATGCCGGGCGTAAATCAGGACACCAACGGTTCGGCCGCACTCAACATTCGCGGCGGCACCCCCGCAGAGAATCTCATCATGCTCGACGGCATGATCCTGCAGCATGTGGATCATGCCTTCGGCTTGTTGAGCGCAATCGATCCCGACGTTATCAAAGATGCGCGCGTCTACAAGGGCGGTTTTCCGGCGCGGCTCGACGGCCGGCTTTCCGGCGTAGTGGAGTTGACCGGCAAATCCGGTGACTTCAACCGGCCCAGCTTGCGCGCGGGATTGAATCGCATGGCGGCGCACAGCGCAGTGGAATTGCCGCTGGCAGGCCGCGCTGCGCTCTTGCTCTCCGGCCGCCGTTCCACTTTCACCGACGTGCCGCGTGCGTTGTATGAACGGATGTATCAGGCACCGCCCTTCCTGGACGATTTCATTCAAATCGCAGCCGCCACCCCGACCGCCGCGGCGGCGCCCGATCCGCGCATCACCTTCTACGATGGCTTGAGCAAATTAACCTGGGCGCCCAGCCCCGCCGATGTGTTTCATGTCACCGCATTCGTGAGTGAAGATGCCTGGGAGGAACAAAACCGGCGGCCGGGAAGTCCGCTCTTGCAGGAATCACGCTGGGGCAACCGTGGCCTGAGCGGGCGCTGGCACCGTTGGTGGAGCAATCGCTTCAACTCGAGTCTGCAATTTTCGCGCTCGCGGTATTTCGTCGAGCAAAACAGTGCCGGCAGCGCGGCCAGCGTCCTGCGGCCGTCTCATCCGCAAATCGACAACGAATTCGAGGAAAAAGTGATGGCGCTCGACAACGAGTGGAAAATGAGCGGCCAGCACAGGCTGGAATTCGGCGGCCAGACGACCACCACGACCACCACCTTCACCGAATCCCATCCGCAATTTGCGGGGTTGCTGGCGCACGGCGCCACCGGCAAGCAAACTTCGCTCTACGCGCAGGAGACCTGGCAGCCGGCGGCCGCGCTCGACCTCAGCGCCGGACTGCGCGCCACGTATTTCGATCTCGCCGGGAAGACGTTCTGGTCCCCGCGCCTGGCGGTGCATGTGCGGCCGGTTGAGGCCTGGCTCCTCAAAGCAGCATGGGGCCGGCAGCAGCAATATGCCGTGAATCTCGGCAGCGCCTTCCCCAACCTGCAGGGCCCGCTCAGTTGGCTGATTGCGGACAACACCATCATCAAGCCTGGCAGGGCCGATCACAGCGTGCTCGGCGTGCAATGGCACAACGCAAATTATCTCGTCGATGTGGAGATTTACCGCAAATCCATGCGCGGCTGGCTGGAACAAATCAACGCAGTCGATCGCACCGGAGAAACGCCGGCGATTGTCTCGTCACTGGCGCAGCGCCGGGGCACAGCGGAAGGCGTCGAAGTGTTGCTGCAACGAGAAGGGAGAGTCTGGAATGGGTGGATCAGTTACGGCTACAATCAGACGCGCCTGGCTGCCAGCCGCACCGCGCCGGCCTATGTTGCCGGCACCGACGTGCCGCACAAGCTGAAGATGGCGGCCAATTATCAGCGCCAAAATTGGCGCTTCGCCGTGGCCTGGCAGATTTCCTCGGGACAGCCGTACACGATTCCAACCGTGCAGACCGTCATGATTGGCGGTGCCGAATACTACCTCCTGACCGCGCCGCGCGAGCGCAATCAAGGCCGGTTGCCGGCGACGCAACGTTTCGATCTCAGCGTGGCACGTGACTGGCGGACGGGTTTTGCCCACGCCACGCTGGGAGTGGCCGTGTTCAATCTGTTCGATCAGCGCAAGACGTGGTATCGCCATTTCCAAGTCAGCGAGGGCGGGCTGCAGCCGGTCGCGGTCGAGCGGCTGGGTCTGACGCCGGCGATCTCACTGGAAGTGCGATTCGATTAGTCCCGCAAAGGATCTTGGGTAGATTGGGGACTCCCGTGCCATTCACCTCAAAAGCTCACCGCCAAGAAGGACCCTCTTGATTTCAAAACGCTGCGCTCGCCGCGGCTCCGCGGTGCAGGCGATTGCTTTGCGGCCGGTACTCTTCCAGATTCATCTTCGGTTTTTGAGCGCCCAACGCGGACAAGCCGCAATCCAAGAGATGATCTCCGGCGGAAGGAAGAACCCAGCCGATAAAATCCTCAACCGGTGGATTCTTCAATCCCATCTGTTATCTTGAACCGTTGAAAAATTTTGGATCGCTCGAAGGGCCGGGTTTTCAGCTTGTCTCGAGACTGGCGCAGTCCATGACAAGTGCTCTCTTTGCAGAAAAGGCGAAGACTCATCCAAAGGATGGCAGAACCAAACGGAGAAAGCCTTTCAGTTGGTTTCTTCGATCCGTTGCAAAAGGCTGGAGCCCTTTTTTAAGTTTGAAAAGCTGATCGTCGTATTGAAGTACCTCAAGGTCCTTGCGCATTGCCGCCAACCTTCTTCTCAATAGCCTGCCGCCACCACTGATTCCTGCCGGCGCGAAAACAGGCGCAACTTGCTCACCCCTCCCGCGGACAAAACTCGATCGGAGCGGCGCGTTCGCCATGTCCTGCGCGCGCAAACGCAGCAGGAGGAATTTCTTCGCAAAACTCATCAGCAAGATACCGCGGCTGGCAATGTAACCGGCGCGGCAAACAGTGCTGTGGCGATCGCCGGTGACTTGCCCAGCCTTGCAAGCACGCCGTCGGTTTCGTGATTGGCGGCGGCCGGTATTTCGTCTGGCAATTGCCCGGCATCTTGTGATTCATTCCCGCCGCCGCGCCGCCATTGTCCCGGCCGGCAAATGCGCCTGGACAGCAAGAAACGGGTTACCCAACC
Source organism: bacterium (assembly GCA_037445455.1). GTDB lineage: Bacteria > Zhuqueibacterota > Zhuqueibacteria > Zhuqueibacterales > Zhuqueibacteraceae > Coneutiohabitans. The sequence goes on along the minus strand of JBBIKM010000184.1, from coordinate 7,237 downwards.
GCCCGGCATTCCGTATTCTCATGCGAACAATTCAACCCAACGCTGTCACCTGCAACCGCCAGGGAGAATTTTCCATGAGCAAATTTCGCATCGTTCCACTTTCGGCCGAATTGGCTGCACGAATCCGCCAATCGCGCCGGGATGATTTTGGCAATGCCGTCATCGAACAGATTGCCACCGGCTACGGCCCGTGCCGGCTTTCGCTGCAGCCCTTTGTGCCGGGCAGGGACAGGCGCCTGCTCTTCAGCCATTCGCCGTTCACGGAGCGGAATGCCTTCAATCAAAACGGCCCGGTGTTCATTCATGCCCAGCCGGTGGAACCCTACCGCGACCTCCACCGCTTCCCGGCGGCGATCAAGGCGGATAAAGTGAATTTTCCCCTGTCGCTGCTGGGATACAACGCCCGGCAGCGCATGGTGTTCACGACGCTGGTCGGCGAGGCTGACGTGGATGAATTGATCGCCCGGATTTTTGCGGAACATCCGGAGGTGGCATTCTTGCATGCCCGCAATGCCGAGGCCTGCTGTTATATCTGCACCATCGAACGCGCGTGAGCGCCCGACTTGACGGCGGCAGGCAGGCGCGGACAGGCGGGTTCGCCGGCAAAATCAAATCGCCGGCTGCGCTCAGGCCAGCGCCGGCCTGCGTTTCGCCACCAGCACCGCGAGACCGCCGAAGATCAGTCCGATCCCGACCGTGTACACCATCCAAAAGGTGAGCTGTGGCACCAGGCCGATGACCACCCATTTCGGGAAGGCTGCCATTCCGGCGGGAAAATTGGGCGGTGCCACATCGTAATGCGTGCCCCAGTTGCCCATGATGGCGAGAAACATGATGATTACCACGGGGACACGCGCAGCGAGGCCATATGCAAACAGGGAGGTGAAGAGCGCGGGCCAGGCCTGGCGCAAGAGGAAAAGGCCGGCTGCTGCACCCACCACTCCGAAGGTGGAGAGGAGCCAGACATTTTCTTTTGCCACTGCCAGCGCGAGCATGAACACTCCGGCGTAAACCGCCAGGCCCAGGACCGCAAAGCCAAAGAGGCGGCCGCGGCCGGCGGGAACCGTGCCCGCCTGCTGCAGCCGCCAGGCAAAATAGAAACCAATGAATGGCACCAGCCAGGAGATGCCGATCAAAGCGCCACCGCCGCCGGCGCTCTTGTTGAAGAAAACCGGCGACCAGTTCAGCAGCTCGCCGGTCAAGCGCAGCAGCGTAAGGGCGAGGGTGATCAGCGCGGGAACGAGAATCAGATTGCCAGTCGATTCCTTGTGCAACGGACTCATGATGGCCTCCACGGCTCGGGCCGGATGGTTTGAACACGTTGGACTGCTGGGATTATATGCGGGAACACGACTTGTCGGCGAATCCGTTCAAACCACAGGCAGCGCGCCCAAGTGCTCCAGCATGCCGTCCTGCGCCTCGGGCGCCGAGCTTCATTAAGGCCTTCGCCATGCTCGAAAACCTGCCCCACCGCAAGGCGGACTTTGTCATCATGAATCACCGGCGAAGCAGATCCCACTTCCAGTTTGCCGGCGCGCCACCGCTCATGCGTTTGGTCACCTCGCCGTTGCCACTGCCGTCCAGGCACACCATCCGGCTCAGAGCGCTGTTGTCAAGATTCTCCTCGCTGCGGCAGTCACGGACGAGATTGACCGCGGCGACACGCGAAACCGCGATGGCGATTTGGCAGAGCCTGAATTGCCCAGTGCATTCGTCGGCGCGCACTCTGACCGCATACCTCGCGCTGTCTGCGCCCACAGCCACGATCGGGGACCTGCCATTGATGGGGATGATCGCGGGAGACAAGCGGCAGGCATTCAGCGGCGTTTGCGTCCGGCCGCCGTGCGCCGAAAAGCGGCCGCTCTTCAGTGAACGAGCGTGACCATGGGTGATTGGCTTTTCAAACTTGGAAAAGAATTCTAACTTTTTCCAACTGATGAAAGAACCCAACTGATATGCGTGCCTCATCAGTTGGGTTCTTCCATCGGCTGGAAAATTTTTGTACTGCCCGAAGGACTTCAATTGTCAGCTTCGCTGACAATTGGCGTAGTATCCTGCCGTCACGATTGTAGCAGATTGGCAGGCCACACACGCCGGCCGCACAAACATCACCGGTCCTCGGTTCACCTGCCAGGCTTGCCCAGCCCACGCCGTAGGACGGCGCTGTGGTTTGAATGACGTTCATGCCGTGCCCCCACAGCAGCCTGCCGCGCCATTCGATGTGATTCAGCTTCAGTGCAATGGGAAAAGGTGGCCGCAGAATAGAGAACCAGGAGCGCAAAGTCAAGCCTGGAATGACAGCCCGCAAGGCTGCGACAAGCCCCGTGTGCCCGCCTTGACATTGCCGCCGATTTTATTTATTCTCCGCTCACCATGAATTCCCCCAAGCAGAGTTTGATCGACGCCGACGATCTCTTCAGCCAGCTCGATGCCAAGACCGGCTCGTCGTTGTGGATGGGACGCTACACCGAGGAAGACGTGAGGGCGGCCCTGGAGAAGAGCGGATTCCTGCCGGCCTTGCGTGCTCAGGGCCTGTGCCAGGTGTTGTTGCAGATCGAGCCGCTCGATCCCTTTCTGCAAGCGCTGAAGCTCTACCATCGCGAAGTGACGCCGGAGCAATTGCTGGCGGAATTCCGCGTGCGCGAAACCGTGCTGGCGCCGCGCCGGCGGCTGGCTGACGGTTTGGGCGACCACCTGCCGCGGGTGCTGGCCATCGAATGGCTGTTGCTGCAAAATCCGCATGCCGATTTCACGCCCGAGCGGCCGATCCTGCCGGGGCAGCGGCATCCCGGGTTGGGCCAGGCCCGGCGCGTGCTCAAGCTGCTGGTGCATCTTGCCAAACGCCTGGAGCTGGAGGCGGTCACCAATTTTCCCGAATATTATCACAACGCCATCTTCTATCAGCACGACTTTCATTTCTATGATCCCGCGCGCGAAGGCATGCTGCAGGCCCTGGCGCGCGACTGCCGCGGTCGCACGGTGGCGGAGATTTCCTGGGCCATCGACCTCGGCTGCGTCCAGGCGGCAGGCGGTGAGAAATTCCATTGGGAGTCAGATCTCCAGGTCCTGCCGCTTTCTCCGCGTTTCGTGAAATACTTTGAGTCTGCCGCCTATCGCCGGCAGGCCGAGCACGCCCGCGCCGCGTGGCATTTCACCATGGACGAGAGCCGGCTGCAGGCGCTCGCACCGCCGGCCGGCCCGTTGCGCCGGTCACCACCCGGCACGGTGGCACGCCACGATCACCGCTTTATCGGAGGAGAGGGTCCCATGCCATACTCGACGATTTATGAGATGTTGCATCGCCTCAGCGTCCAAAATGGCAGCAAACCGGCATACCGCTTCAAACGCGACGGCCGCTGGCAGGAGGTGAGCTGGCGGGAGAATGAAGCGCGCTGCCGGCAGATTGCCCGCAGTTTGATGGCACTCGGCGTCAAGCCGGGCGACAAGGTGAATCTCCTCAGCCAAAGCCGGTTGGAGTGGGTGCAGTGTGATTTCGGCATTGTCTCCTGCGGCGGCGTGACCGTCGGCATCTATCCCTCCAATCTCGCGGCGGATTGCGCCTATATTTTCAACCACAGTGATGCGGAAATCATTTTCGTGGAAAACGCCGATCAGCTCGCCAAAATCTCGGCCGTGCGGGCGGAACTGCCGCGGCTGCGCTACGTGATCCTGTTCGACGGGCCGGGCAATGCGGCGCAACACGTGTTGAGTTGGGAGGAATTTCTCGAGCGCGGCCAGGCGGTGAGCGAGGCGGAATTGGAACAGCGCGCGGCCGGCATTCAACCGGACGATCTGGCCTCGCTGGTCTACACCTCCGGCACCACCGGCGTCCCCAAGGGCGTCATGCTGACTCATCGCAATTTGATCTTCACCGCGGACTCGGCCAGCCAGTGCCTGCAGCTTGAAGGCGACATGATCACCTTGATGTTCCTGCCGCTGGCGCATGTGTTTGCGCGGCTGGTGATCTATTTTTGCCTTTACACCTCCAAAACCGTCGCCTTTGCGGAAAGCATCGAAAAGGTCGCGGAGAATCTGCAGGAAGTCCGGCCGCACTTCATTGCGAGCGTGCCGCGCATCTACGAGAAAATCTACACCAAAGTGCTGGCCAATGTGCAGGCCGCCGGCGGCCTCAAGGCCAAGCTGTTCTATTGGGCGTTGGGCATCGGCACCCGGGTCAGCCAGTTGCAACAGCGGGGGCAGGCGATCCCTGCGGCACTGGCGCGCAAACACCGGTTGGCCAACAAACTGGTGCTGCACAAGGTGCAAGCCGCGTTCGGCGGCCGGCTGCAGTGGGCGGTCTCAGGCGCGGCACCGCTGAACAAAAGCATTGCGGAATTCTTTCACGCCTGTGGCATTTTGATTCTCGAAGGCATCGGCATGACCGAGAACACCTCCTTCACCAACGTCAATCGCTTCGATCACAACAAATTCGGCACGGTGGGACCGGTGGGGCCCGGCATCGAAATGAAGCTGGCGGAGGACGGCGAGGTGCTGTATCGCGGCCCGAACGTGATGCTGGGTTACTACAAGAATCCGGAGGCCACCGCCGAGGCCATCGATCAGGAGGGCTGGCTGCACACCGGAGACATCGGCGAGATCGATGAGGAGGGCTTTCTCAAGATCACCGACCGCAAGAAGGACTTGATCATCACCGCGGGCGGCAAGAACGTCGCGCCGCAGCGCATCGAGCGGATTCTGCGCACTTCGCGCTACATCAACCAGGCGGTGGCAGTGGGCGACCGCCAGAAGTTCATCACCGCCCTGGTCACACTCAACCCCGAATACGTCGAGCCGTGGGCGCGCAGCCAGGGCATTGCCTTCAAGACCATCGACGAGCTGGTCGAACATCCCAAGGTGCAGGCGCTCATCGAAGCCGAGGTGCAGGAGAAGAACAAACAACTGGCCTCGTTCGAGAGCGTCAAGCGCGTGCGCATCGTGCCGAAGGATTTCACCATCGCCGGCGGTGAGCTGACGCCGACGCTCAAGATCAAACGCAAAGTGGTGACGGAGAAATACAAGAAATTGCTGGAAGAGATGTATGCGGAGTAGCCGGTGGCGGTTTGCAGTCGTTTGTCGTGGCGCCTTCACGCGCACGGTGAAATTTCTTCTGGCAAGTCCTGAATATTTTTCTGCTCCCTGAGCAATCCGCTTTGCGGAGGGGAATCACCCGCAGGGGCGAGCGCAAGGGTGTCTCACACGAGGCACCCTTATTTGCCTGGATGCAGCACCCAACCGAAGCCTGCCAATCCCTGGCCATAAAGGTGTCGCCACAGCAAGGACTTTTCATGCGCTCTGAATTGTTCGCACTCCGGCCCCGTTCAGCTCGGATACGCCAATCCCTGCCGTTGGGAATTAGTCCAATCGAGCGGCGGGCTTTCGCGCCATGAGAATATTCAGTCATTGGATTCTGCTTTACGCCTACTGCAACACCATCAGACTCGTGCGCCACTCGCCCTCGGCCGCTGCCACGACGATCACATACCTGCCCGCCGGCAAATGCTTCCACGCCAGCGGCATCTGATTGCTTCCCGCCTGTCCCCAGGCTGCCGCGCGCGTCACCGTCCGGCCGAGCAAATCCAGCAAGCGAATCTCCACCGGCCCAGCGCGACGCAGCGAGAAGGAAAGCTTGACTTCCTGCCGCGCGGGATTCGGATGTGCCTGCACCGCATAGTGGCGGGGCGGCGCGGCCTGCGCCGATCGCACGGCACTGCTGCTGCCGGTGCGCACCATGCGAATGGCATCCACGCACACATAAGCTGGCGACACCGTACCCGCCGCCTGATCCGTCACCACCAGTGAGTCTCCCGCTGCCAGCTCGAATTCTCCCAGCACATTCCACTTTCCCTGCGTGGTCAAATCGCTTTGATTCACCCGCACCAGCACGCTGTCGCCCTGGTGAAAAATGAAAAACGGCGTGTTGGTGGCGCGATTGCTGGCCGGCACCCACCAGGCCGCAGCCTCATACCGGCTCGCGGGCAGATTGCCGAATCGAAACACCGCACGATCCTGACCTGCGCCAACTTGATTCAAGCGCGCTTTGGTGGCGCCGTAGAACGGCGTGTTGGCGCTTTCAAACCAGGCGCCGCGCTCGCGATAGCAACAGGAATCACCGGTGTCGAAGTAAAACGTCTCGCCCGGAAGCGGCGGCCCGCCCTTTTTTGGCGCGAGCACGAGTGCGGACGCCACCTCGCGCGGTGTGCCATCAGAAGGCCGGTTGATCAGCGTTTGCCCCACCACCAGCGTCGAAGAGCCGCCGCCATCGAGATTCACCGCCTCGACCGCGCCGAGCGCCAGCATGAGCTGCGCCAATTCGGTCAACGAGGCACCGCGACTCGCGACCTGGCGGCCATCCACCACCATCAGCAACAACTGTCCCTCGGCCGTGTAACCGACAGCCGTGCGAGGATTCTGGTCACCGATGTTGCCGATGCCGGAGCCGAAGAAGACTTCCTCCTCCCAGGTGATGCGCACGCTGCCGTTGTGAATCAATACCGGCCCGCCACCGATGGCATTCCACAGCGGCCAGGGCGCACCGTTCGCCGGGAAGGTCGCGCTCGGCTGCGGCTGCGGCTGCCCTTGTTTGTTGGGACTCGGATCCGGGTAGGCATAAGTGACACCGGCCACATCATAGATCCACGCCACGTCCGGCGTGCCATCCCGGAGCAGACCGAACGCCGAACGCGTGGGATAGAAGGTCAGGCCGCTGCGATTCAACGCGCCAATGTTGGGCGCCAGCACGACCCCCCGGTCAGCGACCATGCTGAAGGAAGCGGTGGTGCTGCCACTGCTGCCGAAGTAGCCGCCATTGATCGCGATCCACGACTGGGCGCCGGCGGCAAACTGCGGAACGGTTTCCCTGCCATCGCTCTCATCAGAAAGCAGGGCTTGCGCCTGCCAGGTGGTGTCGCGCAGATCCGCGCTCACATACCAGGCGTGAATCGGAATCGCGCTGTTGCTGGCTTCATAAACGCGCAGGCTGGCCGGCAGGTTGGCGTTGAGGTCTTCGCGTGGAGTCCAGGTTAGATTGATTTGCGCCGAACCGGCGCTGCAGACCAGCAAGCTGAAGCAAAGCTGGAAACGAAGTGTCTGGAATAACATGTCGATCTCCTCACATCGAATCTAAGCACATGACTATTACAACAACGTTAAGCGTTTAGCTTTTCAAACATAGAAAAGAATTCTGACTTTTCTCCAACTGATAGAAGAACCCAACTGATAAGCATGCTTCATCAGTTGG
>JBBIKM010000183.1:0-12148 GCA_037445455.1 bacterium | reverse complement strand
GCGATGCGCAAACTCGGCGTAGGACGGCGAGTGCGTCACCATGACGATCGTGGTGCCGTTCTCATTCAAATCCGTCAGCATCTTCATCACCTCGTCGCCGTGGGTGGAGTCGAGATTTCCCGTTGGCTCGTCAGCGAGAATGAGCTTGGGCTTGGCCACCACGGCGCGGGCGACCGCCACGCGCTGCTGCTGGCCGCCGGAAAGCTGCTGCGGAAAATGGTTTTTGCGATGCATGATTTGCATTTGTTCCAGCACTTCACCGACACGCTTCTTGCGTTCAGCCGTGGACACGCCGAGATAGAACAACGGCAGTTCGACGTTCTCATACACCGTCAACTCGTCGATCAGGTTGAAGCTCTGAAACACAAAACCGATGTTGGCCTTGCGGGTGTTGGCGCGCTGGCGCTCGGAATACTTGGACACCTCCTGGCCGAGAAAATAGTACTCACCGCCCGAGGGGTTGTCGAGCAGCCCGATCAGATTCAACAAGGTGGACTTGCCGCAGCCAGAGGGACCCATGATCGCGACAAACTCGCCGGCTTGGACTTCGAGATTGATATTGTTGAGTGCCGTGGTTTCGACCTCTTCGGTAGTGTAGAGTTTCTTGAGATTGAGTGTCTTGATCATTTTGGCTCCTTGTTGCCATTCAACCGTCACCCGTTTTCAGCGATCAGTCCGCCTGAACTCTGCAGGTGACTGACCACTCATCACTGCCTGCCCAGGACTGGTCACCGATCACTGGTTACTTTTCAGAATCAATTTGTCAATATCCCCAAAGCTGTCATAGCTCGAAGTAATCGCCTGCTCGCCCGGCTCCAGCCCCTCCAGCACTTCAAACACTTGCGGATTTTGCCGGCCCAGCCGAATATTGCGCTTCACCGCGACCCCGCCGGACTTGTCCACGACATAGACCCACTGGCCACCGGTCTTTTGGTAAAAACCGCCGCGCGGCAGGAGCGTGGCCTCCGCCAGGTCGCCGAGCTGCAGCCGAATGTGCAGCGTCTGCCCGCGCCGTATGCCGGCCGGCGCCGGGCCGTCGAACTCGAGATCAATGTCGAAACGGCCGTCGCGGATTTCCGGATAGATTTTTCTGGTGAGCAGGCGGTACGTCTGCCCGGCAAAATCGAACTCACCGGCGAGATCGAGGCTGATGCGCGCCAGATAATGCTCGTCGATGCCGGCGCGCACCTTGAAGCCGTCGAGCACGTCCACCTGGCCAAGGCGCTCACCCGGCGATTTGGACTCGCCGATCTCGGCATTGAGCGAGGTGAGCTGGCCGGTGATCGGCGCGCGAATGATCATGCTCGCCAGCTTTTGCTTGGTGACCTCGAGATTGGCTGCCATGCGCTGCAGCGAGCCTTCCAATTGCTGCACCTGAATCTCGCGAAACAGCGAGTCCTGCCGGAAGGATTCAACCGCCAGATCGCGGCGGCGGCGATAGTACTCATATTCATCGCGGGTCTGCTCGTACTCCTGTTGCGAGATCAGATTCCTGGCGCGCAGCTCCACCGCCCGCTCGTGCAAGCGCTGCAAACGCTGCAACTGATACTCCTGATCCACGAGTTGCTGGCGCAACGTCAGGCGGCTTTGTTCCATCAACAGCCGCGTATTACGCAGGTTGTTGCTTTGTTCGAAGAATTGCGCCTCGCGAAACATGATGTCGAGCAGCAGGTTGGTGTTGGCAAGCTGCAGAATCGGGTCCTTCTCGGTGACCATCGCGCCGGCTTCCACAAATTTCTTCTCGACGCGGCCGCCTTCCACGGCGTCCAGATAGATGGTCTTGATCGGCAAAACGTTGCCACTCACCGGAATGAACTCCTGAAACGGTCCGCGGGTCACGGTTGCGATTGTGATCCGCCCGGTTTCAACATTGAGCTTCGAGCTGGTGTCGCCGAACAGAAAGCTGTAAATCAACACGGAGAAAAGCAGCCCGGCACCGGCATAGAGCGCGATGCGCTTGGGAGGCCATTTCTTTTTTTGAATCGGGCGGTCCATGACAAGACTCATAGGTTTTTTCCGGCTGTCAGATATGATCCAAGCCGGACTGCGGGTGATCTGGCAATGCGTAGAGCAGGTTGGGCCCTCAGCGCGGCTCTGCCGAACGGAGAGATTTCAACAAACATGCCGGCTTTGTTTTGCAGAGAATTAGAGTGCGAGGAGAGAGGGATTTGCAGCGAAGCACTGCACGGTGGCTGGACAGTCGGTGTTCGCCAGCGAACAGTGAATCTACTGTTCCTTACGAAAGATGAAACCTCTTCAAATCATTTCGCTGCGCCGGGAGCTTGCGAATCTCCCGGCCGGTCACCGAGCGACTTCTGTCCCTCCCAAAACGCTCGCGCGCGATTGGGCTGGCTCAAATCTTCAGCATCACCGTGACCGTGGTTCCCTGTTGTGGATGAGACTGCAGCTCAAAGGTGCCTCGAAGTTGCTGGGCACGACTCTTCATGGTGTTCAAACCCTTGCCGGAAAAACGGCTGGGCGCGGCCGCGGCCTGCAAACCGGCGCCGTTGTCGCTGATGCTGATTTTGAGATAGCCCAGCTTGTAGTGTGCACGTACGGCCAGCTCGCTGCCGCCCGAGTGTTTTGCCGCGTTGTTGATCGCCTCCTTCAACAATAGCCAGAGATGCTTGCGCTGTTCCGGCGCGAGATTCTTGTGAGGTAGCAGCCCCGCGTCTGGAACTTCGAAGCGCAACTGCATCTCCTGTGCCCGGCAGGCGGCGGCAGCAAAGTCATGCACGCGCACCAGCAGATCATGGACCGTTTCCGGGCGCGGGTCGATCGCCCAAATGATCTCGCGGATCGAGGTCACGGATTCCTGTGACAGCGTGATCATGCGCTCCAGCAATTCCGCGCCCGCCACGGTGCTGCGCCCCGCCGGCGCGTTTTGGTCCTGCACGATTTTCCCAAACATGGCAATGCTGCTGAGGTTGCTGGCGATCTCGTCGTGCAGATCCGCTGCCAGGCGCGTGCGCAAGCGTTCGATCTCCAGCAGCCGGTTGACGCGATAGCGGTAGGCCGCCCACACCAGCAGCAGAAGGGCGGCCGCTGCCAGGCCACGGAACCACCACGTCTTCCAAACCGGCGGGATGATCTTGATGCGCACCGTGGCGCCCTCCTGATTCCACACGCCGTCGCTGTTCGAAGCTTTCACGCGAAAAGTGTATTCACCGGGATCGACGTTGGTGTAGCTCGCATAACGCCGCGTGCCGCAATACACCCAGTCCGGGTCAAAGCCTTCGAGCTGGTAGGCGTACTGGATTTTTTCGGGCTGGGTGTAATCCAGCGCCACGAACTCGAAGGAGAAAAAATTGAGGCGGTAGGAGAGAATGACGGAGGGCGTGTCAGCCGAGTGACGTGGCCGCCAGGCAGACTTGCCGGTGCGCGGCAGCGGCTTGTCAAAGGCCTTGAAGCTGGTCAGCAACACCGGCGGCAGATATTTGTTCTCCCGCAGACTGTCGGGATGGAAGGCAATCACGCCGCCCTCACCGCCAAAGTAAAGGCGGCCGTCATCGCCGCGGCAATAAGCGCCGGAAAGCAGCACATTACTGATCAAGCCGTCGTTGACGGTGAAATTGCGGAAGACGCTGCTGCGCTGATCGAAGCGCGACAGACCCCTGTCCGTGCTCAGCCAGAGATAGCCGCGGCCGTCGTCCAGCATGCCCTTGACGAAATTGTCCGGCAGGCCTTCGCGGTCGGTGTAATGCACGAAGTGTCTGGTGCGCGGGTCATAGCGATTCAAACCGCCGCCGAACGTGCCAATCCAGAGGGCGCCGCTGCTGTCGACGAGGAGGGAGTAAATCGCGCCGTGGCTCAGGCCGTCGGGGTCCTGCGGCGCCACTGGAAACGTGGTGAAGGTTTGCGTCTTCTGGTTGAAATGCAGCAGGCCGTCGCCGAAGCTGCCGAGCCAAAGATCGCCGGCGGCATCTGCCGCAATCGCCCAGATGTTGTTCCTGCCGGCCGTGTGGAACGGCACCGTGGTGCGGTCTGCAATAAAGTAGGTGAAGCTTCTGGCCCCGGCCTCCAGCCGCCACAAGCCGCTGCCCTGCGTGCCCACCCACAGCGTGCCCGCTCGGTCAACATGCAGCGCCTTGGCTTGATGGTGCTCAGGGTCCACGGGATCGCCTGGCTGGTGGTCATATCGCTCGAATTGGTCGCGGGCGGCGAGGTAGCGGTCCACGCCTGCGGCCGTGCCGACCCACATCTCGCCCTGCTGGTCTTCGGCGAGACTGAGAATGCTGTTGTGACTGAGGCTGTAACGATCGGCGGGACGGTGGTGATAGTGTTTGATGAGCCTGCCCTGGCCATCGAATTGCAGCAAACCGCTGTTGTCGCCGCCCGCCCAAATTCTGCCCTGCCGGTCGAACAGCACCGCAAAGATGCCCGCGTTGAATTTGAAACGCGAAAACAGATCCTGGCGCCGCACGTAGCGGCTGAGGCCGGCGCGATAATGGCCCAGCCACATGACGCCCGAACGATCCTCGTGAATCACCTGTACGCGGTTGTTCAAGAGCGAGTGAGGATCATCATTCTGGTGGAGATATTGATGGAAGCGGCCGGTCTGCTCGTCATAGCGCCACAGGCCGTAATGAAAGGTGCCGAGCCAGAGCGTGCCGCGGCTGTCTTCATAGATGTCGAAAATGACGTCCTTTTCGCTGTGGTGAGGATTCTCGGCATCGTACGGCACCTGGGTGACTTTGCCGCTGTCGCGATCATAACGGCTCAGGCCGTTGCCGGTGCCGATCCATAACACGCCGTGACGATCTTCCTGCAGGCAGGTGACGAAATCATCGCTCAGGCTGGCGGGATTGCCGCGTTCACTGCGAAAAGCCGTGAACCGATTCCGGCTGCGATCAAATCGATTGAGGCCGCCGCGGCCGGTTCCCACCCACATCACGCCGGTCTGATCTTCAAACAACGCGGAAATGGTTTGGTCGGCGAGTGCGCCGCTGTCGGCAGGATTGGGATGGTACGCCTGCATCACGTCGTTTTGCCAATTGTAGCGATAGAGACCGTCAGCGCCGCCCAGCCACAAGTCGCCGTGGCTGTCATCCCACACCACAAACACATTCGTACCGGCGAACGCCCGCGTGGTGGCGGAATGCCGCGTGAACGGTGCGAAACCATCGCTGACCGGATCATACCGCCACAACGAAGATCCTGCCACCACCCACAGGTTGCCCCTTCGATCAACATGCAAACGAACCACGTAAGCGCCGGGGAGACTGCTGCTGTCGCCGGGATTGGCTTTGTAGACCTGGAATTGGTAGCCATCAAAGCGATTCAGACCGTCTTCGGTGGCGAACCAGAGAAAACCCTGTGCATCCTGCGCGATGTCATTGATGGAAAAATTCGAAAGACCCTGTTCCACCGTGACGTGCTCGAAGCGAATGTCGGGAGGCTGGGCAAACACGGGCCAGGAGAGGGACAGCCAAACCGGCAGGCACCTGTAAAGGAAGCGATGTTTCGGACGCGTGCACACGCCGCAGAGTAGAGATATTTTCGGAGAAGCGCAAGAGGCAGCATATACCGCCTGGAAATGAAGAAACCGCCCGGGCGCCTGGCCCCGAAGTGTGCAGAAGTCGAATGATACTTGCTGCCGTTCAAAACGAAGTGCCCGGGCGGTGGCGTTTTTGTACGGATCCGGAATCGCTGGGGTAACGCCTCAACCCAGGGTTGTCATGCTGCGATCATGTTCCACAACACGAGCCACGCAAGACTCAGGTGAGAACGATGCCGAAGTGGTCCCACAGCGCCGCTTGGTAATCCTCCTCGCTGTGCAGGATTGTCTCCCGGCGCTCGCCGTGATGGGTGATGATCAGTTTTCGCTCGCTCAAAGTCAATCGGCCGCTCGCGGTGGCGCGGGTACAGATGCGCTTCTGGGTGAAATGGGAAGCGGGGGAGGTTTGATGATAATGGCACATGCCGGCGAAATCAGCCAGGGTGTGGGGCGTGAGAGTGAACAGATATTGTGACTGCCAATCGCCCTCACGAGTGCGTGCCTGCAACGTCCACTGCTCAGCGTGGCGCAGCAGCCGAAATGCACCGGCATGCTGAGCCTGCTCGATCTCATCCTGCAGCCGCAAGGGCTCGACGAAGGAATCCCCAAAGCCGACGTCCGCCAGCCAGGGTTCCTCCAATCTCACCAGCAGCGCAAGATGATCGAACGCCGGACCGGGCTGGCCCCCATCCATCACGCGAGCGGAGAGCAATTCCACTTCGAAACCGAGAGCCGACAGCAACAGCGCAAACAGACCGTTCAATTCATAACAAAAGCCGCCGCGCCGCTGCCGCACGATTTTCTCGAACAGCGCCGCCGTCTCCAGGCGGATGGGGCGGCCCAGAGCGATGTCAAGATTTTCGAAGGGCACGGCCAGCAAGTGGGCACGATGCAGGTTGCGCAAGGTGGCGAGATTGGGCACGCGTGTACCGCGGTATTCCAGCCGGCGGAGATAAGCAGGCACGTCCATGAAACAATTTCTCCTCACGAATTTTCCAGCGCCGGCCACTCCTTCCCGGCGCTTGCGGTTCACCACTTGAAAATCTCTCCCTCCTGGAGAGATTCCAAGTTTCCATCATTTCATCAACGTCATTTTCTTCGTCACCGCAAGAGACTGGCCGTCAGGGCCGGTCGCGTGCAGGCGGTAGAAATAGACTCCGCTCGCCAACAAGCGGCCGTTGCCATCGCGACCCTGCCAGTTGACGCGGTGTTCGCCCGCACGGCGCCTGCCGTGTTCAAGCTCCGCCACCAAACGGCCGGCAAGATCATACACGGCCAGCGTGACCCGGCCCTCGAACGGCAGTTGGTAGCGAATCGTGGTTTCAGGGTTGAAAGGATTGGGAAAATTCTGATCCAGCACAAACCCCGCCGGCAACGTGGTGGGATGATCTTCCACCCTGGTCGGCCGGGAGCCGATGGCGAACCACAGGGGCAGCACGCCGCCGTTGACGTGAAATTCCGAAGGGCCGGCCGCGCCCATGCGATTGCCCGCCAGCGGCACCTGGCGCAGCGCGGCCGCACCATTTTCGATGCGTTATACACCAATCGTTCATCGCTGGTGGAGAAACGCGGGTAGCCGACGGAATTGCCGTTGTCCTCGATCATCACGATTTCGCCGGTGAAAAGATTCGCCACCATGATCTTGACCGAGCCGGCGTTGTAGTCGAGCAAGTCAAAAACGATGTAGCCGTCATTGTTCTGCGCAAAGGAGGGGTTGGCGAAACTGATGCCGTCCGGTTGCGGCGGAAACAGGCGCACCGTCACCGCATGGGCGACATCCAGCAGGTTCACCTCCCAGTATTCCCGCGCTTTGCCGCCGCCCTGCGGCACGCTGTTGAACGCGTCATAAACCAGAAACTGGCCGTCCGAACTCCAATCCAAAGCATCGGCCATCACGGTTGTGTTCATTTGGTCGCCCTGCCCGGTGGCGGGCGTGCGCAGGCGCAGGCCAAAACTGGCGGCCGGATTGACCAAATCGAAAATGTAGATCGTGGTGTCAATCTCCACGCGCGTGGCTGCGAGTTTCGTGCCCTGCGGGGAAATCGCGACGGAGCGCCAACCGGGCAGGTTGGTGATGACTTCCTCGCCCAGGCCGTCGCTGCGAATGACGCGAATATTGGTCTCCTTGTCCACAAAATAAAGCAGCGCGCCATTGTCCGAGACGGTGACCGGATTGGCGGTGTTAAGGTAAACCTGGGTGGTGGTCAATTGCACGATATCCTGCGGCGAGTTGACCTCCGGCCGCACCAGGAACAAACTGGTGTTCGCGGCATCCGCGTTTACCGTGGCGATCCATTGCTCGCCCTGCACCGCCGGCAAGTCCTGCGGGGGTTGGGCGCCCGTGCCATCGAAAATGCCGACGGCATCGAAGGCGGACTTGACCGCATTCACCTCCGCGGACTGGCTGCCATACAAGTCCGTGGCCGCCTGCACTGCCGCCAACCGCATGTCGACGAAATTCGATTGCGCGTTGAGATAGCGCGCCTCCATCACGCGATAGTAGATCTTCTCGGTGCGCTCATGGCCCAGGGCGTTGGTGATCAGGTAGGCCGCGCGGTTGGGAATGCCGCTGTTGACGTGCACGCCGCCGTTGTCGCTGTCGATGTTGAGATTGACGAACTCATTCATGTGCGCCGGCTGCCAGCCCCGGTCGCCGTAGCGGCTGCCGCCGTTGTGCGGATCCGAAAGGTCACGCAGGGCGCCGGAAGGGTATTCACCCGGCTTGACGATGTCTTCCCCCATGCGCCAGTCCTCGCGATCCACCATCATGCCGAAGACATCGGCCAACGATTCATCCAGCGCGCCGGATTGAAACTTGTACTCGAGTTTGACCGTGTGGCTCACCACGCCGTGCGTCATCTCGTGGCCCGCCACATCCAGCGCCCCGGCCAGCGGTTTGAATCGGACGTTCCCGTCGCCATAGGACATGGCCGCGCCATTCCACGAAGCATTGTCCAGCGGCTGGCCGTTCAGCGTGCGGTGAATGATGGAAATCATGGAGCTGCCCTGGCCGTCGATGGCAAGGCGGCCGTGGGTGTTGTAGTAGTATGAGAAAACCGTGCCCATGATGCTGTGCGCCGACACCGCCACCGCATCCGGCCAGGTGTTGTCATTGGAAACCACGTGATACAGCGTTGCCTGGGGATTGAGATCCTTATTGCGCAGATCCAGTGTCACCAGGGCGCCCCTGGGATCATTGATCAGATCCGGCTGGTGTTGCTGCCAAATGGGCCGGGAGGCATCAACCATGATGTAAGCATTGCCGACTTGATAGCTGTGCACGGTTTGCGTTTTCCCGTTCAAATCCGTTGCGGCCGCAGTGCGCGGTCCGTCAAAGCGCGTGTTGTTGTAGCATTCCAGAATTGCGCCGGAGGCCGCGTCGATGAAGTAGTACCAATCGTCCTGCAGATTCGGTCGGATTTCGACGTGCCAGATCAAACGCGGCTGCTGGCTGGCGGGGGCGGTCCAAAGGTATTGCGCTGCTTGCGGCCCGTCATAGCTCAGCATCTTCTTCTCGCCCGCCGACAGCACGGTGATTTCCGTGCGCTGCGCCAAGTGTTGCTGCGCGATGGCGACAGCTTGCGCGGCGGTGAGCTGCGCCGCCGGCAGCTTCAAGTTCGTCGGCGTCGGAGCATGGCGGGCATTGAGGGCGTACAACCGCCCGTCTGCCTCCACGTGGGCCACCAGGTCCTTGCCCCAGACCGGCACGCCCTGCAACGTCTGGATGAAGCGCACATGCTGTTTGCCGAGACGGTCGACGTGTTCCTCGGCAATCTGCAATTCTTCTTCCGGATTCGCCAGCCGGAACAAGGCGCGATGATCGGCAATGAAGGTTTTGGCGATATGCGCCGCCCGCGCCGCGGCCGCGGTTTTGCTTAGAATTCTCTGCTGTGCTGCCGCTGAAACAGAAACAAAAGTGGGTGTGCCGTTGTCCTCATCCCAATGAATCTCCAAGCCCAGGCGTGCGGCTTCGACCGCCGCCGGATTTGATGCGGCCTGCCGGCGCAAATCAAAAGGTTGGGGTGCGGCCAAAGCCTTCTGCCCGCTGGTGCTTGCGACACTCGCCACCTGCTGCATCTTTTCTGCGAGCGTGACGATGGCGGGCGGGGCCAGCGGCGCAGCAGCACGCGGCTGTTCCGCAACCGCAGCGCGGCCTTTGCTGCGAATGTTCTGAAGCGAGAGGGGAGGCTGCGTCCAGGCCGGCGCGGACAGGCCCGCCAGTGCCAGCAGCACAGCCAGGTGAATGGTGACTCTGCGATGCATGAATTCCTCCAACGTCATCCCGCCAGGGATCCGGTGCTGACTCGCAGACAGCGCCGCGCTCTGCACCAGCGCCCTGGCGGATGACAGGGCAAAGATGAACAAATTCTGCCGGCGGTCGTGCGCGAGCAATCGCACGACAACCTCGTGAACTTAGAAGGTGGTGCCGATGCGCACTGGCAAATAGGAAAACGCTTCGTCGGAAAAGACGCGGGTGTAGCGCACTTCAAAATAGGCGTTCCATTTCGCGCCGAATTTGTGCTGCAGGCCAATGCCGCCGAGCGCCATGAAATTGCTTTCACTCGCCGCCTCGCTCTCCAAATCGCCGGCAGGCGTGGTGACTTCGAGTTTTGCAATCGCAGAGGCGGAAAGACCGGCGCCTGCGAGCAGATAGAAACTGGTGTTGGCATCCACGGACTTGGGGTAGTACTTGCCGACACCCAACACTTCCACGACGCTGAGATCGCCGCCTTTGATCTTGATCGCGTCATCGTCCTGCATTTCGATCAGATCGAGCAAACCCTTGCGATCGAGGCCGAAGGAGCTGTAGCCCAACTCCGCGCCCACTGCCAGCTTTGGTGAAACACGCACGTCCAGTCCGAGACTGCCGTTTGCGCCAGTGCTGTACAAATCGCGGAATTCCTGATTGGCCAGCGGCGCGCTCGCACCGCCACTGACGTGAAAGGCGAGCTTCTTTTCCTGTGCCAGCGCCAGCGAGCCGGCCTGCACGGCCAACATGATGACCAGGACTGCGAGGGACTTCTTCATATGATCTCCTTTGGGTGAATGGATGAATTGACGTGTTGATCTGGCAGCGCTGCGTTCTGCCGGTGCAATACGATCTGAGTGCAGCAGAGTTGGTAGAACGAACGGACTATTTTGCAGCGCGGACGCATCCGCGCCCAACACGGTGATCGCGAACAGATTCCTCAGCGCCAGCCGCAACGCAAATGCAGGCGCGGAACCATGGCCAGCGCCCGCAGCCCCAAGCGCGGCGGCAAGTCCGCATACGGTTCGGTCGGCTGCACGGTAACGTGCGGCACGCCAGGGGCTGCGCGTCGTGCCGTTTCGGTCAGGGGGCTGCCGCAATTGCCGCAATAGCGATACTCGCCGCCAAAGGTGAAGCCGCAGTGCGGGCAGGAGGTGATCGCCACAACTGTTTCGCCCGGATCGAGTGCGGCAGTGGACAGGTTGGCCGTAACCGGATCCTGGTCCGGCGGAGAGCTGGCCTTCCTTGCGACGCGGTGAATTTGCATGAATTAATCCGTTTCGGCTTTAGAGCAGATGAACTAATCTGATGCACGGGTACCGTTGCCGTGCGACAAACACAAAGGGCGACGATTTTCACCGCCGCCCTTCGCTTTGGAGGAACAAAATGCAGCAACACTCAGCGGCGATGGAACGCCGAGGCATCGCCTTCAGCGTATCTGAGCCACAGCGCTTCGAGGCCATAGGCGTCGGTTCCGAGTTCCCAGAAGATATGCTCCTCGGTCAGCTCCGCCGGTTTGTCGTAGTTGAAGCGCGCCACGCAATTGTCCTGGCTCTTGATGCGGCCGTAGGTGGGATAAAGCGAAATCTTGTTGCCGTCCACCACCACGGTGCCTTTGTTGTAAACGAAGAACGTGGTGGTGCAGCCATACAGCGAACTTTGCAGCAGGCCGCTTTTCTCGTAGTAGCCGTCCGCGGTGAAGCTGTAGGTGATGCCGGTGCCGGAGGGCGGGGACCACTGGCCGGTGGCGGGGTTGTAGTAATTCACCGTCGAAATCGTGCCGGTGTACCACGCGCCCACCAATTCCGCCGGCACCGCGGTGCGCGGCGTGTCGTGACTGCCGTCGCCGGGATTGTCATCGGCGCTGGTGGGATTCTTGCGACAGCCGCCCACTGCCAGCAGGAGCAACAGCAGAGCAGCCAGCACTCCCATCCGGGAACTGTGAAACCGCACAACAAACGTCTTCATGTACTCACCTCTTCAGTTGGAAATCGTCGCGCAGTCTGCCAGACTGCAGGCGAACCAGGGGCCAAGTTGGAAAAGACTTCGCAATGGCACTCGTCTTTTCAGAGTAGAATATTGTACCTGGGTGATGATCATCCCAAGAGCCGTTGCGCTGCTGCTTCCTGCAGCAGCGACAGGGGCTCGTTCGTCGTTCATGGTTGGTGATACGAGCCGATGCTGCGGCGGTTGTTAGATCAAATGATCTATTTTGACCGGCTGCCGCAAAACAGGGAGAGCAAAACAAAAAGGGGCGACGATTCGCATCGTCGCCCCAGCAGCGCTCATCCAGGGAGTTTGGTGATTTTTGTGTATGAGCAGAATCGCCGTCCGGCCCGTCGTCCTGCGCCTTATCGCAATGAAACCTCGGCTGCGGGATAGCGGTCCACATCGTTTTTCAC
>JBBIKM010000182.1:0-12154 GCA_037445455.1 bacterium | reverse complement strand
AACGCCGCGCGACCGAAGAATTTCTCGCCGCGCACCCACTGGCCAATCACAAAGGGATGGGATTGCGTCATCATGCTCGGAGTTGATACCATTTTCCGCCGGCGCGGCAGCGGCCAGTCGCGAAACCCCGGTCGCCGCGTTGCGCCCGGCCTCGAATTTCCACGTTCATGAGGCAGTCTCCTCTCTCACCTCGTGCCGCAGGCGTTCGACCTCCGGCAGGCGGATGACACGCCGCCGGGTCTCGATGGCATGATTCACCAGCCGCACGCAGAATTTCTGAATGAGAAACGGCCGGCCCTCGGAAAGCTGCCAGATTCTTTCCGCGGCCTCCGGCGTGAATTTGAAAAAACCCCTGACCGGCTCATGAATGAGCTGCAGCGCCTCGGCACGCGACAGCGCCGGCATGGCGATTTGCTCGAAAAAATTGTACCACGGGCTGGATTCACTCTCCCACTGTTTGCGAATGTTACTGCCGGTCAGCACGGCCACCAGGTTCTCGCTGAATGACTTCATGAAAATCGAGCGCAGCCGCTGGTTGGTGCGCTCGCTGTAGCGATTGAGTTCATCCACTTCATCGAGCAGGAAAACCAGCCGTACGCGCCTGCCCGCCGCGCCACGATCATGCTCGCCGGCCTGCAAACACGCCAGGATCGTGCGCAAATCTTCGGCGAACTCCCGGTGGCCATAGCCGGTGCGCGGCTGCGGTTTCGCCACGGCCGCCGCCACGGCCGGCCCGAGCTGATCGCGCGCTTCTTCGATGAGATGCGCAAAAAAAGACTCTTCTGCCACGCCCTGCAAATCCACCAGCACCGGCGCAAAACGATAAACCGGATCCTCCCGCGCCTTGAGCAGGCGCAGCAATTGATGCTGCAACGAAGTCTTGCCGATCCGTCGCGGGCCTGAGATCATCAGGCTGTTGTTGGGCAGGGTGCGCAGAATGCGCTCGAGCAGTTGCTGCCGGCCGAAGAACATCTCGACGTCACGAATCGGTGCGCCGGCGATGTAGGGATTGTAGCGGTTCACGAACGAGATGCGGTTGCGGATCAGGCGATTGGCGACGAGGGTGCCAAGCACGAACACCAGACCCACGCCGGTGATCAGCCAGAATTGCGCGGTTTGATACAACGGCGGCAGGCGGCGCAGGCGCAAGCGTTCCGTGCTGGTGTGCTGTTGGCGGTCGAGATCAGCCGCAGTCACGGCGATTTCGTTTTCGCCCAGGCGCAGGGGAATCTCGGCGGTGAAATGATACTTGCCTGCGGCATCCGGCAGCGGCCGCGCAGCCTCGGGCAGCGCGGCGCCATTCACCACAAAAGCGATCGCGGCAATGCCGGAATCGTCTTGCGCATATCCGCGCAGGCGCAGCGTCGGCGTGCGCACGCTGGCGGTGGCGGCCTCCGGCTCGCGCAGCACAAGCACCGGCGCGCCGGCCCGCACGTATTCGGTTCGGGTGATGGTATCGCTGCGCGCGGCAACGGCGGGCGCCGGCGCACTCAGGCGGGCAATTTCGAATTGCACACGCGCGCGCCAGGCGGCGAGGGTGGCATCATTTGGCGAAAGGGTGGCGAGGTGATCGAAGCGGGCGAGCGCCTCGAAATAGCGGCCCTGCAGATAGGCCGCCTGCGCTGCCTGCCGTGCTTGCGCGAGGGTATCGAGCGCGGCAGCCGGTTCCGCGCGCGCCAGTGAACCGCGCGCTGCCGGCGGATGCTCGCCAAACCAGCGCAGAATTTCTTGCCGGCCGGTTTCGTCCAGCGCGGGATATGCCGCCAGCAAGGAATCCAGGCGGCGAATCGTGAAACCCTGCCCGAGGCGATAGCCCGCCTCCAACAGCGCCGTCCAGGGCAAGGCAGCCGGCGCGCCCTCGCTCCTCTGCACTTGCAACACGGCAGTGGCCGCCTCACGCAGCCGCAGCAGATTATTGTAATCCGCGGGCAGCTCACGAATGGTGGCGTATTCCAGTTCGCGCTCGAAATGCGCGAGAGCGCCGGCATAATCCGCGAGGAAAAACAGCGCGCGGCCGAGCTGATAGTGCGGCAAATAGTTGAAGGGAATCAATCCGACTTCGCTCACCGCATCGCGTCGCGGGGCAGGCTTGATCGCCAGCGCTGCTCGAAAATCCTGCGCCGCCTCCTGCCACTGGCTCTTCTCAACCTTCTGCAGGCCGTTCAAGTAGTGTGTGGACCATTGCGCCATGACTGCCGGTGCCGTCAACAGCATCATTCCGGCGAGCAGCGTACGACACGGCCGCGGCCAGTTCGATTGCTTCATCATAAACGCAACACCGCCGAGCCGATCAGGTTGATTTGCCCCCGTTGCGGACTGACATCAAGGCTCGTCTCGAAGCGCACCTTGTTGTTGAGCACGACGCCGGCGCCGGAGGTGAGATGCAGGAAACCGGATTCATCCGGAAACTCGCGCTGCACCGCCGGCGCGCGTGAAACCGCCTGCCAGCCGAAATGGGGTTCGGAGTAAATTCCCAGACGCAACGGCCAAATACGGCCCAGTTCGATCAAACGATACTCCACGCCGGCGCGCCAGGAAACGTGATGGTGCGCCGCCACGTCTGCCAAACCATCGGGGTCGTGGCCGGCGACGTCGTCTTGCGGCAGATCATCCTGCAGGCCCTGCAACAATCCACGGCTGCGATATAGCAGCACGTCCGCCGCCAGCAGCAGGCGAACATGCGCCCGCCAACTCAGCCCGAAACCGAGAAAGTCCGGCAGGTTGAGTGTGAAGGGCACGCGCTTTTCTTCGGCCGCGAAATGGAGGGAATCGTCGCGGCCGTCGTCGGGCGTGCGGTCGGGCAAAGTGTAAGCCGGCAGCGTGATGCGATTGACGATTGCATAGGCGGGCAGATGCTCATACACCGCACCCACCGTCCAGCGGGGACTGAATTCGAACAGCATGCCCAGGCTGTAGCCCGGCTTGAATTGGCTGCGCTGGGCATGATCGATGCGATAGAGGCCCGCGACGCGCACCGGCACGCTGTGCTCAGGCATGCCGGCGAAGCTGGTTTGCTGCCACAGCGCAGGCTCGAAGTACTGGCGTTCATCGAGCTGCAGCCGCAATTGCGTGGCGCGCAACGCGAGGCCGAGATGCACACGGCCAGGCAGCGTGCGCGCCACCACCACGGCATTGTGAATCACTTCGCAATAATGCTCGCTCGCCAGTCCCGGGAAGTTGCCGCCGGCACCCAATTGCTCGGCCAGTGTCAAAGGCCGGTCCGGCGCGAGGGTGAGAAACTGCCGGCGGCTGAAACTGAATTCCGAACGGAACGCCACCTGGCGGAAAGCCGCGAAAGTGAATCCCCACTGCGGGTAAGTGATATTGACGAGCGTTTGGTCGAAGATCCGCTGGTATTGCCGCGCGCGGCCGTTGGAGTGTTCCTGCCGGCTGACGGCGAAATCCGTGGTGTGCCAGCCGGCGCTGTGGCTCAGACTGATTTCCGGCGTTGACAGAAAACTGATGCCGGCAGGATTGATGGCCGCGGCCGTGGCGTCATCCGCGATGGCGATGAATGCGCCGCCCAGACTCGCGGGCCGGCTCGCGGGTTGAATCGGCACCAGACGGAATTGTGTGAAGGCGAATTCAGCCAAACGCGGGCGGCTGGCTTGACTGCGCGCGGCGCCGGAGAGCGTGAGCAGTGACAGCAGCACCAGAATGCCGGTGAGGGGATGGCACCCAAAAAGCGCGCAATCAGATCGCCGCGAGGTGCGCCCGCAGACCGGTACAATATTTTTCAGAAAATCCGCAGCTCTCATCATCGTCTCGACAATGAAATTCACTGCCGGCAAGATAGCGTTTTGCCTTGGAATTTCAAGGCGATTTTTGGCAGCCGGCGCTGCCCGCTTGACATTGCAGCGATAAAATCGTAAGGTGATCGGCGCCGGAACGAGCGTCCGCCCTCTTGACAACAGCGTTCCCGCAACGGCTGTGATGCTCCGCAACGGCTTGGCCGTTGCGTCAAGAACCTCAGCATTCCCGCGGAACTCAAGGCTTCGAAAACCTCGGCCCAGCCGAGGTTGAACAACTTGTGGGCCTCGTGGCAAAAAAACTGCTCCGCAACGGCTTGGCCGTTGCGTCAAAAACCTCAGAGTTCCCACGGAACGCAAGGCTTCGAAAAGCTCGGCCCAGTCGCGTGCTCCATTACTTTTGATTCCAAGTGTCATTCAGAGGGAATCTTCTGCGGCACCTGGCACCGTGTTCAAATCTTCACAAGCTCCTGGCAGGACGACAAGGTTGGTGGCTATGTATTCCAGGGTGGCAGACGCCTCGTCTGGCTCATCCTCAGACAGACAAAAATACCTCGCGTGTGTGACATGACTGACCCACAAAGTGATGACTTGAAACAAGAACTGCTCGCCCTGCAGGCGCTGCACCGGTTGGCGCAGGCTCTGGTGATCGCGCCGGAAGCGGATGAGATTCTCGAACAGGCGGTTGCCACTGCCAGCGAGCTGACTGCCGCTGCCGGCGCAGCGCTGTTGCTGGTGCAACCGGGCCAGTTTGAAGCGGAAGTCACTTCTGCCGGCTGGTTTCGCACGCTCGCGCGCCATGACGCCGCGCCTGACTCCAGCGCGCCGGAACGGCAACAACTCCACCGGCAGTTGGCCGGCTGGATCTTCAAGCATCGCACCGCACTGCTTTCGCCGTGGCTGGCGGAAGACGAACGCTTTCCGGGTTTGGCGATTTTGGGCCCGCCTGCGCTGGCCGCAGCGGGCGTGCCGATTCAGGCAGGCGAGGACATCATCGGCGCGCTGGTGGTGGTCAAGGGAGAGCGGCTGGGCAGCGGTGAGAATCCGGTGGCGCGGCTGGAGCCGATCGCCGCCCTGGTGGCGCCGGCCCTGCACCGCCTGCGCCGGCTGCAGGAATTGGCGGAGGAGAACGATTATTTCCGCCAGACGCTGATTGCGCAACAGGGCTTCCCCGACATGCTGGCGAAAAGCGAGGCCATGCAAAAAGTGCTGGCGCTGCTGCAGCGTGTGGCGCCCAGCGACGCACGTGTGTTGATCGAAGGCGAGAGCGGCACGGGCAAGGAACTCGTCGCGCGGCTGCTGCATGCATATGGCCCGCGGCGCGGCCGCAAGTTTCTGGCGGTGGATTGCGGCGCGATTCCCGACAATCTGCTGGAGAGCGAGCTGTTCGGCTATGTCAAGGGCGCGTTCACCGGCGCCACGCAGAATCGCAAAGGGCTGCTGCAAGAGGCGGAGGGCGGCACGCTCTTTCTCGACGAAATCAACAATTTGCCCCTGCCGCTGCAGGCCAAGCTCATGCGGGTGTTGCAGGAGGGCGAGGTGAGGCCATTGGGCAGCAATGTCACGCAAAAGGTCGATGTGCGCGTGGTCGCGGCCAGCAGCCGCAGCCTGGCCGAGCTGGTCAAGAGCGGCGCGTTTCGCGAGGATTTGTATTTTCGCTTGAAAGTGGTGCTGTTGCGCCTGCCCGCGTTGCGCGAGCGCAGTGGCGACGTGCCGCTGCTTGCCACGCATTTTCTCAAAAAATACGCGGAGCAATATCAAAAGCCGCTCACCGCTTTCGAGCCGGCGGCGATGCAGATGCTGCAACGCTATCACTGGCCGGGCAATGTGCGCGAGCTTGAGCATGCGGTCGAGCAGGCCGTGGTCCTGGCGCCGCCGCAGGCGCAATGTCTGACCGTGAATGACTTGCCGGAAGAGGTGCGGCCGGGCGCACCCGCCGCCACGCCGCTCGAGGAAATGGCCAGCTTGTCCGCCGCGGTGGAGGCACTCGAACGCCGCATGATTCAAAAAGCGCTCACCGCAACCCACGGCAACAAATCACAGGCAGCAGCGCGTTTGGGACTGAGCCGCCGCGGTTTGTTGAACAAGCTGGCAAGGTATCAAATCGCAGCGGAGTGAGCAGCCGGTTGCGGGCCCGTCCAGAAACACCGCCGCGCGGGCGCTCCATCATGAACGCAGGCACGCCTTGTTCCGGCCGGTGCACACTGCAGGACCGGGCCGCCGGGCGGTTTCATCCTCTTCTGGACCGACACTATTTCTTCCAGCGGGGGATGCGTTCGCGAATCCTGCCGAAGCCCAACCGGTCGAACAACGCCTCCACTTTGTCGCGCTCGGCGCCGTTGTATCTCAGCATGCGCCAGTTGGCATCCACTGGCGCCCCGGTGCTGATGGTGGCGAGCTGCCGCGACAGCATCGCGCTGGCGCGGCCCTGCTCCAGCCTGGCACGAATCGCGCCGGCGCCGCGCAGGTTCATGCGCTCGACCGCGGCGAGCCGCGCGTACAAGTCGTCCAGGTCATGGAATTTCGCCAGCAGCGCAGCGGCGGTTTTCGCGCCGATGCCGCTCACGCCCGGAATGTTATCGACGGCGTCTCCCATCAACGCCAGCAAGTCCACCACCTGCTGCGGCCGCACGCCCAAATGCTGCTTCACGCCTTTTTCATTCAACCGCCGATCCTTCGCAAAATCCCACAGCGTCACCCGCGGGCCGACGAGTTGCGCCAGATCCTTGTCGCCGGAGACGATCACGAACTCGCCGGTCTTGCGGCCCAGTTTGTGGAGGAGGGTACCGATCAAGTCATCGGCTTCAAAGCGATCGTCGATGAACGTGCGCATGCCCAGGGCGGCAGTGACTTCGCGGCAGGTCTCGAACTGCGCTTCCAGTTCCGGCGGCGGCAGCTCACGCTGGGCCTTGTATGCCGGGTAAAGGTCATTGCGAAACGAAGTGGTCAGGCTGCCGTCAAACGCCACGGCGAGATGCGAGGGCTGCTCGCGCTTGAGCAAATCAAGCAGAAAAGCGGTGTAACCGTATACGGCATTAGTGGCCGCGCCTGCGGGCGTGCGCATCGAAGCGGGAATTGAAAAGTACGCACGAAAGATGTAGGGGCTGGCGTCGATGAGGTAGAGCGTGGGCATGGCGATCGGCTCCGGGAATTGTTCACAAGCAAAGGGATGCCCGGCAATATAAGCGCCCGGCGATGTGAAGCCAGAACAAAATTGCAGGCGGCTTTTGGACGGACTCCTTCGGGAGCAGGATGATTATAAGGCCTTTTTCCCAACGGAGACGAGGCCCTGGCGGCAGAAGATCGGCAGCGGGCGAAGCAGGATTGGCATCGTCAGGATTCACCCGCAATTTTTCCATGCGCGGCCACGGCGCGATCGCGAAATCGCGCGGGAAAATTAGCTTGACATTCGTGGGCGCGTTTTATATTGTTGCGTCGCGATGGGCGATGAAATTGTCATTCATGTGCAAGTCCGGCCTGCAATTCAGCCGTCATTGATCTCGCCTGCAAACCAACAGCCACTCAATAATCCCTCTCATCCATGAACCCCAGTCTCAAGGGAGGTGCACTGATGCGAGTTGTCCGTCTGTGGATTTTGCCGGCAGCGACAGCAATTCTCGGCTTGGCGTTTGCGGGAGCGGAAAACGACAAACCTGCCGGCAACCCGGCTGTGAAGATCGAGGCGCCGGCCAACGGTTCGGTGACCGGGACCGTGAAATACGCCGGCAAGGCGGCGCCCAAAACCAAGCTGCCCGTCACCAAAGACACGGAAGTGTGCGGCAAGCAGGAACATTTCGATGAATCGCTGGTGGTGGCGGCGAACGGCGGGATCAAGGATGTGGTCGTGTCAATCACCGGCGTCACCGGCGGCAAACCGCTGACGGCGCTGGGCAGCGATTTCGTCATCGACCAGAAAGGCTGCATGTACAACCCGCACGTTTCCGTGGTGCCCGTGAAAACGCCGATTCGGATTCTCAATCCCGACGGCATCCTGCACAACGTGCACAGCTACAGCACCAAGAACAAAGAGTTCAACATGTCGCAACCCAAGTTCGTGAAGGAAAAGAAAATCAGCTATGACTTCGCGGAAGTGGTGACGCTGAAGTGTGACGTGCACGGCTGGATGAGCGCGAAAGTCATGGTGGTGGATCACCCCTACCATGCCGTGACCGACGCCGACGGCAATTTCACCATTGCCGATGTGCCGCCGGGAACCTACACGGTGGAATATTGGCAGGAGAAGCTGGGCAAGCAAACCGCCAAGGTGACTGTCGCTGCCGGCGCGGCGGCCAAGGCCGATTTCACCTACCCTGCCGCGGCCAAGTGAAATGGAATGAATTCTCAGCCTCTGGTTCAAATCGAGAATCTGACCCACTCCTACGACGGGCGCCCGGCGCTGCGGGGAGTGGGTTTTTCTGTTTATGCCGGTGAAATCTTCGGCATCCTTGGGCCCAATGGCGGCGGCAAGACCACGCTGTTTCGCATTCTCGCCACGCTGTTCCAGGCCGGCGGCGGTCGCGCCCTGGTAGCCGGGTTTGACGTTGCGCAGCAGCCGCAGCAAGTCCGCAGCCGTCTCGGCGTGGTTTTCCAGTCGCCGAGCGTCGATGGCAAGCTCACCGTGGCGGAGAATCTCCACCACCAGGGCAGGCTTTACGGCTTGCACGGCGCACTTCTGGAACAACGCCTGACCGCTTTGCTGCAGCGCTTTGGCCTGCAGGATCGCCGCCATGAGCTGGTGGAGAATCTTTCCGGCGGATTGCGCCGCCGGGTCGAGTTGGCGAAAGGCTTGTTGCATCAACCCGCGATTCTCCTGCTCGATGAGCCGAGCACCGGACTCGATCCCGGCGCGCGCAAGGATCTGTGGGATCTGTTGCGCAGCCTGCAAACCGCTGAAGGGGTCACCGCCCTGCTCACCACGCACCTGCTG
Source organism: bacterium (assembly GCA_037445455.1). GTDB lineage: Bacteria > Zhuqueibacterota > Zhuqueibacteria > Zhuqueibacterales > Zhuqueibacteraceae > Coneutiohabitans. The sequence goes on along the minus strand of JBBIKM010000182.1, from coordinate 3,478 downwards.
GAAGAAGCAGAGAAATGTGATCGTCTCGCGATTCTCGATGCCGGCCGCCTGATCGCGCTGGGCACGCCGGAGGAATTGAAAGCGCGCATCGGCGGCGACGTCATCATGCTCAACTCCCCGCAACCGGAACTGCTGCGCCAGCGCTGCCGTGAGCTGTTTCAAATCGAAGCGACGCTGGTGGACGGCCGCGTGCGCCTGGAGCGCGCTCACGGCCATGAGTTTGTGCCCAGACTCATCGAGGCATTTCCCGGCATGATCACCTCCCTCACCATCGGCAAACCGACCTTGGAAGACGTGTTCATCAAAGAAACCGGCCACCAATTTTGGCAGGGCGCAACTGCACAGCGAGGTTGACAGCGTGCCACAACTTTCGAACATCAACCAGGAGAAATCCCCCCGCGCCACCGGCTGGCATCCGCCGCGCTCCTTCTTTTGGCGGCCGGTGTTCACCCTGTGGCAGCGCGAGCTGGTGCGCTTCGTGCGGCAGCGCAGCCGCTTGTTTGGCGCGCTCGGGCAGCCGCTGCTGTTCTGGCTGCTGCTGGGCGCCGGCTTGAGTCCCTCCTTTCAGCCCGCCGGCGCACCGGAACACTTGAACTACTTGGAGTATTTTTTCCCCGGTACGATTCTGCTCATCCTGCTGTTCAGCGCGATCTTCACCAACATCTCCATCATCGAAGACCGCACTTCGGGATTTCTGCAATCCGTGTTGGTGGCGCCGGTCCATCCTGCAGTGCTGGTACTCGGCAAAGTGGGCGGCGGCGCCACGCTGGCGCTGGTGCAGGCAGTTCTCTTCCTGCTGCTGGCGCCGGTGCTCGGCATCGCGCTGACCTGGCGCACGCTGCTCTTCGCCACGCTGGTGCTGGCGCTCAGTGCCGGTGCCATGACCGCCCTGGGCTTTGCCATCGCCTGGCGCATGGATTCGACACAGGGTTTTCACGTCATCATGAATGTGTTTCTCATTCCGCTGTGGCTGCTCTCAGGCGCATTTTTCCCGGCAGCCGGCACGCCGGCGCCGCTGCAGTGGATCATCATGATCAATCCCGTCACCTATTGCCTGGCGGCGCTGCGGCAATGTTTATATGCGCCCGAAATCAACCGGGCCATGGCGCTGCCGCCGGCCGGCCTGGCGTGGTTGATTACCGTCATTTTTGCGATCGCGATGTTCGGTCTGGCGCTGTGGTCGCGCCGCCGAGCCTATCGCCTGCCCTGATCAATTCCAACCCAACAAACGCCATGAAATACTCCGGCAGACACTTTCTTGCTGCGCTGCTGCTGTTGCTGGCAACGGCGGCGACTCCCCAGACTCCCGAACAGGCACTGTGCGCGGTTTGCCGCGTGTTGGAAGGCACCACCACACCCGAAAAAGTGGCGGCTTCCACTGTTTACCAGGGCCAAACCTACTTTTTCTGCGCCAAACGCTGCCAGGAAATATTCGCGCAGGATCCCGAAGCCTACGTGCCGCCGGTGTTGCCGCGACCCGCGCCGTCATTCACCGTGAGCACACTGACCGGCGAGGCGGTGACGCTGGCGAATTTCCGCGGCCAAGTCCTTTTGCTCGACTTCTGGGCGACCTGGTGCAAGCCGTGCGTGCGCACCCTGCCCAGCCTGCAAAAACTGCATGATCAGTTCGCCGACAGCGGCTTTTCCGTCGTGGGAATTGCTGTCAATGAAAAAGGCGTCAAGCCGGTGCAAGCATTCCGGCAGAAGCACAAGATCACTTATCCGATTTTCATGGATGACGCGGACAAGCCGGCATGGGAAAGGTATCGTGTGAAAGTGATTCCGGCGATGTTTCTCATCGACCGGCAGGGTCAAATCGTGCAACAATGGGTGAATGAGCCGGATTTCAACGAAGTGACGGCGGCCATTCGCCGGCTGGTCGCGAAGCCCGAGCCGCGTGAGTAGTGGTTGAGAGGATTGTCGCAGCCCGTTGTTGTTGCCGTATGGCAGAAAGGAGAAACCAATGCTGGAACGAAAGAACATCGCCACCGGCACCAAGTGGGAGCCGATCGTGGGCTATTCGCGCGCGGTGCGGCTCGGCAACATGATTTGTGTTTCCGGCACGACGGCGACCAACGCCGAGGGCGGCATCGTCGGCCGCGATGATCCATACGCGCAAACCGTGCAGACGATACGCAACATTCAGACGGCGCTGCAGCTAGCCGGCGCCCGCCTGCAGGACGTGGTGCGCACGCGCATCTATGTCATCAACATCGACGATTGGGAGCAGATCGGCCGGGCCCATGGCGAGTTTTTCGGCGACATCCGGCCCGCAACCAGCATGGTGCAGGTAAGCCGCTTGATCATGCCCGAAATGCTGGTCGAAATCGAGGCCGATGCCATGGTTTCCTCATGACGCGAACAGGTCGGAACCGCGAGCGGCAAGGCGCAGACATGACTGCCGGGAGACGCAAGGCCCGCCTTGACCAAAGCCTTCCATAAAGAATGGCAACACAGGATCAAGCCTTCCTTGTGCGCCTCTGCACCTGGGGCTCCGTTATTTTGGTTTGGAAAAGTGATTCCGCGTGTCATTCAGCAGGAATCGTGGGGGGAGCGCCTGGCACGGTGCTCAAATCCTCACAGGATTCTGGCAGGATAACAGGGAGGATGGCCATACCTTATCAAGGCAACAGACCACCGGGCCTTTGCGCGCGCGTTCTTTTCTCCCGACAGCGAATACGCTGAAGATCTGCAGAATTGGCATTGGCATTTCCACCGGGTTTTCTTACCTTCCGCGCAACACTTCCCACAATTCTCCTTCACTCCAAACCATTTGCGTGAGGAAGATCATGCGACTCGAAGAGCTCAAGCTCGTCCCCATCGAAAAACCCGAAGCAATGAATTTCATTCTCGGGCAAAGCCATTTTATCAAAACGGTTGAAGATTTGCACGAGACGCTGGTGGGCGCCGTGCCCGGCATCAAGTTTGGCCTGGCCTTTTGCGAAGCCAGCGGCCCGCGGCTGATCCGCTGGAGCGGCACGGACGATGAGTGCCTGGCGCTGGCGAAGAAAAATGCGCAGGCAATCGGCGCCGGCCACAGCTTCATTATTTTCCTGGGCAATGTCTTCCCGATCAACGTGCTCGGCCTCATCCGCAATGTGCCGGAGGTGTGCCGGATCTTCTGCGCGACGGCCAACCCGACGCAAGTGATCGTGGCAGAGAGCGGCCAGGGTCGCGGCATTCTCGGTGTGATAGACGGCGAATCGCCGCTGGGCGTGGAGGGCGAAAAGGAAATCGCAGAACGAAAAGGCCTGTTGCGCCGGTTCGGCTACAAGCTCTGAGACATTGCATTCGGCTGCGCCGGCCTGTGGCGGCATGGCCAGGCTTCAATCATCCTGCGCGGCCGGGGGGCGCGGCGGGTGGCGATGGGATTCTGCCAGCGGCCGGGGAGTGAGCAGTTTTTCCTGCATCGTCGAAGTGGGTTTGGGCGGGACAACGGATGAGCGGCGGTGGCGGCGATGGAGCTGGACCATGCGGT
>JBBIKM010000181.1:0-12180 GCA_037445455.1 bacterium | reverse complement strand
TTCAACTTGTCTGAAATCTGGCGTGGAACGTTTGGTCGAATTCTGATTCACAGCCGACCAGCCCCCAAGGGGCGAAAGGTGATAGCGAAGGGCAACGCCCTGGAAACGCCATCAGCAGTAAAAATCACCAAGCCCCATCGGGGCGCGAGAGAATCACCTCGGTAATGCCTCCCCCGCAGGGCCGCATGCGACAAATTCCATCAGTTCCCAGGGCTGTTGTGTGCTTTTAGATGTGACTCCGTTGGGGTCAAGCTGGCCGCCCATGGCCATGAAAGTGCATACTTGCACATTGTCGTATTCGACAAGACTTTCCCCGTGCTCTTGAGACGACAAATCGCTGCTGCTGCCCCGTCAGATGAAAACTTGAATCATCTTCATGCCGCCTGAAAGCGCTGTCCCTGTGGCTGCGATCAGCGCCATTTTTCCTTCTCACTGCGCCGAAGCCGGCGCCAATCTGTGGCGATACCACCGCGCCACCACCTGCTCTGCCGGTTTGTTGTTGGGCGTGAACTCGGTGTTCAGCGGTCCGCCCTGCGCGAGATCACTCGGCCATTTCCACCAATAGAGGCCACGGCACCAAAACTTGCCGGCGACCGCCTGAAACACGGCTTCATAACAGCGTGCTTGATCCGCCAGATTGAGCGGCCGGCCGCGACCCTCAGCGTGCGGCTGCTGCCAGGGTGCGGCCGTGCTGGTGAAGCCGACTTCGGTGAGCAGCACCGGTTTGCGAAAACGCCAGGCCACGGCCGCGACCCTGTCCATGACGGCGGCCGCGCCGCGCTGCAGGTCGGCATCACTCGCCTCATCCTGGTCGCTCAGGGGATAGTAGCAATTGAGGCCGAGATAGTCGAGCGCATCCCAGAAGCGAATATTTTCGAACTCTTCGCCCCAATTGGCGGCATAGACCAGCTCGCCGCTGTACAACCGCCGCACTTTGGCGATCAAGTCGCGCCACTCCTGCTCATGGTCGCGCGTCGTCTGAGCCAGTTCCACACCAATGCAGAATCGCTCCATGCCGTACATCTCCGCGAGCAGGGCATAGTGACGAATCCAGCGGTAGTAGAAATCGAAGAACTGGCGCCAATCCTGTGGACTGGCCATTTTGATGTCGCCCGGCCAGCCGCCGTGCCCCACCCAGATATGCGGCTTGAGCATGACGGCCATTCCCAATTGCTGCGCGGTGTGCGCGGCATGCATCACGCTTTCATCGTTTTCACTGCCGGCACTGCGCCAGAAGCGAAAAAACTCGGGCCGCTGCGGATCCGTGATCGCCGTAAACGGTGTGAGGGAAACCGCATTCACACCCAGGTCCGCCAGCTTGGCCAGCGCGTCATCGGAACGGCGGGAGAGATAGCCGTTGAAGATTTGATACCCTTCGTGCGCGTGACAGAAGCCCTTCTGAAACGAATCGGCGCGGGGAAAGTGGGCGACATTCTGCGCGATCGACGCCCGATGTCTGTGCGCCAGACGCTCGAGGTAAGCCTGCCATTCCCGATCAAGGCGTGAAATGTCATCCGCGGCCGGTGACCAGTCAGCATAGTTTGCAAGAAATCTCTCGCGGCCCCAAAGCTGGACCAGGAAATTGGTGAAGGACGCGGCGCCATGATCAAACAGGATTCGCGCGCGAAATTGGCATTGTCAAGCATCTCGGCCAGCTTCGGCACATTGCCGGAGAGATAAAGCCGGCTGGCCCAATACTCATAGCCGTGGTTGCGCCAGTTGTCGGTGAACGACACGCGCAAGCCGGTTGCCAGCAGCGCGTGCCGGGGCACACCCAACGCGCGGGCAATCACCAGATCCGCTTCGCAGCCTTCGGTCTCGCCGCGCACCCATTGACTGACCGTCACATGCACCGCCTGGCGCTCGCGATCACAATGCGCGATTTCGGTGCTGGCGGTGATCAGGCCTTTTTGCTCAAAACTGGGATAAAGATGATAGTCGATCCGCGGGCCGGCTTCGCTCTTTCCCAGAAATGCCGTGAGCCGCTGATGATGCTGCTCACGTTCTGCCGCAAACAGCTCCAGCTCGGCGGCCGGCAACACCGCGCCGTGCGTGTAGAAGCGAAAGTGTTCGGTTTCCTTCGCCAGCCGCGTCTCCGCGGCAAAATCGTGGTGGCCGGCGGCATCGAAAGTCCAGCGCTGGTCCGCCGCCTGCGAGAAATGGCCGAACACCAGGCATTCGCCGTTGCGGAAAATGCGATAATCGCCGCCCGGTCGAAACAGCTCCGAACGCAACACTTCCTCATCACGATTGCCGGCAAGCAGCAGCAACGGCTGCTGCGGGTTTGCAGGATTGGGATAAAACAGCACGATGAGATCGCCGGGTTCGCGGTAGTCTTTGCCCAGGAATTGAAACCCGTCGCGATGGAATTTCGCCGGCAGTTGCGGTGAGAAATGGGCCAACCAGGAGTTGGATGCAACGGTGCCGGCGAGATAGACGGCTTGCGAGGCAAGCTCCGTGCGCGTCACCTCGCGATCGCTCTTGATGGTGATTTGCAGCCGGCGCGTGCGCTTCTGGTACGCTGCGGCCCAGGCACGATAGTGCGCCACCAGCTCCGGCCGCCCGGTGCCGTAGACGAATAGCAATCGCCGGCCGGAAAAGAGATTGTCGAGGATTTGCTCGCGCGAGGGCCAGTGGCGGTGATCCTCCTGCGGGCGAGGAGTGTTGCCGAGAAAATAGAAGCCGGACAGCAGGATGATCAGAGGAAGAATATGAGTCAGGCGAATTGATTTCATACGAAGAGAGTGGCGGCATGCGCCGGCATTGGTTTGCAACCGGATTTTTGGTTCGTAATGAATGCGTTTCAGAACAGAAAATCAACTCCAAACCCACGAGCGGATGAATGTCGCTTCCCCCAACGTGCGACGAGGCGCGCGACTGAAAAGCAGGCGCGCCGATTGGAATCGGCAGGCGAGACGCACACCGCCAACCTCCCGGTCACAGGTTTTGCCGCCAACGCGTACCAGGGCAGGTCGTTGGGGAAGCGAGCGGGGTGATCAGAGTGACAGTGTTTGACAAGTTGGAAATAATCATATTCGTGCTTGTATTCGGCGCAAGATATTCGTATGTTGACCCTGCGCATCACAAACGGGCTGCGAAAGGCGAATGACAAAGCGCTCGCCTCAGAGCGGCGGCAAAGAGTTGATGCGCGACACAGGTGGTGATGAGCCTCGGTGTTAGTCAATCCGCGCGTGATCCCACCCCAAACACTCAGTGGTTATTGCCGAAATTCTTCGCATTCATCTCTTCTGTGCTGCTGCATTCCGCACAGCCCCCCTGCCCTGCTGCCGTTGGCATTGGTGGAAGAAGTCAAGAGCTGACTTGAAGACAAAGAGATTCCCGGGCCACGGTCACATTTCTCCATTCAATCGCTTCCGGAAGAGAGTGATCTCTTTGCACTTTCCCGCCGCGACCAATTTTCAAGGACAATCATGTCGTTTCACCGTTTCGGCTTGCATGCCGATCTGCTCAAAGCGCTCGACCAGTTGGGCTATCATGAGCCGACTCCCATTCAAGAACAGGCGATTCCGGTCGCCCTCACCGGCCAGGATCTCATCGGCTGCGCGCAAACCGGCACCGGCAAGACCGCGGCCTTTGCCCTGCCGATCTTGAACCGGCTGCATCCCATCATGAGCGGCAAGATCCGCGCGCTGATTCTGACGCCCACGCGCGAGCTGGCGGCGCAGATCAATGAAGTCATGCAAGGCCTTATTCAGTACACCAAACTCTACACCGCCGCGATCTACGGCGGCGTCGGCATTCCGCCGCAACAGCGGGCTTTGCGCCTGGCCACCGATATCATCGTGGCCACGCCCGGGCGGCTGCTGGATCACATGAAGAACGGCGTGGGCCGCTTCGACGGCCTGGAAGTGCTGGTGCTCGACGAGGCCGATCGCATGCTCGACATGGGCTTTCTGCCCGATGTCAATCGCATCATCGCCCGCCTGCCGCAACAGCGCCAGACCATGATGTTTTCCGCCACCATGCCGCGAGAAATTCTCGAGCTCAGCCGGAAAATTCTGCGCAACCCGGCCACGGTGCAAGTCGGCCGGCAAGCCGCGCCGGCCGAGGGCGTGAGCCAGTCCGCATATCCGGTGCCGATGCATCTCAAAACCGAGTTGCTGATGGCGCTGTTGCAGCAGCATGAGATGGAATCCGTGCTGGTTTTCGCGCGCACCAAGGATCGCACCGAGCGCCTGGCGCGCCGCCTGAAGGAAAGCGGTTTCAAGGCCGCGATGATTCACGGCGACCGCACGCAAGGCCAGCGTCTGGCTGCGCTCGCAGGCTTCCGCGAGCGCGCCTACCGCATTTTGGTGGCCACCGACATTGCCGCGCGCGGCCTGGACATCGACGGCATTTCGCACGTGATCAATTTCGACGTGCCGGTGACACCGGAGGACTACGTGCATCGCATCGGCCGCACGGCCCGTGCGCAAGCCGTGGGGGACGCCCTCACCCTGGTCACACCGGTGGAGGAAAATGCTTTTTCCGCCATTCAACAATTGATCAAGGTCAAGATCCCGCGCCACACCCTGGCGGGCTTTGATTACAGTCGGGTTTCTTCCGCCACGGCGGAGCCACGCGAACGCCGGCACCGGAGCTTTGCGCCGCGCGGCTATGCCCGGCGCAACGGCGGCCCGGCCGCGGGCCGGACCCGCAGCCGGCGGTTCGCGTTCAATTAGTCATCAATCACACAGATGCTGTTCACATCTAATCTCAGGATGGTTTCATCATGAAGATTTTCGTTGGCAACCTCTCGCGCCGCGTCACCCCCGATGCCCTGCAACAGATGTTTGAGACGTTTGGGCAGGTGACCTCCGCCGAGATCATCAAGGACAAGTTTAGCGGCGAGTCCAAAGGCTTTGGTTTTGTGGAAATGCCCGCCAAGAGCGAAGCCGAAGCGGCCATGTCCGGCTTGAACGGCCGCGATCTCGATGGCAAATCGCTGAACGTCAATGAAGCCCGGCCGCGCACCAACGACCGGCGCAGCAGCGGTGGCTTCGAACGCCGCGGCGGCAGCGGCGGTGGGCGCCGTTCCTGGTAAGCCTCGCGCGATGGGAATTTGGGATTGCCGCGCTGCCGCCTGCCGGCAGCCGGCATTCCCGGTGTAAAGCAAAGGAACGGAATGATGAATGTCCTCTTGATTTACCCAGAGTTCCCCGACACGTTTTGGAGTTTCCGGCATGCGCTGCGTTTCATTCGCAAACGCGCCTCGCTGCCGCCCCTGGGTTTGCTCACCGTCGCCGCCTTGTTGCCACCGGCGTGGAACAAACGCCTGATCGATCTCAATGTCAGGCAGCTCACGCCGAAAGATCTGGCCTGGGCCGATTATGCCTTCGTGAGCGCGATGACGGTGCAGCGGCCCTCCGCACAACAGGTGATCAGCCGCTGCCAGGCGGCCGGTGTGAAAGTCGTCGCCGGCGGGCCGCTGTTCACCGCCGAGCACGCCGATTTCGACCACGTCGATCATTTCGTGTTGAATGAAGCCGAGCTGACCCTGCCTCCCTTCCTGCAAGACCTGGCGCACGGCCGCGCCCAGCGCCTCTACGCCACCGCCGAATTTGCCGACCTGCTGACCACGCCGGTGCCGCTTTGGCACCTCGCGGAGCTTGACGGCTATGCTTCGATGAGCATCCAATACTCGCGTGGCTGCCCCTACAACTGTGATTTCTGCAATGTCACCACGCTGCTCGGCCACCGGCCGCGCACCAAAAGCGCGGCGCAAATCATCGCCGAGTTGGACAGCCTCTACGCCCAGGGCTGGCGCCGCAACGTCTTCTTCGTGGATGACAATCTCATCGGCAACAAGCGCAGCCTTAAAACCGAGTTGTTGCCCGCGCTCATCGCCTGGCGGCAGGGCAAACGCGGCATTTCCTTTTTCACCGAGGCTTCCATCAACCTGGCCGACGACGCGCAATTGCTGGAGATGATGGCTGCCGCCGGTTTCAATTCAGTGTTCATCGGCATCGAAACGCCGGAAGAGCAAAGTCTGGCGGAATGCAGCAAAAAGCAGAATCTGCGCCGTGATCTCATTGGCGACGTGAAACGCATCCAGCGCGCCGGGTTGCAGGTGCAGGCCGGTTTCATTCTCGGCTTTGACAGCGACTCCCCCTCCACCTTTCAGCGGCTGGTCGATTTCATTCAGCAAAGCGGCATCGTGACCGCGATGGTGGGCTTGCTGCAGGCGCCGCCCGGCACCGCGCTCTACCAACGCCTCAAGCAGGCCGGCCGCCTGCTCGAGCGCATGTCGGGCGACAACGTCGACGGCACCACCAACATCATCCCGGCGATGAATCTGGAAACGCTGCGCAAAGGCTACCGTTACGTGCTGGATCACATCTACTCGCCGGAAGCCTACTACCAGCGCGTCAAGACTTTTCTGCGCGAATACCAGCCGCCGAAAATCAAAGCGCCGCTGCACTTCCAACACCTCTCCGAACAACTGCTGGCGCTGCTGCGTTCGATCTACCGCCTGGGTTTGTTGGGCAGCGAACGCGTGCACTATTGGAAGCTCGTTTGGTGGACGCTGGCCTGTCGGCCGAGGGTGTTGCCGCTTGCCATTTCACTGGCGGTGTACGGCTATCATTTCCGCAAGATTTGCGAGCTGCGCGTGCAGTGAGGCGACACGTGCCTGGGGAAGACGGCATGATGACATGGTCGCCGCCGGACTCGCGCGCCGGCGACTGTGCGGGTGGGCCGATGGGGCCAGTGAAAAAAGCGCCTGACCTCCCCGGCTGCCGGAGAGGGCGCCAGGCACAGGTCTAATCCGGCATTCATCACTTTAGGTTTCAATTGACTTTGCGGCCAGGCCACGAGGAGAATATGACGAGCAACGGCAATCTGATTTTGGTGGGAACCAGGGTGAGTAACCGGCTGCGCGATCAGCTTGACGCCAGCCTCCCCTCCATGAAGCCATTCTTCAACGAAAAAGACCCGGCGTTTCTGCAGGTGCTGCGCATCGACGATGAGGAATACATCGGCAAACTCACGACCAGCGGCGCCTCTTTGGAGATGCTGGGCAACATGCTGCTCAACGTGAAAAGCATGCTCCGCATGATTTGCCCGGCTTTCGTGCTGGCCGATGACGCCATCCGGGTTTTTGCGCTCACGCCGGCGATGGCGGGGCCATTGGCGGTGCTGCGTTAGTCCGCGGTTACCTGGAAAAACTCCGCCGGCCTCAGCGCCATCCTGCAAAGACCTGGGGCAGCCTCGCGCACCCCGCCGGGCATTTCACCGAATCGCCGGCAGGCCATCCCGAGAGATGACTGCCACGCATCCAGGTGACCAACCGCAATTCTGCCCGCCAGGGAATTGACGGAAGCAATCCCGGTTCACAGCGGTGAAGCAGCAACTCTCCGGCGGCGGCAATTTCCGCCGCGGCTTCAAACACTGCCGTGCAGCTTGTAGTTTGGCGCTTCGTGGGTGATGATCACGTCGTGCGGATGGCTTTCCCGCAAGCCGGCGGAAGTGATGCGCACGAAGCGGGCTTTTTCCTGCAGCTCGGCGATGGTGGCGGCGCCGACGTAACCCATGGCGGCGCGCAGGCCGCCGGTCATTTGAAATACCACGTCCGCGAGTTTGCCGCGATACGGCACGCGGCCTTCGATACCCTCCGGCACCAGTTTCTTCCGGCCCTCCTGAAAATAGCGATCACTGCTGCCCTGGCGCATGGCGGCGATCGACCCCATGGCACGATAGGTTTTGTAGCTGCGCCCCTCCAAATAGATCATCTCACCGGGACTTTCTTCCGTGCCCGCCAGCATGTTGCCCAGCATCACGGAATCGGCGCCCGCGGCAATCGCCTTGGCAATGTCACCGGTCTGCTTGATGCCGCCGTCCGCAATCATGGGAACATCGAACTTGCGGCACACTTTGGCGCAGTCCATCACGGCGGTGATTTGCGGCACGCCCACACCGGCCACCACGCGTGTGGTGCAAATCGATCCCGGGCCGATGCCCACTTTCACCGCATCAACACCGGCTTCGATCAGCGCCAGCGCGCCGGCCTCAGTCGCCACGTTGCCGGCAATCAGATCGACCTCGGGATAGGCTTCACGCAGTTGCCGCACGGTTTTGATCACGCCCTCGGAATGGCCGTGGGCGGTGTCGACCACCAGCACATCCGCATGCGCCTGCACCAGCGCCGCGGCGCGGTCCAGGGTGTCGCGGCTGACGCCCAGCGCCGCGCCCACGCGCAAGCGGCCGCGATCATCCTTCGCCGCATTGGGATACATTTTCTTGTTCTTGATGTCCTTGACCGTGATCAGGCCCTTGAGCCGGCCGCGCTTGTCCACGATCGGCAACTTCTCGATACGATGCTCTTGCAGCAGGCGCTCGGCGGCTTCCAGGGTGGTGCCCAGCGGCGCGGTGATGAGGTTGTCCTTGGTCATCACCTGGTGAATCGGCAGCTCGACGTTGTCTTCGAAGCGCAAATCGCGATTGGTGAGAATGCCGACCAGCAGCTCGCCCTCCACCACCGGAATGCCGGAGATGTGATAGCGGCTCATGAGCTGCAGCGCCTCACGCACGGTGTTGCCGGGCGCGAGCGTGATGGGGTTGTAGATCATGCCGCTTTCCGAGCGCTTCACCGCATCGACTTCAGCGGCCTGCTTCTCGATGGACATGTTCTTGTGAATGATGCCGATGCCGCCCTGGCGCGCCAGCGCGATGGCAAGATTGGCTTCAGTGACGGTGTCCATGGCGGCGCTCACCAGCGGAATATTCAAAGCGATGCGCCGGGTAAATCCGGTTTTCAAATCCACCTCGCCGGGCAGTACCGCGGAAGCTTGCGGCACCAGCAGCACGTCGTCAAAGGTCAAGGCTTCACCGATGATCTTTTCCATGTCACAACTCTCCGATGACATTTTCAGCTTCACGCAAAACCGCACCGCTGGCGAGCAGGCGCGTGACGGCCGCCAGATCATCCGCCAGCACGCGATCTTCGGTCAACGGCGGCACCTGCGCGCGTACGAGATTGCGCACCGATTTGGTGGCCGGCCCCGGCTCCAACGGCTGCCGCAGATCCAGCGCCTGGCAGGCGCAGATCAGCTCGATCGCCAGCACCGTCATGGCGTTCTGCACCGCGGTGCGCGCCTTCACCGCGGCGTGCGCGCCCATGCTGACGAAATCCTCCTGGTTTGCCGAGGTCGGAATCGAATCCACGGAGGCCGGATGGCTGAGCACTTTGTTCTCGGAAACCAGGCTGGCGGCGGTCACGTGCGCAATCATAAAGCCGGAATGCAGGCCGCTGTTCTTCACCAGGAACGGCGGCAATTCGCTCAGCGTGGTGTCCATCATGAAGGCGATGCGACGCTCGCTCATGGCGGCGAGATGCGTGGCCAGCATGGCGATGAGGTCGCAGGCAATTGCCAGCGGATGGCCGTGAAAGTTGCCGCCGGAGAGCACTTCGCCGTCTTCAGCAAACACCAGGGGATTGTCGGTGGCGGCATTGAGCTCAACGGCAAAGGTTTCGCGCAGGGGCTGGAGATAGTCGCGCACGGCGCCGTGCACCTGCGGCAGGCAGCGCACGGAGTAGGCATCCTGCACGCGCTGGCAGTGCAGATGCGAGTTGCGAATCGGGCTGTCGGCCATCAGCCGCCGCAAGTTGGCAGCCACTTGCTGCTGGCCGGCATAGCCGCGCGCCACCTGAATGCGCTGGTCAAACGCCACCGGCGTGCACAACAGCGCCTCCGCGCTCATGGCGCCGCAGACGTCGGCGCTGCGCGTGAGCGTGTGCAGTTGCAACCAGGCCAGGCTGCCGACCGCGGCCATGAACTGCGTGCCGTTGATCAACGCCAGGCCTTCCTTCGCCGCCAATTCCAGCGGCTGCAAATCGACGAAGCGCAGGGCCTCGCGGCCGCTGACTTTCTGGCCCTGCACCCAAGCCTCGCCGCGGCCGATGAGCACCAGCGCCAGGTGCGCCAGCGGCGCGAGATCGCCGGAGGCGCCCACCGAGCCTTTCTCGGGAATCACCGGCAACACGTCTTTGGCGAGCAAGTGGTGCAGATAATGCGCGAGCACGGTGCGGCAGCCGGAATATCCGGTGAGCAGGGCATTGAGCTTCAGCGCCATCACCGCACGCACTTCCGGCGCGGACAGCGGCTGGCCGGTACCGCAGGCATGGCTGAGAATGAGATTCGTCTGCAGCGTTTGCAAATCATCCGGCGAGATGCGCACCTCGGCGAGCTTGCCGAAGCCGGTGTTGACGCCGTACATCACCCGGCCGCTGTGCAGAATGCCTTCGATTACGCGCCGGGCGCTCTCCATGCGCTTGAGCGCCTCGCCGGATAATTCCAGCTCGGCGCCGCCCTGTGCCACCTGTGCGAGAATTTCCAGCGTGAGGGATTTGCCATCGAGGATGTGCTTCATAAGGTGGCGGATGATAGCGAAGTTTTGGGCCAGAGTCAAACGAATTCTCCCTCGCGCCGCGCCATCCGCCTCTCATCCTTCACTCATCAGCATGAAGGATGTCCCCGGAATGTCATGCTGCGAAAAATTTCTCTCGGCAACGGCAAGCGCGCATGCCTGGGCAAGGCTCGCCGTATGCCAGCGTCTGTGGGTGTTGGTTGCTTCTCCCGCTTCACACGAGAACGACTGGGGAATTTCTCTTGTTTGCGGAGGAAATAGTTGTAATTTTGGCCGGTTTGGCGCGCATCGCCGGCCTTCGCGTACTGCGGCGGCATCTGCTGGCAGCTTTAAGCACGCCGGCGTCTCCCCGAGTGACTGTGCAAGCAGATTCATCGCGCGGCAGGAACTGCCACCAATTGGAATCCCCAGACGCGAAGAACGCCTGGTGCTCTGTTATTTTCGATTTGTAGAAGTGATTCCGCGCGTCGTTCAGAGGGAATCTTGGGAGGCCCTGGCACTGTGATCAAATTTTCACAGAATCCTTGCAGGATGACATGGTTGATGGCTGTGTATCTCAAGGTGACAGACCGTTAGTCCAATGGCACTGACTTTTTAAGCAGGCAATGACCGAAAAATGATTGGCAGAAAATCCACCGCTTTTTGTTGCTACGATGAACATTTCTTCGATGATGGCAAACCATATGTTCATGACAGCCGTTTTTTTTCATTGCTTTTGCTCAAGCAAGCTCAGGCTTGTCAAACTGCTGTCATCATCTTGACAAACAAAGGCAAATAGTTGGAGAAATTTTTTGCCAGTCGTGCCTGCGATTGTTTTGCCAGAGGGGAAAAGTCAGTGACATTGGACCGCCAGTCTGCCCTGCTTCGCATTCTTCGCGGTTTCGCGGTGCAAGAAAATCTTCGCTGTTGATTCCTTGGTTTCTTCAAAGTAAAATGGTTGGCTTCAAGGCAGGAAATCTCTCCAACGGATTGCAACATTTCAGCGGATGTCTGTTGGGTTGATTTAATCCGCTGGCGATTTCCTTTGGGTTGCGATCCTTCCGCCTTGGGGCAATATCATCTCGAATTCCGCAAACAGAAAGCAGCAATTCATGGCAACGGCAGTCGTGCAAGACCCCAGGATCATCCTGGAGAAAAGGCTGCACAAGGGAGAGCGGCACTTTACCCTCAATGAAGCGGCGGCCGCGACCGGCTTGTTCATCGATGACGCGCGCAATGCCCTGGAGCAGTTGATCCAAAAATACGTGTGCCGCCTGCAGGTCACCGAGAACGGCGATTTGATCTATGACTTCGGCAAGACCCTGCAACGCCGCGGCGAGAAAACCTGGGCGGAACGGCGCGCGGAGATCGGGGCGGCATTGTGGCGCGTTTTCACCGTGATCTACAAAGCCTGGATCGCGATCACGTTGGTGGTTTACTTCGTGATCTTTATGCTCATCCTGATCGCGCTGGTGATCGCGCTGAGCAGCCGCAAGAGCGGCAAGGGCCGCGGCCTCTCGCTGGACTTCGTGGGCGACCTGTTCGCCTCCATTTTTCGCTGGCGCACCCACACCGGCACAGTGTTGTATCGCACCGACCGCCGTGGCTATCGCTACCGGCAGTACGCGCCCAAGCCCTCACCGATCAATCATAACAAGAAGAGCTTCATTGCTTCGGTGTATGACTTCGTGTTCGGACCCGCGCGCGTGACCATCGACCCGCTGCCGCGCCAGTCGATCCCGCTGTGGATCGGGGGCGGTAGCCAAGTGGCAAGCCCGAACGCGCCGAGCTCGCCCGTGCTGGCGCCGACGGTGCGTCGGCGGATCGCCCGTGCTG
>JBBIKM010000180.1:11258-12189 GCA_037445455.1 bacterium | reverse complement strand
CGGCATGATCTTCAGTAATGGCCCACACCGAATTGTTGGGCAGGCTGTGAGGATCGCGCGGATCATTCTGATAGTGGCGAAACATACCGGTGGTGCGGTCGAAAAGATCGAGGCCGCCGCTCATCGTACCAATCCACACGCGGCCGCTGCGGTCTTCATAGATCGACCACACCGAATTATCGTTCAAGCTGTGGGGATTCTCAACATCATGCTGATAGTGGCGGAAGGGCGCCGGCGCCCGATCGGCCCGGCTCACGCCGTCGCGTGTGCCAATCCACAAATCGCCAGTCCGGTCTTCACAGGCAGAGTAGATTTCGTTGCTGCTCAGGCTGTACGGGTCCTGCGGTGCATGGCGATAATGCCGAAAGGTTCCTGTCGCCGCCTCATAACGATTCAAGCCGCCGCCATGCGTGCCGACCCACAGCGTGCCGGCGCGATCGACAAAAACCAGCCACACATCATCGTGACTCAATCCCGCAGGATTGCCGGCCTCAAAACGATAATGCTGGAACCTTCCCGCCTCACGATGCTCGCGCCGCAAGCAGGAAAGCCCGCTCTTGGTGGCAATCCACAGGTTGCCCTGCCGGTCTTCACAAAGTGATCGTACCCACCCCCCGCTCAGGCTTTGTGAGTCGACGGGATCATGTTGGTAGCGAACAAACCTGCCCTCCGCTCGCGCCTCGGGATTCAAGCGCGACAGGCCGCCCCCCCAGGTGCCGATCCACAACACGCCGGCCTCGTCTTCATAAAGTGAACTAACCGAGTTGTGGCTCAAGCTGTGCGGATTTTCCGCCTCGTGAAAATAGCGCGTGAAAACGCCGGTCGCGCGATCGAAACGGTTGAGGCCCTTTTCCGTCCCCACCCACAGCGCGCCCGAACGGTCCTCCCGTATGGCCAGCACATTGTTGTGGCTCAAGCTCCCGGGATTTTG
>JBBIKM010000180.1:0-11217 GCA_037445455.1 bacterium | reverse complement strand
CAGTCACTGGATCGAATTGATTGAGGCCGCCGCCATCGGTGCCGACCCACAACGTGCCGTTGCGATCTTCATAGAGCGACTCGATGCGCGTGCCGCTCAGGCTTTGCGGATTTTGCGGATCCGGCCGGTAGATCGTGAAACCGTAGCCGTCATACTTGTTAAGCCCGTCCTGCGTGCCGAACCACATGAAACCCTGCCGGTCCTGCAGCACACATTGCACGGTATTTTGCGACAGCCCCTGCTCAACGGAAAGGTGTTCAAGCCGCAGCCGCTCGCCGGCATTTGCCACACGCGGTTGGGCGGAAAGCGTTGCGCTCCATAATGCTCCGTTCAGACAAATGGCAAAAACAAGCACTCTTCTCATGGCCGCCGGTTCTGGTTCAAATTCAACTCGCAGGGAGATTTGTCTTGCGATTCAGGTGAATATAGTTATCTTTCCGCAACATTCCACTGCTAATCTCATTGCCAGGAGACCAGCCATGCCAGACGCCCAGGGCAGCATTACTTTCGTGAACGAAAGCGGCTACGTTGTCACCATTCAGCGCGGGGACACGCCGGTCATCGATTTGAGGCCGACTGAATCATCCACCCAGAGCACCACTGCGGGAGAAATTTGGAAAATCATCGACAAAGGCACCGGGCGCCTGGTTGACACCGTGACCGGCACGGCGGGCGACCAAACCTACCGGATCAGATTCAAACGCGGCCGCGGCGAACCGGTGAAGAGTGGTTCGGGCGGCGATTAAGGCCGCAGCCTGCAAGCACATTGCGCGGTCTGCATTCCCCGCGCTGCAAGGCCGCACCTTCCGATTCGCCGGCCCACGCCGACCGCGTGAAAGAAGGGGCGCGATTCCCGCCTGTCTTTCTTCTTCCAATTTGCCGATCGCGCCTGCTTTGCCTTCCTGCGACAACTCCCGCCGGTGGGAATATCAGTTTTTCACCCGTCATCTGGAGAAGTGATGCCCAACCCCTCCCGATTTTCCTGTGTCAGCCGCTGCTTTGCGAAGTTGACCGGAGCAGTCCTGGCTTGCGCACTCCTGCTGCCGCCGCCGCTCGCAGCCCAGCAGGAGTCAGTGGTGCTGGTGCACGCCGGCAAGGTTTCGGGCTATGGCGTGGCCTACGGCAAGCCGGGCAACATCGTCACCGCGCTGCACGTGGTCGCCGGCCGCTCGCCCATCACCGTGGTTTGGAAGAATCAGAAACTCCCCGCACTCATCGAGAAGACTTACGCACCGGCAGATTTGGCACTGCTGCGCCTGCAGGCCTCCCCGCCGCCCAACATTCCGCTCTTGCAGATCTATCCGGGCGACGCGCCGCTCGACACGCCACTCAACTTCTGGGAAGCGCCCGACAGAACTTCCCGCATGGATAAGAAGGAAACCAAACTCGACCGTGTCATCGCGCTCGAGCGCCTGGACAATCGCCTCGCGCAACAGCCGGCGGCACTGGCGGCGGCACTGTGTTCGACTGGCGGCAGCAATTATCCCACCTTGAAAACGAGCGTCTTCAAATTCGAAGAAAAAAACATCAAGAAAGCCCATTCCGGCTCACCGCTGACTTATCAAGGCCATCTCGTTGGCATGGTCGACGGCGGCCCGCCGGTCAACGGCAAGGGCTTCATTTGGGCGATTCCCGCGGCCGGCAACTTCACCAAGTTGGTGAGTCAGGGTTCGACGGCGGCACCGGCCAGCCCCTGCACCTCCGACCGACTCTACAGCGGCCTGCGCAGCGACAACCCCCACCTGCAAGATGATCCGGCACGCCGCGAGCTCGCCGACAGCAGCCCGTTCACCTTTGTTGATGACAACGGCAACCCGCTCGCCTTTGCGCTCGAATATCGCGCGAGCTGCCGGGATATCTACGACACCCTGTTTGAGGAGGAGCAGGTATATCTCCGCGATTTGGTGCAACAGAATGAAGAGCCGTTCGCCGGGGAGGAGCGTGCCACGCTGGATGATTTGTTTGCACACCTCATCGAGGTCTATCAGGAGGACAACACCGGCGCCACTATTGCCCTGCCGGCTGAAAGCGACCTGAGCATCGAAAAAAGCGAAGGCCACACCCTGATCGAGGCCTCCAGTCCGGTGGCCGGCATCACGATGATCATCTTTGCGCGCAACAACAACTCCCTGGAAGAAAGCCGCGCCGCGCTGGCCTGGTTCGAGAATTACGTTCTCAGCGACCGCGAAGACTGGCAGGCCGTGCCGGGCGAGCCAGACGACATCGACGATTTCCTTGATGACGCGGACGAACCTTATTACAGCAAACTGATGGAGCGCGTCGCCCGCGATGACAACGGTGATTACACCGCCGAACTCCTGGCTTCGCTCACCATTGATGACACCGATTTTCTCGGCGTTGTGGTGAAAGTGAACGACTGGGCGGCGGTAAACGATGACAAAGACGAGCGCATTTTCCTCTACCTGATGGAAGCTTGCGCCATGCTGACTGATTTCGCCTATTATTGATCCGCAACCTGCTGCCCTGCCTGCAGTCTCACCCCTCCCGCCGCGATGAACACAGACGTCCCGGCGGGATTTTTATTTCCCAACGAATGCCGATCCCGCCGCCCGCCGTGTCACCGCACGATGCCATAAAGCTCCTCGTCCTGGCGCGTCAATTGGCAAACTGGCGCCGTCTTCAGCCAGTTGAAAATGGCCGGTGGCGTCCACCAGATAAGGGCTGTGCCGTCATCCGAAGCAGTGATGATCCTGCTTTCCTCCGGCGAGAAGGCCGCAACATTGACTTTGAGCGCATGTTTGCCGTAGTACGCCAGCACCTCACCCTGCAAATTCCACAACCGGGCACTGGCATCGACCGAGGCCGTGAGCACCTGCCTGCCGTCGGCAGAGAACACCAATGAGGTGACGGCATACTTGTGCGCAAAACTGGCCTGCAGGTTCGCCTGCTCATCCCACAGCTTGACGCTGCTGCCGGCCGTCGCCAGCAAACGCCCATCGGGCGCAAACGCGACCACCCGCACCTTTTCCCGCTGCCGGAGCACCTTTACCGCCGCCGCACCGTCGGTGCGCCACAGCCTGGCGGTGCTGTCGGCGCAACCGGTCAGCAGCCACTTGCCCTCCGGCGAAAAAGCCGCAGCCAAAATTTCTTCCTCGTGTTTGAAAACCCGGACCGCGCCACCATTCGCAGACCACAAGGTGGCGGTACTGTCGGACGCAACGGTCAGAATATGGCGGCCATCCGGCGCGAACATGGCGTTCAGAACCTCGCCGTGAGCCGAAAACGTCGTGAGCAAAGTGCCGTCTGCCGTCCACAATCTTGCCGTGCTGTCGCGGCTGGCAGTCAAAATCCGGCTGCCCTTGTCGGGCGAAAATACGGCGGTTTCCACTTCGCCCTGATGCGGCAGGCTCACCACGCGCGCCTCTTCGAACCACCACAACCGCGCCCTGCCATCCCGGCAAGCGGTGAGAATGCGTTTGCCATCCGGCGAAAAGACCGCTGCGTTCACCGCCTCCTCATGCGCCAGACTGTCGAGCAGCAGGCCGTGCTCATCCCAAAGCCGCGCCATGCCGTCATGCGAGGCCGTGACGATGCGCTTGCCGTCCGGGGAGAAGCCCGCGGCCGTGACGCCCAAACCGTGTTGGGGCAGCCGGTGCACGAATCGCTGCGAGAGATCCCACAGCTTGGCGGTGTGGTCATTGGCCGCCGTGAGCATCTGCCTGCCGTCCGGCGAGAACACCGCTTGATTCACTTCGCCGTTGTAGGTGAACGCACTGAGGAAATTGCCCTGCTGATCCCAAAACCGGATGGTGCTGAGACTGTCGACCGTGATCGTCAACACGCGCTTGCCGTCGGGTGCAAGGGCGGCCGCCACCACACTGCTGTCGAGAGGGCGCAACACCCTTCCTTCGCCATCCAACAATCTGGCCCTTCCCTCCGATGAAATCGTCACCACGCGCTGGCGATTGGCGGCCGGGATGACCCGGTAAATTCCCTCCTCCTGTTGCAGGCGTTGCAGAAGCGCGCGGAAGTCTTCATCCTCGCTGCCGGCAAACGATTTCAAAATGCGCGTGCCGTCAGTCGAGAAATTCGCCAGATCCGCCGGCTGGCCGGAGAGCAAGGAATCGCGATCGACGAGCCTGCCCTCCAGCTCCCACAAACGAACCACAGCGTTGGCCAGTGTCAGGATCTGTCTGCCGTTCGGCGAAAAAGCCGCAGCTTTGACTTCATAGCCTTCGTGATCGAAGCTCTGCCTCAGATTTCCGCGCTGATCCCATAGCTTGGCGAATCCGTCCTCCGCGGCGGTGAGGACTTGCGTGCCGTCCGGGGAAAACACGGCGGTATTGACATGCTCGGCATGGGTGAAACGTGCGGCATAGAACGGCTGCCGGTCTTGCGAGTGAAAGATCTCGCTCAGGGTGCGCGCCACCAATGCCGGCGATTGCGTTCCCAGAATCGCGTAGGCCGCTGCGGCCAGGCGCAACGCCCTGGTGTTGTCCGCTCGAAACAAATCCCGCGCGCTGAACGCCAATTGACTGGCCTGGGCGCGTTGGTAGTTGCGTTCCGATACCCGCCATTGCCAGCCGGCGAGCAGGGCAAACAGCAAGAGGCACACGGCGAGCACATTGCGGATGACGCGATTGCGCTTGCGTTCCCTTTCCCGTTGCGCCTTGCGTGCGCGGCTGACTTGCAACAATCTTTCTTCATCAGCATCCAACTGCCGCATGCCCGCCCGGCCCTGCTCCACCATCTCCAGGTCGGTGTCATTCAGCCAGATGTCCTTTTGACTGGCGCGAAACTCTTCGATCCTGCTGTGCAAAATGCGCGCGGCCTGCTGGCCGGGTTTCACCGAGTTGCTGTATTCCTTGATCACCGCCGGCGCAAGCAGGGCATGCGCCAGGCTGGTACTGTGCGTCGAAACCCCGGTGAGGAGATAGAGATCGCGGCATTTGCCGAGAAGCCGGCCAATCACCTCCGGGCGGCCATGATAGATCTTCTGCAGTTGCGCAATCCGAAGACTCTGCGCGCTGCCGGCGGGCGTGAGGTGCTGATAAAGCAAGTCCAACACCAAACCGGACGCGACGGCGCCTGGCTCCCAGTTGCTGAGCTGCTCGAGCTGTTGCTTGAAAAACGCGCCAACCAGGCCGCCGCTCTGTTTGAGTTCCAGATACTGCCGCAGCGTCAGGCGCGGCGCTTGCGCGTTCTCGTTGACGGCGGCTTGCCATAACTCCGTCAGCACGATTTGCAGCATCGGCGCCAGCGGCGATTCCCCGCTTTCCAGCAGATCGTCGGCGATGAGGTCGGGCAAATTGCCGTTATTGTTCTTTTCGATTTCCAGACGAAATTGGCTCTGCGTGGCCGGATGATGCGTCACGCCCTCCACGGCTTCGATGATTCCTTCCCGCGGCAGCGGCCGCAGAAACACTTCGGCAAAGGGCAGCGACAGCGCTTGCAAGGCTTCGCGTACGGGAAGGGCAACCTCCTCGCGGCAACTCAGAATGAGTTTGCCGCGCGGCTGCGCCTGCGTTTGCGTGAAAACCGGCTGCACGAGCTGCAAAGACGCTCGCAGGTGTTCTGCAAGCGCGGCTTCGTTGTGCTCGCGACCGTCCGCAGATTTCTCGAGCGCATCGAGCACGAGCAACAACGGCCGGTCCTTCTTCTCTTCAATGCGCCGCCACAGATCCGCAAACGCCACCGTTTCAGTGCTCCGCGCCGAGAGATTCTGCAGCTCATTTTCCAGCACCTGCCGGGCGAATCCCGTGCTTGCCGTCAACGCCTTCTGCAATTCCGTGAGCTTGCGACGAAGATCATCCTGCCCGCTGGCTTGCAGGGGCGGCAATCCGCACTCGTTGCCAACTTCCTCCAGCGCCTGCGTGAGCGCGTCAGCCAGGTTTTGGGAGGGCAGGCAACGGACGTACTTAGTCGTGTAATCCTTCTCCAGGCGCGGCAGCAGCCCGGCCTGCAACAGGGAGGATTTGCCCACGCCGGCTTTGCCAGAGAAGAGAAGAATCGGTTGACTGCCGGTGGTGATTTGGGTATGCAGCCTGCGAATCTCCTCGCCGCGTCCAAAGAAGATCGCCGCATCCTCCTTTTCAAAATTTCTGACCCCAACATACGGCGCCGCCGGCAGCCGGCGATAATAACCCTCCGGCAGCGGCAGGCCAAACAGCGGCTGATGGGCGGCCGCCGGCAGGTTCCACTCCTTGACGATCTCTGCGCCCGGGCGAAAGTAGATCTCCCATGGAAAACGATCACTGACTTCGGCCTGCCCCTTCCAATGCAGTGCCCGGAGATTGGCCGTGCCTTTCTCGACCCTGACTTGATCCACGGCTTCCGCCCAGGCCCGATCAATCGTGAGGCCGGCGGCCAGACCGCGGTAGAAGCGTCCGGAAAGACTGGTGGCCACGGCATCGTCGATCTTCTGTGAGGTGCCGATCACCGCGGGCAATCCGGCTGCGATCAGATCATGCGCCTGTTGCTGCGAACAACAGCCGTTCAAGAAAACCAACTGCAGGCCCTTCTGCCGCGCGAGAAAAGAGACCAGGCCCTCGCTGTGCGCCGTGGCGTGTTCGCCGGTCAGCGACTCGAGCAGAAGCTCATAGCTGTCGGCATGGCCACCGTAGTGAAAAATGGCGATGCGATCCTGATACTCTTGAAACACGTCGAGAATGTTTTCGACCGTGGTGTTGGAGCGCTCCACCACTTCACACAGCCCGGCCTGTCGCGCCTTTTGCATGGCCTTGCGGATGCCGTCCAGCTCGAGCGGAAGATTGCGCAGATACGCACCGCCTTCGACGCGATCCTGCGCGAAAGCGAGGAAGATTACGGGATTGTCGGATCGTATGGCTGCCATTGGCTATTTGCGGCCGGTTGCGGATTGGCGCTTGCTCACTGCTTTTGCCGATCTCCGGGACTTGCTGCCCGCCTTCCTGGCGGCTTTCTTTTTCGCGGCTTTCCCTTTTCCGGCCTTCTCTTGTGCGACTTTCTTCCTGGCAGCTTTCTGCAGACCGGCTTTTCTCCTGGCAGTGCTCTTCTTCGCCATCGCGGCCGGGGCAAGTGCCGCCCGGCGCGTTCGTGGCGTGCGTTCCCGCTCGACCGGCGCTTCTTCCTCCAGCGCTTCCCGTCCGCGTGTGAATTCGGGCGGTAGCTCGAGGTCAAGCTCGGATTCCGGCAGGCGCAGGCCGCGGGTGGCCGGCACGCCCAGCACTTGCTTGGCGCGCGCGAAGTATTTCACCCGATCTTCGAGGCCCTTCAAGCCGCCGTTGATGCGCTTCGTGATGGTTTCGAACATCTCGCCATCGGCCAGTTCGTTCAGACCGTTTTCCCGCCAATACAAGCCGGCAATGCGAAACCCCACCTCCGGGGTCGCGGCCTGGTCGGGATGATTGATGAGATCGACGTTGAGCCGGCTGCCGTATTTTTGATAATTCTCGCGCCCGGTGATTTGAATCGGGCCACGGCCGCGATAGCGCCACCCGTCGCCGCTGGCCTCGTCGCCGTTGCCGATGCGGTTGGCATAGACGTAGTTCGCCAGCTTCTCGGGATTACGCTCATATTTCTGCGCCGTTGCCAGGTCGGGGAAGCGCCTGGGCCAGGTTGCCATCAGGCCTTTGGCGGAATAATTCAGATTCTCGGCAAAGATGGTCAACTCGCCGGACTCGTGGGCAATCTGCGCCAGAAATGCGGCCTCGCGCCTGGGCGTGTTGACGGCGAATTCACTCAACGCGGCTTGCAGTGCAGGCAGAAAGGCCGCACGCTTGGCCTCCGGCAGTTTGGGCATGATTTGTTTCAATGAATCATCGGTGACCATAATGGTTCCTTTGGGTTATGGTTTGAGAATACTCGTGCTTTGTTGCTTTGATTTGTACAAGTGATTCCGCGTGTCATTCAGAAGCAATCTTGTGAGGCACCAGGCACTGTGACCAAATCTTCACAGAATCCTTGCAGGATGACATGGATGATGATCATACATTTCAAGGTGACGGACCACCAGCCTGAGAATGGTCTTGAATCTTGCGCACCGAACCGAAAACCGCGACTGCTGCCCGCGCGCCCACGAGTGGGCAGCAGTCCAGGCCGGCATCACCACGCCACTGCCTGCAGCGCCTGCTGCCCGGCCGCGGAGGTAAAGTAATTCAAATGATGGCAGGCGACGTTCACCCGCTTGGGCAGGGGATTGCGGCCGCCGTCGACGCCGAAAATACTCTCGACGCCAACCGCAATATCGTGCGCGCTCCCGCCGAACAAAGCGTCCATCACCAAACCCTTGCCGGCCTTGGCCAGCATTTTGGCAAAAAACTGATCTGACGGCTCCTGATAAGTTGCGATATCGCCGGCGAGGATGGTGTAGCGCACGCCGGGATCGCCGCTGCTGTTGAGCGCGGCCATGAACTCCGAAGCGGGGTTCATCTGCTCCAGCGTGGGCGTGATCTTTTTCGAACGATTGAGCGCGAACAGAATGGCGCCGTTGAACGGAATCAGCGCAGGAATGTAATTCATTGCCACGCCGGTGAGCACGTTCACAATCTTGCGCGCGGTATCGATCCTGCCGAACGGCGAGCCTTGATTGGGCGTGCCGCACATCACGAGATGATCGACCATGGTGTTGCCGCCCCCGCGTTCGATGAACCAGCGCGAGACCAAACCGCCCATCGAATGGGCCAGCAGCGTGAGCTTCTTGTTGTCACTCGCGCCGAGTCCGGCCGCTTCCAACCTTTTCTTGAGATCGAGCGCCGTCTCCGCGATCGGGGTGTTGAGATTCTCATAATCGAAGGTCAGCACCAAATCGAACTGCCGGTCGAGGCCGGCCAGGCGCAATCCCGTGGCGAGGTTCTCAGTGTCGCCGATGATGCCATGAATCAGCACGACGATATGCTGCGCGGCCTTCACTTTTTCGGCCAGCATGCTGTTGTGCCGCGCGCTTGTGCCATCCGCCTTATACTCCACCCAGCACAATTGATTGACGTTCTGCTTGAGGTAGGTCTTGAAGAAGTACAGCTTCAAGGCCCTGCCCACGCTGCGGCGGTTGTCCGGCACTTCGGGAATGTGGTCGATGCTGATGTGCGTGTTGCCCTGCTCGTCCTTGACCGGATCACCGCCGAGCATGACATGCTGGCCGTCGAACATCAGCGGCAGAATGCCTTCATTCTCCTGCAAGGGCACATGCAACGCGATTTCCAGGGGATTTTCCCGCAAGGCGTCGGCGTTTTGAATACCGGTCAATTCCAGAACACTTTCGTTATCCCCGCGCGTGCCGGCAAAATTGAGCATCGTCATGCCCTGCCGCTCGAAGGCCTTGTAGAAATCCAGGACCTCGCCCACGCCGCGCGTTGCCGTTCGCACCGCGTTCAGGCTGAGATTGGCTTTGAACGCAGCATGCGCTTTGACGACCACCTGCCCATTGGCGAGCTGGGCCGCGCGGCTGCCGATTTGATCCTGCTGGCGGACGATCCTGATCCGCATGCTCTTGGTGAACCAGTCATTCTCATATTTCTTGACCGCCTTGGCGGGACTGAAGCCGCGCGTGGCAGACAAAATCCTGCCCAGCTCCAGCCCTTCCTGCGTCAACAGGAAATCATCCACCTTTTCGGTGCTGACAATCAGCTTGAAATTCTCGCTGGCGTGATTGGCCGGCTCATCCACCCAAAACTCCACCGCCGGATCACCGCCCACTTGCAGCGTGGTATACTCCTCGCCCGGCGGCACCGGCTCGTTGCTAAAAACCTGAATGCCGTAGGCGTTGGAGAAATGCGCAAAAATCATGTGCAGGGTTTGCTGGGTGCGGTTGCGCACTTTGAACTTGCCCGGGATTTTTTGCCATTCGCCGCCGGATTTGACGTAGTCCAGCGTGATTTCTCCGGCAGGATAATCATGCTCGCCCTCCGGCAGTTTCTCGGAGAAAACAAAATCGACCAGCGCGGTGTCCATCTTGGTGCCGTGATTCTGCAGCGCCCAGCTTCGCTCCCAGCGAACCACGTGTTTGAGAATGGCCAACATGGTGCGCAGGGATTCCTCCGGGCGCTGAGGATTCAGCTCCACTCCCTGAATGAGGAGATCCATTTCACGCTGCCGGAGCACAAGCTTGCCGTCTTCGACGGCAAGCGCGTATGGCGTTCCCTCAGCGATATCCGTGAGCATCGCGTTGACCGAGCCGTCCTGCGCCAGCGCGTTTTGCAGCAACTCTCTGTGCTTCTCCTCGCGGGCGCAATAAACCGGCAGCGGTGGCACCGGCAGTGTGGTGATTTCCGCTTGATAGCGCGCCGCCGGATCGCCGGCGAAGCCCAGGCGCAATTCGCTCTTTTGCGGCCCAACCATGACGGTCGCCGCGCTGCCGGCAACCCGCGAAGGCTCGTCTTCCCGATACAAGGCCAGCGCCACGCTTTTCTCCGGTTCGGTGGGCAGGCCATGCAGCGCGCCCGCTTCGAGCTTCCAACTGTTGCCCTCGCAGTAGACGCTGTAACGCCGCGCCGTTTGCGAAGCGACCCGGCCGAGAAATCCGCTCCAGGCATTGAAATTCTCATACGCTTCGAACTGCGGATTCTGGTTGTCGGCGCGCGTGCGTACCGCCGCGCGGCAGCGCACAAACAGATCGGCATAAGTAATGTCACCGCCGCACTTGCTCAACACTTCCAGCAGCGTGTCGGTAAACACGCCGCTGCAATCCGGCGTCTCCTGCGCTTGTTGCGTGCGTTCGCAGGCCGCCAGCAGGATGTGCCGGCTGGCGGGAATGGCGAGCGGCTGCTTCTTTTGCTGCAGCCTGGCATAGTACCCTTCCACGTAGCTGTCCAATGGCCGCTCCGCAGAAACCTCATGGGTGACACGTGGTTTCAAGCCGCGAAAAGCGTCAACCGTGCGCGTGCCCGAGCCGGAATGGCAGCAATCCAAAATGACGGCCACGTGCGGATTTTTCTTTGCCAGTTCGGCCAGCAATACCGCCAGTTCCTTGTCGGCCAGATCAAATCCCCCGGGCCGGCGGCTGTCATAACAGACCAGGCCTTCGTCTTTGCCGACGGAAAAGAACTCTTTAAACGCGGCCGCGGATTTCCAGCGCGCGCCATGTCCGCAGTACTGCAGCACCGCCACGTCTCCCTCGCCGGCTTTGCCGAGATGGCTGCGAAATTGCTTGATGAGATTGCCGCGCGTGGCGTCGCTGTCTTTCAGCACTTCGATCGCAAGCCGGGATTTGTCGAAGGTGCCGGTCAGAAAGTCTTTGAAGTGATCGACATCGTTGAGGCAACCCGCGAGCCTGCCAACCTC
>JBBIKM010000179.1:0-12219 GCA_037445455.1 bacterium | reverse complement strand
GGCTGTCACAAATGTTTGGTTTGCAATTATCGCAGAAATGTTCATCGTAGCAACAAAAAGCGGTGAAATTTCTTTGCCAATCATTTTTCCTTCATTGCCTGCCCAAAAAGTTGGTGCCATTGGGCATGAGGGCTGTGCTACGTTTTCCACCAATAACTGCGGCATTACCTTTCCGGCGAATTTCAGCTTGATTCCAGTGCAACGGTTTCGTATTTTGGCGCGTTCAATAAAGCGACTTCCGGGGACGACATGGCTTCGACGGGGGTCGAGGAAGCGAGAGCAGCATGTCGAGGTTGTCTGGAGCCTCGTTAAATATCCGGGCACCAAATTTAAACGCAGACAACTATGCGTATGCTGTTGCTGCCTAATTCAAACTAGGCGGCACGCTCATCACCTTCGCGCCACTCGGGGGTGAATGAGCGTCACAACAGTGGCTGGCCTGCGGTTGTGTCTGGGTATCGCAGGCGAGAACCCACAGGCTGGCGCGTGTTGACCCTTGTCTGCTGAGGTCACGCGCGCGAGATTGATCAACAGACTAAACATGTAGACGTTCTCGTTGACTGGCCTTCGGACGCGGGTTCGATTCCCGCCGTCTCCACTCAAAACGCAGGCCGCTGATGCTGCACCGCCTCAGCGGCCTTTTTGTTTGGCCGCGGTGCGCCGGTGCCGCAGGGCCACGTAGCCGCGCAACGCGCGGCCGAACAGCGGCAGCAAAGCGCGAAATTGCGGGGCATAAAACAAGCGCGCGATCACGCGATTGCGCCGCAACAGACTGCCGAGCCGGTGGCGAAGAATGCGGCGGCGATAATCCCCCAAAGAAAAATCATGCGTGTCCAGGGCAAGCACGATGGTTTCCGCCGCCACCTGGCCGTAGGCCAGTGCCGCCGAAATGCCTTCGCCCAGCCACGGCTCGATGCCCGCGGCCTCGCCGGCGAGCAACACCCGCGGCCGGCTGAAGTGATCCGCGGGATGAAACCAGCGCTCGGGATGCCCCATCAGCGGCGTGGCCGGATCAAAGCCGCGCGCCTCGAGATGGCGGTTGAGCAGACCCGGCAGATCGGCGCGCACGCTGTTTTGTCTCTCGTGAATGCGGCTGTCGAACAAGCCCACATTGAGATGCGGGGCGCCGTTCACCCAACACGGAAAATCCCACACATACCCCTGCAAACCCTCCCGCATTGGCCGAAAGTCGATGACCACCGTCTGATTCTCGAATTCACTCGCTGCCGCGCCGGTCGCCGGCACCAGCACTTCCAGCAGCCGCGACACGCGCGAGGGCGCCTCACGGAAGAACTGCCGCCGCACCAGGCTCTTGGCGCCATCCGCGCCCACCACCAATTCGGCGCAATACTCGCCGCGAGCCGTGGTGATGATGATGCCCTCCGCCCGCTGCGATAATGATTGCACCGCCGTGTTCTCCAGCAAGCGCACGCCCTTGCGGCGCAAGCAATCCGCCAGCGCGGCGTCAAACTCGTTGCGGCGAATCGTGCGCATCAATCCCGGCACGTCGAAAACCAGCGGCTCGTCGTTGAGATGGAATCGCACGCGGTTGACACAAAAGTCCGGTGCCGGCGCGGTCAAATCCAGCTCGCGCAGCAGGCGGTCAACCCAGGGCGTGAGGCCGCCACCGCAAAGCTTGTGGCGGGGATGCTGCTCTTTTTCGAGAATCAGAATATGATCCCGCAATCCCGGCCGCAGCTTGATGAGCGCGGCTGCGGTCGCCAGGCCCGCCGGGCCGGCGCCGATGATGCAAATGTCGACTTTTTCCACGGGTGCATGAATTGCGATTCACCACCGACCACTCAGGCGCAGCGCTGCGCTGGTGGGAGAATTCTCGCGCTGGCCCGGCCTCCTGCGCGACTGGGCGTCCGGCCGCTCACCGGGATTGCGGCGCAGTCGTCTGTGCCGCAGCAGGGTGGCGGGAAGAGCCGGCAGCATTGCCGCCCTCCTGCTCCAAGAATTCCACCGCGCGGTCAATGGCGCGGCGGGTGGCCTTGAACAAAGTAGCATCGGTGAAAAAAATGTTTTCGCGGCCGATGCTGGCTTCCAGGCCGGATCGTTCCAGGACGCGTGCGGCCTCGCTGGTGGCCCCGGAGATGAGCAGCAGTTTGCCGCCCGCCTTCATGTATTCGTGCACCTTCATCAGCGAGAGCACGAACGTGGCGTCGAGGCAGGCTGCGCCGCGCATGCGCAAGATCAACACGCGCAGCTCGGGCCGGTGCGCGATGCGCAACAGCTCGTTCTCCAAAAATTCCGCGGTGCCGAAAAACACGTCGCCGGAGATATGAACGATGGCGATTTCCGGCAGCGGATGCGGCTGGGAAGCATCGAGTTCCTTGAAGCCGAGATGCCAATCGTACACCAGCTCGGTGAGGCGCGGCTTGCGCACCTTGCGCAAAAAGAGGATGATCGAAATGCCGACGCCGATGAAGATGGCCTGATCCAGCGGAAAAACCAGCGCGCCGATGAAGGTCGTGAGCAGGGCGGCACGGTCACCGCGCGTGGTGTGCCAGGCGATTTTGGCCTCGCGCCAATTGACCATGGTCGTGGCGATCAACATCAAAATGCCGGCCAGCGCCGCCACCGGCAGGTAACGCATCACGGGGCTGATCAGCAGTCCCGCCAGCGCCACGAATATTCCCGCGAAAACATTGGCAAAGCGCGTCAGCGCGCCGGCGCGATAGTTCAGCAACGTGCGGGTGATCGAACCGGAAACCGGCATGCCGCTGAGAAACGCGGTCACGATTTTGGCGGCGCCCTGGCCGATCAATTCCTGATCCGGATCGACCTTGTCGCCGGTGAAGGCGGCGACCGATTTCGCAGCGGAATAGGATTCTGCCAGGCCGATGAGGCCGAGCGCCAGCGCGCCCGAGCTGAGGGCTTGCATGGTCTTCCAGTCGAACACCGGCAGACTCAGCGGCGGCAGCGAGCTGGGAATCTCACCGACCAGGCGCAAGCCCCGGCCTTCGAGCTTGAACAACCAAACCACTGCGGCGGCGGCGAGCAGCGCGGTCAAGTAGGGCGGCAGCAGCGGCAAACCCAGCCGCGATTTCGGGCAGTACTCTTGAATGAAGAGCGCGCCCAGAATCGTGCCGGCGCCAATCGCCAGGGCGGCCGGGTTGATTTGATCGAGATGGCGAACGACGTTCAGGATGCCGTCGAGCGCCATCATGTTGATCTGCTTGCTGAAGCCGAGCAGGTTGGGCAGTTGATTCGTCATGATCAGCAGCCCGGCCGCGGCAATAAAACCGGTGAGCACGGCTTTTGAAATGAACTCGGTGAGATTGCCGAGCTGCAACAGGCCGGCGGCCAGTTGCAGGCTGCCCGCGAGAAAGCCCAGCAGAAAAACGACGCCGAGGAAGTTTTCCTGCGCCGCATAGACGGCGAGGGTGCTGGCAATGACGATGGCGCTGGCGTTGGTCGGCCCGCTTTGCAGATGCCGCGAGGAGCCGAACGCCGCGGCCACAATGCTGCCGGTGATGAAGGCATAGATGCCATATTGCGCCGGGACGCCCGCGATCAAGGCATAGGCGATGGATTGCGGCAGGGCGACAAAGGCCACGGTCAGGCCCGCGATCAAATCGCGGCGCAGGGTGAAGTGGTCATAGTGCCGCAGGGAACTCCGCCATTGCGCGCGCAGCCGGGCGACGATCGCGTAGCTCGCGAGTTGGTTCATGAAGAGATGAAAGGGATTTTGGCGGGATTTTGCAAGGGGTTTCTGGGCGGTTCAAACCTGCGGTTCAAACCTGCGATGCAAACTGCGATTCAAACCTGCGATGCAAACCTGCGGTTCAAACCTGCGATGCAATCTTGCGATGCAATCCTGCGATGCAATCCTGCGATGCAATCATGCGATGCAATCATGCGATTCAATCTGCGATTCAATCCTGCGATTCAAATCGCAGGCTGATACCAGAAGCCGGCTGAAGCCGGCTGATTTTTCTTGTGGTTGAGGTTGGGAAGCCAGCACGGCGTTGGAGATACCGCCCGGGCAGACCAACAAAAAGAGCCAACTCTTCTGCTGCGCCACCGAGGCACAGCGGACTCATGCTCAGATTCTGAGAAGATACCGGAAACAGGCTGGAGGTTCTTGTGGCTGAAGTTGGGGGCCAGTTGATACCAGAAGCCGGCTGAAGGTTTCTGCGGCCGCGGTTCAGAAGAATCTGGTGAAAGGCCCGGCGCCGTGCCCGGATCTCACGAAATCATCATAAGAATCTCCGCCCGGCCGAAGATGTCACACCTCGCGATAGCGATAACATCCCACCACGTGATCATTCACCATGCCCACCGCCTGCATGAAGGCATAGCAAATCGTCGAGCCGACGAATGAAAAGCCGCGGCGCTTGAGATCCTTGCTCATGGCATCGGATTCCGGCGTGCGGCTGGGCAGTTCCTTCAGCTCCCGCCAGCGGTTCTTTTTCGGCTTGCCGCCCACGAATTGCCAAATGTAGCGGTCGAAGCTGCCGAATTCCTCCTGCACCTGCAGCAAGGCCCGGGCATTGGCGACCGCCGCATGAATCTTGAGGCGGTTGCGCACAATGCCGGGATTCTGCAGCAGCGCGGCGATCTTCTGACGGTCGAATTTTGCCACCCGCATCGGATCGAAATTCGCGAAGGCTTTGCGGTAGTTCTCGCGCTTGCGCAGAATCGTGAGCCAGTTCAAGCCCGCCTGCGCGCCTTCGAGAATCAACATCTCGAACAGCCGCCGGTCGTCGTGCACGGCGACGCCCCATTCCGCATCATGATAGGCCACGTAGAGCGGATCATCGCCACACCAGGAACAGCGTCGCTTGTTTTGCATTCTGAAAATCCTCGAGTGTTTTTTCTCACCTCGCCACCCGCCGCGGGAGTTTTAGGCAAGAGGGTGCACAAAATTGGAAGAAAATTCTGAAGGTTTACGGCAGAATAATTTGCCGGCAGAACGATTCAAAATAATTCTGCCGATAAATCATCCTGCCAAAGTTTTGCGGCAATGCCCGGTGACTTCGGTGCCTATCGGTGGAAAACTCTATCGCCGATGGTCACCGAAGACGCCGAGATTCTCCAAACAGTTTTTTGCCGCTTCGCAGAAGCTTTGATTTGCAGCTTGTCCGCAAATCAAGGCAGGTGATTAGCTCCTCAAACTTGGAAAGAAATTCCAACTTCTTTCCAACTGATAGAAGAACCCAACTGACAAGCATGCCCCATCAGTTGGGTTCTTCCATCGGGTGGAAAATTCTTGTGCTGCCCGAAGGGTTTCAATTGTCAGCGACACTGACAATTGGCATGGGCGATTAGCTTTTCAACCCTAGAACAAAATTCCAACTTTCCACCAACAGATAGATTAAGGCCAACTGATGAAGTTTTCACCAGTTTGATCGTTGCGATCGGTTGGAAAATTTTTGTGCTGCCCGAAGGGCCAAGTTCTCAGCTTGCCTGAAAACTTGCGTAGATCCTTGCTGAATGACCGTGGCGGCAAAACCTACTTTTCAAACCAGCGGTGCGCTGCCGCTCTTGACTGACGGTATCAAATTCGCCTGCCAATCCTTGCTGCAGCAGGTTTGCAAGATTCGAACCTCTCATGGCCAGTCAGGAAATACCAGCTCGCCCGGCCCCTGCCACCAATACTCATAAAAAGCCTCATCACATTTGCGATAGCGGCCGTACTTCCCGGCGAAATGCCTGCCCCAGTTGGGCCGGCTGCCATCGCGATCAGTGAAGCCGTATTCCTCCGCCAACTCCCATGAGCTGAAGACCCGGCCGGTTTTTCGCATGATCTGTGCATCAGCAGCCAGGCTCGCGACCGCGCGGCCGACGAACAGCGGCGTCTCCGATGCAAGAAAATCCGCATCCTGCTTCGCGCCCTCCTGCCAGTTGTCCGCGGACACGCCAAAACGATCGAGCATGGCTTCGGAACGCAAAAAGCCGGGGGTGACCGCCACCGCCGCGATCTGGCGGCGCCGCAGCTCGCGGCCCATCGCAAAGGCCAGGCGAATGACCGAGGTTTTCACGAGATCATAAAAAAGATTGCCACGATAGCCGAAAAAATCGCCGTCTGTGACTTCCACGATCAGGCCCGCAGTGCCGTTGAGCATCAGCGGCACACCAAAGCGGCTGGTGATAATATGTGAATGCACGGCGCGCTGCAACATCAGCAGGCCTTTTTCCAATGACAGTTCCCAAAACGGCATGCCGAACTCCGTCAGCTCGTCGCCGCCCCAAATGTCATTGACCAGAATATCCAGGCGGCCCTGCTCGGCTTTGACACGCTCGAACAAGGACTGCACTTGCGCAGGCACGGTGTGATCGACTGGTAGAGCCAGTCCGACGCCGCCGGCGCTCGTCACCATTTCCGCGGTTTCTTCGATGGTTTCCCGGCGCTGCGCCAGCGCAAAGGGCGCTGCTTTATCCGGCCGGCGGCGGGCAAGCGCAGCGCGCGTGCTGCGGCCGGTGCAATAAACCGTGGCACCGGCCTCGCCGAGAGCGCAGGCAATGCCGCGCCCGGCACCGCGGGTTGCGCCTGCCACCACCGCGACTTTGCCAGTCAGGGCTTTTGTTGTATTCATCTGGGACGGCCTTATGATTTACTCACCAGTAAGTGCCACAACGTCAAGGATACACTCTCATCGCTATAGAAGTCCAGCTTGCCTCCGACAGGGTCGCATGCAATAGCCCACGGGCAGCGCCCTGGGAAGTAATAGGATTTGTCGCCTCCAGCCCTGCAGGGGCGGTATTCCTGACGTGATTCCATGGCGCCCCAGCGGGGCTTGGTGATTTCTTTTGATTACGGCTTTCCCAGGGCGTTGCCCTTCGTTGCTACATTTCGCGCCCTTGGGGCTGCTCGTCTGGGCAATAGAATTCGCACTCACAGCGGTTTTCAATTGGGTGAGCAGGTTTGTGGCTCCCCTCCATGTGGGCGGCTGTCAAAGCCAATAGATTCGCGGCTGCAACCGTGTCCCACGAGTTGCGCAGAGCTTCCTGTTCACTCCAGCCTTGCGCCGGCAAATCGATTTTGAATTCCACCGCCAGGCGCATACCCCAATCGCAGGCTTGCCAACCGGAATGGCAGAATCGAGGAGAATTCGTTCTTGACAAGACATGAGGCGCACTCTTGCCAAAGAATCTGCGGAGTTGCTGCGTGGTTCAAACAGTGCGCTGGCGACGCGGTAATTTGACGGCGACAACAGAAGCGACCGGGTTCGACTTGTCAATGCTTGTTGCTGGCAGAGTCTCCGCCTTGCACAAGATGCCGCTATCCCTCGCTGCGTGAGGATCCAGCTCAGCCCCAGCGCGATTCAAAATCCTTTCGGTTCTGCAAGTTTCTGGCGTTGCTCTCTTCCTGCGATTCGAGGACCAGCACTTTCAGCAAATCCAACCGGCGGCCCAGTTTGGCGAGGCCGAGTTGCTGCAAGCGGATCAGCTTATGCGTGAGGGCCGTGCGCGCCGCGGCTGCGGAGGGCGCGAGCTGCAGCGGCGCAAGCCATTCCGAGGGCAGGCTGGCCGCAATCGCGCGCAGCCGGTCTTCGGAAATGTCGCGCAACTGGCCGAGAAAGGCATGCGCGCTCGTCTCCGGCCGATAAAAGGGATGCCGTTTGAGCTGCTTCAAGATCACATGCTCGCGATAGGCCGCGCCGGTGAGCAGGCTTCTGATCTCGAAGGCCGAGGAATAGTCCAGACTCCACAACCGGCCGCCGTGCACAATCAGATTCGGATTGCTGCCGGTGCGGTCGAGATTGAGCAGGAGAAGATCGAAGAGGAAAAGGCGTGCTTGGAGAGCATCGTCGCGGCCGGCGGCGGCTTGCGCGCGAAAAGGAGTGGCCTCGGGCAAAAAAACTGTTGCCAGGTTGAGACCCTCACTTCTCGCCAACAGCTCTTTGATTTCCGGGTCAGCCGCCTGGCCGGCCAGCCCGGCGGAAACCCAAATCGCGACCGGCGGCAGCACCGGAACTTCGAGCACTTCGGCGAGCCGGGCCGCGAGCCATTCGATGACGCGGGCGAGCAGGCCATCGCCGGCGGCATTGAGTTTGACGACGTAGGTTTGGCCGTCATCGCCGCTGAGCAGCAACGGCAGCGAAGAACCGCGGCGAATTTCTTGCTGGAAACGGAGGGCGTGGAGCAATGGTCATTCTCTCTTTTTCGCGCTGGCACAGGCCGGCATGCGCATGCGGGGTTGCGCGGCCGGCGGCCAGGGTTACTGCACGCGGTTCTTGCGGCGGAAGGGTTCTGCCGCGAGCGTTGCCCACAAAACAGGTGAACGGCTGCCTGCACTCGCCAGAGGCACCATGCGGTGCCTGTGTGTCGCGGGCAGAAACTTCCACCAGGCGAGGGTGGACTACTCCTGCGGCGGCATGTTCATCGCGGCCCACTCTTCGCGCGCCGGGCCGTAGATGCCGGGAACCTTGAGACCGGCCTGGCGCATGAGCACCGTCATTTGGCCGCGATGATGAGCTTGATGCAGGAGGGTGGCCCACAACACATAGCCTCTGGCCCACTCTTCGCCGTACATCGGCACCGTGTCGCGCAACGCGGCATCAGTCCAGTGTTTCTTCACCTGGTCGCGCACTGACGCCGCGCCCTTTTCATAAGCCGCAATGATGTCCTGCACCTTGCCGGGTATCGCGGCGTCATCTTTGGGGGCCTCGAGGCCGGGCAGTCCCGCTTCTGAAAGCATGTGCAGCGAGGTAGTGATATGCCAGGCCAGTCTGCCCAAGCTGCGGCCCTGGGCGGTCACCTGCTGCGCCAGGGCAGCCTCGGTGAGGTTCTGAAAGATTTTGAGGGTCATGGCGCTTTCATCATCCCACACCTTCAGAAAATCTTCAATCGTGCGTAGCATGTGCGCTCCTTTTTAATCTGATACACGGTGAATCTCTTGCTGCAGGTTGATTGTGTGCCGGCAAGATAAGCCGCGGGTGTGACAGCCTTATGTCAGCAGTTCAAGTCATTGCAGGACACCGCCCGGTCGCTTTGTCATGAACAAAAGCGACCCTCATTCGACTTGCACACGCTTCGGAGCCAGGCGCCCGGGCGCTTTCTCCCTTTCTTGACGCACAGCGACAGATCAAGCGGCGCCGGCTGGATGCCGCCGTGGGCCGTGCCTGTGCCGTTGCAACGCGGTCAACGGTGCTGGTGAAAGTGTGCGACCACCTTTTGGGCGCGCTCCAGCAGCAGGTCACGCAGCTCTGCCGGATGCAGAATCTCGATATCAGTACCGAACGACATGAGCCAGTCCGCCAGCGAAGGCAGATACGAAACCAGAAACGTGACGATCAAACCGCCGTCGCTGGTCGACTCTTCGGAAACGCCCTGCGGGTAGCGGTAACGCACGCGATGCGCCACCGTGGGCTGAAATTTCACCCGCACTTCCTGCAGGTTTTCGATCTTGTTGTTCCTTTCGAGATAAGTGGCCGGCGAAAAGTCGTGGTGCGGGGCGAACACCTCGCCGGTGGGATGAATGTTCTTGATGCGATCGGTGCGAAAATCGCGATAATCCTGGCGCAGCCGGCAATAGGCGATGAGGTGCCAGTGGTCGCTGTAATAGATCAGGCAGAGCGGCTCGAGGCTGCGGCGGGTGACCTCGTTGTTGGAGGTCGCGACATACTCGATCTTCAACACCTGGCGCTTGACCACGGCCTCCTGCATGAGCGCCAGCACGTCGTCGCGGAAGCCCTGCAGCGGTTGCAGCGGCCGCGCGAACACGGCCGTGACCTGCTGCAGGCGTTCGAGATAGTCCTGCTTCTCTTCCGGCAGCACCGCGCGAATCTTGAGCAGCGCGGAGGCCATGTGCTTCTTCAGCGATTCGTCGGTCAGGCGTTGCACGAATTCAGCGCCGACAAACAGGGCGCTGGCTTCGGCATGGGTGAACATGATCGGCGGCAGGTGATAGCCTTCCACCAGGCTGTAGCCTTCGCCGGCTTCCGCGGCGAGCGGCACGCCGGCTTCCTGCAGCGCGGCCAGATCGCGGTAAACCGTGCGCCTGCTGATGCCGAAATGGGCGGCGATATCCTGCGCGCGTATCACGCGCCTGCTCTGCAACAGCAGAACGGTGGCGATCAAGCGATCGGTACGATTCATGACTTGCCAGGTTCAATGGGGGCGGCGCTCGGGAAAGGGCGGTTAAGCGATCGGCTTTTCGAAGTCGGAATGAAGTTCTGCAAGATCATCACTCACGCAGCGATCTCCCCACGCGGGCAATCCGCTGCGCCAAGGAAATCGCCAACGGATTGAAACAACCCAGTGAATGAAAAGGCGCCTTGCCGTTTGGATTGTTTCCCCTTGAATTTTGCGCCAAACCTGACCGCATCCGCAACGAGGGCAGGTCTGATCATCATGCCAATTTACCCCACGCGGGCAATCCGCTGCTCCAAGGAAATCGCCAGCGGATTGAAACAACGTAACGGAGAAAGGCATTTTGATGTTTCATCTCTGCGGCTCCGCGGTGAGTCGAATCGCTGCCACCAGCGCAGGGTTGTGCCATGCCTGCCGTTTCCGCCGCTATTGATGCGGCTTTCATGGCGCTTCTGAAAGCCGCCAGCTTTCTGGATTTTCGCTGGCAACTGGCGCGGGCGCAAAGAACACCGGGCGGTAGCTTGCCAGCCAGAATGCCAAGCCGGCACACAGCGGCACCGCCAGCACGAGCGCGAGGCCGAACCACTCGCTGCCGGCAAAGGCCAGCATCGTGATGACGGCCAGCAACACCAGCCGCGCCAGCTCCAGCCGGAAGGCCCAGCCGCGTTTGTCCAGGATGCCGCCGAGGGTCAGAAGCGCCAGCAGGATCATGCCGCCGGCAATGAGATGCCAGCGCAGCGGCCAGGTGTTTTCTTTTTGCAGCATGAAAAAGGTGGCGACCACCACCGGACTGAATTGCAGCAACACATAGAGATTCAAACCCAGCGGCAATTTGGTATCATACTTGACAT
Source organism: bacterium (assembly GCA_037445455.1). GTDB lineage: Bacteria > Zhuqueibacterota > Zhuqueibacteria > Zhuqueibacterales > Zhuqueibacteraceae > Coneutiohabitans. The sequence continues at coordinate 1,324 of JBBIKM010000179.1, read as the reverse complement.
AGGTTTCGGGCGTGACTTCGGGATGGGGCGGCAGCGGCGGCAAGCCGGCCGGCCGCCATTCCGGCGGCATGAAGAAGAGTCTGACGCGGTCGATCCAGCGCGGAAACTGGCTGGCGAGGTTCTTGAGTTTGGCCCAGTAGTGAAGATTGGCCCAAATCGGATTCCAACTGTTGAGCGGCTCGGTGACACCATACACCACCGGCTCGGTTTCCGGTTCAAAGGTGCCGAACAGGCGATCCCAAATGATGAAGATGCCGGCGTAATTCTTGTCGAGATATTTGGGATTGCGGCCATGATGCACACGGTGATGCGAGGGCGTGTTGAGCACCCATTCCAGCGGGCCGAGCTTGCCGACGGCGCGGGTGTGAATCCAAAACTGATAAAGGGTATCGAAGGCCGACATGGTGAGAAACATCAACGGCGGAAAGCCGATGAGCGCGAGCGGCAGGTAGAAAATCCACGAAAACCAGCTTTGAAACGTGCCCTGCCGCAGCGCCACCGCCAGGTTGAATTCCTCGCTTTGATGATGCACGATGTGCGCGGCCCAGGGCGCGTTCATGCGATGGCTGACGCGATGAAACCAGTAATAGCAGAAATCCACGCCGAACAGCAACACCACCCACGCCGTCACGGAGGAGGAGGAGATTTCCAGCAGCCGGAAGTTTTCGTAGAGCCACACATAGCCCCCGACGATGATGACTTTGCTGAACACGCCCACCACCTGCTGCGCCACGCCGCAGCTCAGGTCATTGATGGCGTCGTTGAAGCGGTAGTAGTCCTTGCGTTCATGGCGGGCAAACCAGACTTCCACGCCGATGAGCAGCAGAAAGAAAGGAATCGCCAGGGCGATGTAGTTGAGGTCCATGCCTCCTCCGTGATCGGGCCTACAGGTCGGGGATTTGCGTGGGAATGCCGGCGCAAAGTGTACACAGCGAGGGTGGGAAAGTCAAGGCCGAGTTTGAGGCGCGAGTAATGTCTCGCTGATCGGGTGTGTCATATTGATCGACAACGGTTGCACCGTTGCTTGGGGCGCGTGCTGCCGGGCGTAGGGATACCACGGCTCAGCCGTGGTAGATCGATCCGGAAGTTGTGATGCCACGGCTCAGCCGTGGCGGATCAGCCCCACCAATATCCGGTGTCTCATATTGATCAGCAACGGTTGCACCGTTGCTTTTGGCGCCTGCGGCCGGAAGTAGGGATACCACGGCTCAGCCGTGGTGGATCGATCCGGAAGTTGTGATGCCACGGCTCAGCCGTGGTGGATCGATTCGAAAGTTGTGATGCCACGGCACAGCCGTGGTAGATCAGCCCCACCAATATCCGG